>DASRCB010000223.1:0-25078 GCA_035653295.1 Bryobacteraceae bacterium
CCGGAACGCGATGTCCGAACCACGACTCACTGCCTGTACGCTGTCCTCGTCGTTTAATTGGATGCGCATCGTTATCCCTTGCGGTACCGATCCGGAGAGGAGCCCCGTTTAGCGCCGATTAAGACGCCCAGCGGTTGCAAAACTTCGCAACGAACAACGAATCGAACAATCTGCTCAGCCTGGCCAGCCTTCGCATTACGATCTTCGCAAAGCCGAAATGGGCTGGATATGGAAGTTGTTGATTCGATTTGTGCGATGCCTTGTGACTCGCCCACGCGGGCGGCTTACGAACGAAGTAAGGTGGCCTTGTTTGGTGCGGATGAGAGGACTCGAGCCCCGGTGATTCAAGCCGCCGCCAATCGACACCACATCGTCAGGAATGGGAAGATCACACCGGAGGGCATTGCTGAGTGCTGAGAAACAGGCCCACATCGTCGCGATTCGGCGTAAGAACAGTTCTGGCCGGGATTGTACTGGCCGGCATCGGTTCGTGCCAGCCCACGTCGCCGGCGGCCGACACGACTCCGCAGTTTCTAAGCTTCTCCGATCTCGTCACCTTGTCGGTGGCGGATCCCGTGCCCCCACCGCTGGCGGACAGATTGGATGCGCTTCTCGAGTCGCCGATTGTGAATAACGACGCGACGCGCTCCGGGGTTCAACCGCGTCGACCGTCTGTGGACGGCCCTGGGCAAGTCGTACGCGTCGCGCTTTGGAACATCGAGCGGGGCCTGCAATTTGACATGATCCGTCTGGCGTTTTCGGACCCGGACGAATTTGAGCGTGTCGCCGCGCAAAAAGGGGGCCTGGATGGCGATACCGTGAGTATCGGTCGTCAGCTCCGGATCTTGCGCGACGCCGACATCATCATCCTGAATGAAGTCGACCTCGGGATGAAGCGAACCGATTACCGCGATATCGCCAGGGAGCTTGCAAAGGCGCTGGGGATGAACTACGCATTCGGCGTGGAATTCGTCGAGGTGGACAGGCTCGTGGACCTGGGACTGGACCCCGTCGCACTTGAAGATCCCGATCAGGCGCGGCAGATGCAGGATGAGCTGCGGGCGGATTCGGAACGTTATAAGGGCCTGCATGGAAACGCGATTCTGAGCCGATATCCCATCGAGCACGCCCGGATCGTGCGGCTTAATGTCTGCCATGACTGGTTTGCCGCGGAGAAGGCGGAAATATCGGCGCTGGAAAAAGGCAAGCGCCTCGCTTTGAACAAGCTGTTTCTGGAACGCATCGAGAGAGAGGTTCGCCGAGGCGGCCGCATGGCGCTCATCGCGGATGTCCGCGTTCCCGGCTTACCAGAGGATTCCGTTAGTGTCGTCGATGTTCATCTTGAAAACAAATGCAAGCCGAGGTGCCGTTCAAGGCAGATGGAGGCGCTGCTGACTCAAATCAAAGATATCGATCACCCCGTCATTATCGGCGGTGACTTAAACACCAGTGGGGCCGATGGAACTCCAACTTCGATTCGCCGCGAGATCATGGAACGAGTGAAGAATTACGAATTCTGGGCGACGCAGGCATTGAAATGGGCTACACCCGCTTCCCTGCCGTTGCTGGCTTTGACTCCAGTCAGGTACTTCAAAAATTATCTTGACCCCACATCCGTTCACCTGCCGATACTGGCCGGCAATAGTGAAGCGGGATTGTTCCGCCGTGTCGAGCGATTCCGCTTCACTGACCACGGCGCGTTCGATTTTCGGGGGGACACGGAGAGAAATCTTCACCTGAAAGAGAGGACCTTAGCGAACAGCAACCAGCGAGCACGCAAGGGATTCGAGCCAACATTCGTTATGAAAGGAGATTTTGGTGGCCTGGTAGGCCGATACAAGCTCGACTGGTTCTTTATAAAGGCGTTCATTCCACGTCCGCGCGGCGCCGGCATGAGTTACCGATTTGCACCGCATTTCCCGCTCACGATGCGGGATCTCAACGGGGCAGTCCCGGACGGTGTTTCTGATCACGCTCCGATGACAGTGGATCTGCCATTTTCTGATCCCCTCCTGGTTAGCCCTGAGGAGCGGCTTCCCGGCGACGCAAGTGATGGGAACCGCGAGACCATTGTTGCAAAACCATGAATGTTACCGCGCGCCCGAGTTCAGGCCTGGCCGATCCGAATGGAATTTACAGAAAGGATGTTGCACCAACTGGTCTGCCCACGATGCCGTAGTTAATGGTGTTGAAACATACTGAACCTGAAGATGCACGGAATTGGTGACTCGCTCGAATGGCCCGTCCTTCAGGCCGACAGGAGTACGTCAATGCCTCGGGTCAGGTGCGCCATTCCATGGGGTCAACTCTGATATATCGAGGCCGCTTCGCAATGAAGTAGATTAGAGCGCCGATCACGTGTGTGACGGCGATAATGATGACCCAAACGATCTTGTCATCACCACGTAGTTTGGTTGCGGCATCGATCAACATCCAAATCCAAAACACGAAGCTGCCTAGAATGCCGAAGAGAAGAACGAGAACGATCAGTTCAGGCAATCCGACCGACCGCAGTTGCAACAGCACTAATGCTGGCATTTGTGCTTCCAAGGCCGTCTCGGATTCTATCACGTTAGAGCGTCAATCGGACCGGTAGTCCCAATTGCTCTTTGATGTCGGGGTCCAGCACGTCTTCGGGACGAACCCGAACATCTGTTGCGTCCTGGTGGCGATCGGAGCGTAGCTGGCAGTCGTTCTCGTTGGGGTTCTCATAGCCGCATCATGCGCCGAAAACGATCGGGATAAGAGAGTGAAGCTGGCATACACTCGCATGAGTTGATGCGTGCGCCATGAGTTCCATCCATTTCTGGTGCTCCTCAGAACCGTTCTGAGGTGGTCCAGTGGACCCGGATGTTCCCGATGGACCGCGGTCGACCACTTGCCGAGGCATACATCGTGCTAACTCTGTTGTTTTGTTCTGTTTGGTGCGGATGAGAGGACTTGAACCTCCACTCCCTTGCGAGAACTAGAACCTGAATCTAGCGCGTCTGCCAATTCCGCCACATCCGCACGATGGGGGGTACGAACCTATTGTCGAAAACGCATGCGACGGATGTCAAATCGGGACATGCGGCCGCCGTCCGGGCGGCGACCCGCCGCGCTCCGGTCGTCGTCGCTGAGGACGCCCATCTCGGCGCGGACGTTCAGGATCAGGTCCAACACCCGGGCCTCGATCTCATCACGCACCTTGCGGTACACTTCTTCGCTCTCGCCGATGGGATCGCGCACTTCCCAGTTTTCGATCGGCGTCGCCAGACGCGTCGGCAGCCGGTTTCCGGTAAGATTCACGATCAGATCGATGCCTTCGCGCCGCACTCCATCCAGGCCTTTGGGATAGGCCTCGGAGAGATCGATGTTCTTCTCCTGCATGGTCTGGAGGGTCAGAGGCGGCATTGCCGGGGCGGGGCCCAGACCCGCGCTGCAGGGATCCAGCACATCGGAGCCGTATGCGCGAGCAAAACCCTCCGCCATCTGGCTGCGGCACGCGTTCCCGATGCACAGAAACAATACGCGCTTCTTTTCCACTTCTCTGCCAGTTTAACCGACACCCGCGAGGGAGGCGACTTTTTCCACGAATCGCCGATGAATGCGCTCATCGCGCGTGAGCTCGGGATGAAAGGTTGCCGCCATGTGCCGGCCCTGCTCCACCAGCACGGGCGCGTCCTGATAACGCGCCAGAACGCGCGCGTCCTCGCCGAGACGGCGAATGATCGGGGCGCGAATGAACACCGCCTCCAGTTCCCTGCCCTCCAGCCCGCTCCCCGCCTCCGGATGCAGGCGCACGATGCGGCTGTCGATCTGCCGTCCGTAGGCATTGCGCTCCACATCCAGATCCATCAGCCCCAGCGAGCGCTGCTCCGGCCGCGAAACACTCTTAGCCAGCAGGATGGCGCCCGCGCAGGTGCCGAAAATCGGCTTCTCCTGGCCGAAACGGCGCAGTGGCTCGAACAGGTTCTCCTGATCGATCAGCTTGAGCATGGTCGTGCTCTCGCCGCCGGGGATGATCAGGCCATCGACATCAGCGAGCTCCGCCGACGTGCGCACCGGTTTCGGCTCCGCACCGGCGCGCCGCAATGCATCTTCGTGGGCTTCGAAATCGCCCTGGAGCGCGAGCACGCCGATGCTCATTGCCGCGCGCACTACCAGCCTCGCGTCTGGAGCAGCTCGCTTTCGGGAAGCTGCGAAACGTCGAGACCCGGCATACCCATGCCCAGCTCCTCGCTGGCCTCGAGCAGCTTCTCCGGATCATTGAAGTACGTGGCCGCCTTTACGATGGCCTTCGCCCGCGCTTCCGGATCCGACGACTTGAATATCCCCGAGCCCACGAACACGGCTTCGGCCCCGAGTTGCATGACCAGCGCCGCATCGGCCGGCGTAGCGATGCCGCCGGCCGAGAAGTTCGGCACGGGCAGCTTACCGTGCTCGGCCACGTACTGCACCAGCTCAAGCGGGGCCTGAAGTTTCTTGGCCTCGGCCACCAGCTCCTCCCGCCCCAGCACGGTGAGCTGCTTCATCTCCTTCACGATGGTTCGAATATGCCGAACGGCCTCGACGATATTCCCCGAGCCGGCCTCGCCCTTGGTGCGAATCATGGCCGCGCCTTCGGCGATGCGCCGCAGAGCCTCGCCCAGATTGCGCGCGCCGCACACGAAGGGAACCTTGTAGTCACGCTTGTCGATGTGGTGCTCTTCATCGGCAGGCGTGAGCACTTCGCTCTCGTCGATGTAGTCCACACCCAGGGCTTCGAGCACACGCGCTTCCATGAAGTGGCCGATGCGCGCCTTGGCCATTACCGGAATGCTGACCGTGGTCATAATCTCGCGGATCTTGCTGATGGGGGCCATGCGCGCCACGCCGCCCTCTTTGCGGATGTCGGCGGGCACGCGCTCGAGGGCCATGACCGCCGCCGCGCCGGCCCTTTCCGCGATTACCGCCTGCTCGGCGTTGGTGACATCCATGATCACGCCGCCCTTCAGCATTTCGGCGAGACCCACTTTTAAACGGAACGAATCGTCCAGGTACATTTTGATCTCCTCTCGAAAGATTTCAAACCACCGCCGGCGCGGGCTCGAGCCGCTCGATGCGCCGCACACGGCTGAGCTCGGCCGCGAATATGCGGCCCAGAATCGCGACACCGGCACGGATCCTGTCCGGCGCGAGCTGGCTGAAACTGACGCGTAACGCGCCGGAGTGCGTGCGCGATACGCCGAAAACGCGGCCGGGCAGATAGTTAACACCCTCCCTTTCGGCGCGCGCCAGCAGTTCCCCGGCATCGAGCGGGTTGGGGAGCCGCACCCAGACGTTCATCCCTCCACGAGGGCGCGTGAAGCTGCAGCCCGGCGGCAGGAATTCCTCGAACGCCGCCAGAGCGGCCCGCAGCCGGCGCCGTCCTTCTTCCAGCACGTGATCGCGATGCGCCGACAGGCGCCCCGATTCGGCGAAGCGCAGCAGGACCGCCTGCGACAGCTGATCGGTATGGAGGTCGCTCAGCTGCTTGGCTTCCGTCAGACGCTCGATGAGCGGGCGTGGCCCAATCACCCATCCGGTGCGGAGTCCTGGGAAGGCAAGCTTGGAGAAGCTGCGCAGCAGCACCGTGTCGCCGCGTTCGTCCATTTGCCGCACCGTCGGCAGCCGGCCGCCTTCGTACACCAGCTCGCCGTAGATGTCGTTTTCAACCAGAACGGCGCCGGCGCGCCGCACGATTGACAGCAGGCGCTCGCGCGCTTCGAGGGACAGCGTGGCGCCGGTCGGATTCTGAAAATTCGATGTCACCACGATGAGCCGCGGCCGCTCGCGAACGGCGGCGCGCTCCAGAGCGTCGAGGTCGATTCCGTCGTCCGCGGTGGGAATCCCCACCAGGTTCGCGCCTCCGCGGCGGAAGACGTTGATGAGACCGGGATAACCGGGATCTTCGGTCAGCACCGTCTCGCCGTTCGCGATCAGCACCCGCTGGAGCAGATCGAACGCCTGCTGGCATCCGTTCGTGATCAGAACGTCGTCCCGGTCGGTGACTACGCCTTCCTCGCGGCCATTCTCGAGCAGGTACTCGCGAAGCGGCCGGTAGCCCGCCGGCGCTCCGAGCTGGAGAATCGCCTGCGCGTCATCGGAGCCGATGACTTCCTGGCACGATTCGCGAAACGCTTCCATGGGGAACAGCAGCGCCGACGGGCGTGCGGACGCGAAGCTGAACTCTGCCGGGGCGACGGGAAACTGCCGTTCCTGGGTCGGCAGCAACGCGTTCCATGACAACTGCGGGGCGGCGCTCCCCTCGGTCACGAAGCTGCCCCGGCCCACGTGGCCCTTGATGAGACCCTCCGATTCGAGCAACTCCCAGGCGGCCGCCACGGTGGTTCGGTTCAGTCCAAGCTGGGCCGCCAGGTCGCGCGTCGGGGGCAGACGTTCTCCCGCCCGCAGAGCCCCCGTCTCAATGCACTGCTTCACATGCACGTACAACTGACGGTACAGGGGGACGTCGGATGCTGGGTTGAGTTGCAGGCCCGGAAGCATACCAACCAAACCACGAGCATACCAGATTGGGTGGCCTCCTGCTGTCCGGCAGGCGACTTTTGTTAGAATCATCGTTCAACGTGAAAGCCGCCGGCGCCATCCTTGTCGCGGCCGCCCTCGCCGCCCTGTCCACGTCGCCCGCCGCGGCGCAGAAGCGAAAGAATATCCCCTACGCGGACCTTCCGATCGTCCAGCCCAAGCCGAACAAGAAGGACGAAATGCGGTCGGAGACGCTGCCGCCGGTAAAGGAGCCGCCCGCGGCCGTCTCCGCGGCCACCGCGCGGCTGCGGTTTGAAACGCTGCCGCTGTCCGGCAAGGGGCTGCTTTCGGCACAACTCCGCGAAGGCATGCGGGCGCTGGTCCGGAATCCCGCCGGCTCTGTGATTAAACTGCGCGCCTTCGTTGCCGGTTCCGGCGACCTGCGCCGGGTACAGGAAATCGCGGCCGAGGTGTTCGGCGAACGGCATTTACCCATGCCGGCTCTTGCGGTGGTACAGGTGGGCGCGCTCCCGCTGGAAGGCGCCCAGGTCAGCATGGAGGCCACGCTCGAGGGCCGTCGCGATGAAAACCCGAGTGGGCTGGCATTCGTCGCGGCGCAGGCGGGCGAATCCGTTCCAGCGGCCCTGGAGCAGGTCGGCGCTGTTCTGCGCGATGCCGGCGCCGGACCTGCCGATGTGCTCCGCGCCACCTGTTTCGTCAGCGTACTGGACCCGTCACAGCCGGCGCCCATGCTCGGACCGGAACACGTCGCCATGATTCAGATGCAGCGCGAGCCGGCGCGGCCGACTGCCGCCTGCGAAGCGGTGGCGCGGCTGGAACGGCCGGCGTCCGAGCCGGTGCAGATTCTGCGCGGCGAATCGGGCGTGGCTCGCGCCGCGCTGGTGAGTGCGCCGCGCGTGGTTCTCAGCGGGATTCAGCTCGGTTTCGGCAAAGAGGATCGGGATATCGACGAAGCGCTCGATCATATCGAACGCGGGCTCACCGCCGCGAATGCCGCGTGGAAGCAGGCGGTGTTTATCCACGCCTACACGACCACTCGATCGGTTGCCCAGCCGCTTGACGAGGCGCTGCGCCGGCGCATCGGCGAAGCGCGCCCCTTCACGATTCTTCCGTTCGAAGGGCTGTCTTCGATCGACGCGGTGCTGGGCCTCGATGTGATCGCAGCCGGAAATTAAGGGCGCGCCGATGGCTAGCTGCCCGGCTCGACGATCATGATGTTCGTGCTCTCGTCCACCTGCCCGTAAACGATGCGCCGTTCATCGGGCGACAGGCAAAAGTCCGGGTTGTACAGCCGAAGCATTCCGGGAATGGAAGCGAGTTCGGTCACGCGGCGCGTGGCGAAACTGAAGTAATCGAGCCGGCGGTCCTTCCCGGAAAGCTGCCCCGCGGGCGTGCCCGGAGCCGCTCCGACGAAATAGACGCCATTGCTGCCGAGCGCCCACCAGCCGTGATTGACAGGATCATCCATCACTTTTGTGGCGGGCCCTCCAGCCGCGGGCACTGAGAACAGTTGCCCAATGGATTGCCCGAACGTTGGCCGGAAGAAGTAAATGAGAGAACCATCGGCGGATTCAACCGGCTCGAAACCGCTTTCCGAAGTCAGCCGCTGGGCTCGTTCGGGAGGGATATCGGTTGCGTCCGCCGGCGCCTTCCACATACTCCAGCGCGAGGGCCAGCTGGACCCGAAGTAGATCCATTTCCCGTCTCGGGACCAGCGCGGGCGAATCTGGTCGGCGGGCCAGCGAGTGACTTGTCGCAGCGGGCCACCGTCGGACCCGATCACATAGATATTGCTGTGGGATGCATCTCTGGCGTCGAAAACGATGCGCGAGCTGTCCGGCGACCAGCGCGGCGACCCGGGGGATTTCTGCTCCCTGTTCAGGGACGTCAACTGGACGGCGTTTCGGCCCATGCTGTCGCTGCGCCAGATTTCATTGAAGCCACCGCGGTTGGAGGTGAAGACGATCCACTTCCCGTCCGGGGAGAACTGCGGGCTCGAATCGGTTTGGGTAGAGGACAGCAGCGGCCTGGGGCCGGACACATTGGCCGGCTGCGCTCCGGGACGGATCTCAGTCTCATTCAGCGCAACATGAGAATTGCTCCGCTCCCAGGCGATCAACTCGCGGGATGGCCCGGCCGGGCCCGGCGCCTGCGCGACGGTCGGATACTGTGCGCCCTGCGTATCGGCTATGGCGACGGCATCGCCACCGTCGGCGCGCGCCCGCCACAGGCTGTATCCCGGGCCGGCCTGCATTGCGAACACGATCTCACCGTCCGGGGTCCAGGCCCAGCCTTTAATCTCGCCCGCGCCCCGGGTCAACTGCCGCGCCGCGCCGCCGGAGAGGCGCCTGACATACAGGGAAGCATTGGCACGATCGCCTCCCCGGCGGGCGTACGCCAGGTATTTCGAATCGGGAGAAACAGCGAAGGGCGTGAAGTCATCCGGGTTTTCGTCGGTCGAGGTGAGGGGGCGCTGCCCCCCTGTTGTTACAGAAACCGCATACAGAACGTTCGCCGAAGACTCCTTCTTCGATATCAGCACCGACTCGGCATCCGGAGTCCACGATACGAACTGAGCGTCCGTGTCCGCGATTCTTCTGGCCAGACCACCGAGCGGAGAAATCACCATCACGGTGTGTTCGCCGCGGATGAAGGCGATATGGCGCCCGTCGGGGGACCACGCGGGATTGCGATCCGGCTGCGAATCGTTGGTGATCCGCCGGACGGGGCCACCATCGCGCGTCGTGACGTAAACTGCGGAGGGACCGCCGATTTCCCCTTGCCAGGAGAAGGCGATCTGGCTGGCGTCAGGGGAGAAGCTGGGGTGGCGCTGATCGCCGGTCATCGACGTGATGGGCCGGACGATCCTGTGAACGGCCGGTGGAGGTCCCGCGGTGAGGTGGAGATAGAGCATCGTTCCGGCGACGATGAGCAGGGCGGCGACGCCAGCCGCGACAGCAATCGTCGGCCAGCTCCGGCCGGCCGGCTTGGGCGGCGGTACGGGTGATGGGCGCGGTTCGAGTGCGATGACTCGCGCTTCCGGACGCGCCTCGATGCGGTATCGAAAGACGGGTGCGTACCCGCCTTTGGGCACATCGATAATGACCGGGTCATTTGCTCCGGCGGATGCGTAGTACTCCGCGAGTTTCGATCGCAGCCGGCTTCCGTGGACGCGGACGACGGAGTCTGTGCGGGGATCGTAGGATGGGTCACGATCGAAGACCTCGATCCCGACCGTGTATTCTTTCAGCTCGGACGCCGCGCCGTTGACCGCGGTCTCCACCAGGTAGCGGAGCATTCTGCTGAGCCGGTCGGCGCCGGCGAAAGCTTTGTCGGCCAGCAGGGTCTCAAGCTGAGCCGCAATCTCAGCGCGGCTGGGCCGCCCAATCCCACGCCGCTCTGGTGCGCCTGACATGTACCCGCAGGGTAGCGGTATTGTAGCGCGCTGTAGCCTGTCCTCGCAACGTTCGATAACATCCTGAAAAGAAGCGACATCATCGCTGTCGCCGGTACAGCATTGCCACCCCTCGGAAAATGCCGCAGGATTCTTCCACCCGCCGCAGGAAGCGGCGGCGCTCAGGAGGAGGAAGGTTATGAATTCAGGATGGACCGGGTGGCGGACGCTGGCGATTGCGCTTGTTTGTTCGGCAACTACGTTGCTGGCCGAGGTTTCGCTGCCGGTTATTGTCTCGACGACAACGGACAGCGCTCTGCAGCAGATCACGATTTCCGGCGAGAGTTTCGGGACATTGAAACCGAGCGTCTGGCTGAATAACGTCCCGCTGGTCGTCAATCTCTACACCGACAAAAGCATCACCGCGTTTCTTCCGCCGAACGTGGCGGCAGGGAGTTATCTGCTGGTGATCTCGAACACAAAGACGAGGCTGTTCGGGTTCTTCGTGGCGACGATCGGGGCGGTGGGGCCACAGGGTCCGGCGGGACCGATTGGCCCTCAGGGCATTCAGGGGCCTCCTGGACTTCAGGGGCTACCCGGGCCCGCGGGACCTCAGGGACCGGCCGGACAGAATGGCGCCAGCGGACCCTACGGCCGCGCAATCCAGAACGTCCCGCAAGCAGTGCCGTCGAGCACGGATGGCACTCTCACACTCATCGATCTTCAGTCGGCCAGCTTCTCGGCCGGCGGCCTGCTCATCGACACGACGACGGATCTGTTCACCATTCCGACCGATGGGGTTTACTGGGTTTCCGGCACAATGCTCTGGTCCGAGACAGACGGGAACGGGAATCCGCTCAACAGGCCGGGCTTCCGCGTCCTTGCGGTGATCGGTGATATGAGCGGCGCCGTCGGCATCGATGTGCGCCAACCCGGCACGCGAGTAACCACTGAAACCGCGTCCGGGCTGGTGCACCTGCATGCCGGCGAACACGTAGCGCTGGCCGCCCTGCAGGACAGTGGCAGCGATTTGAATACCGGATGTGTGACCTTCTGCGCATCATTGTCGGTCAACTGGGTGGGCCCATAAGGGCTTGCCCGGAAAACTGCGTGAACTTAGTCGGCCGGACGCACCACCAGGCGGATGTTCTTCGGGCTGGTCACTCCGCCGCCGCTCATCTGAATCTGAGGGTCCACGCCGACGTCGACCGGCAGGCTGAGGTTGATCTGATAGAGGCCGGCGAACCCGGGCGCCGTGCCTGCATACAGAAGGCGCTTCGGGTCTACGGCCCTGCCATCCAGCAGGATCTCCAGCGAGCCCGCGATGGGCCGCGCCCGGGTCGGGATCTCTCCGTTACGCGACGGCGGATTCGTTTGCCCCAGACCGGTTGCATACAGGATGACGATCTCGCCGGGATGCGCCGGATGATCGGTGCGGATGACACTGCCGTCCAGGTGCTGGGCCACCACGCGCTCGCTATCGAGCATGTAGAACGCCGGCGTCATGGGCACGAGCGTGATGGGGACCGCGGGACCGGCGAGTGAGCCGCGCGTGATCTGAAAATAGGTCGTTTGCGGGTGCATTTCCGCGGGAATCAGAAAGTTGATCTGCGTCGGGGAAACGTAGTAGATACTCGCGGCGCCGCCGGCGCCGCCGACGTAAACGCGCACGGAGCTGAGCGGAAGCTGGGTGGGGATGCGTCCGTCGTGAATGAACTTCGAGATCAGCGCCTCGGTGCCGTCCGAGAGGTTGGTGCCGTAAATCGTGGCGATGGTATTGGGGGCCAGCGGCCCGCCGACATAGTCGGCCGAGTTGACGAGTCCGGCGGCGCTGTAGGTCGGGTACGCCGGTCCCGACGCGCCGGTGAGCGCGGCGGAGCAAAGCAGGGCCAGAACAGGGATGGTTCGTGGTGTCACACCTATCCTCCATGTGCGCCGCGCCGGCTTACTCAGGGCTTCAGATCTCGGCGGACTGGCTCCTGCGATAACAGGCGAGGGCCTTGCGCGCCGTAGTGGTCAGGGGCGCGGCATCCAGTTCCCAGGACGTCAGAAAGACGAAGCCGTTGGGGGGCCGTCTGCGTCCGAGGTCGGCGGCGGCTACGCGGCACAGGTATTTCGTGCTCACAATGGTGTGCCGGAAGACCGCGATTTCTTTCAGGATTTTTGCGGCGGGAAGAACCGCGGCCTCGGGCAGCTCCCAAAAGCCGGCGAGTCGCGCAGCCTCCTCCGCTCGCCTGCGAAGGAGTATGCCGTTTTCGCGGGTGACAACGAGAAGCGTAATTTCCGTGCTGGTGAAGGCCGTCTTTCTGGCGATGACCGGCAACTCCCGCTGGCGCCCCGCCGCTCGGGCCTGACAGTGCATCGCAACGGGACAAAGCTCGCAGCGAGGCTCCCTCGGGAGGCAAACCGTAGCTCCGAGTTCCATGAGAGCCTGGTTGTACTCACCGGGACGCCGGCGGTCGAGCAATGCGCCGGCGGTCGCCAGCAGACGCCGGCGCACCACCGTGGAGCGTATGTCCCCCGGTTCGGCGCTGATTCGAGCCAGTACGCGCGCGACATTGCCGTCCAGGGCGGCGTGCGGCAGATCGAAGGCGATGCTCGCGACGGCAGCGGCGGTGTAGTCGCCAACGCCGGGCAATTCGCGAATGTGCTCGTAAGTGGAAGGAAAGGCGCCGCGTTCCACAACGTGTTTTGCTGCCGCGTGGAGACTTCTCGCGCGCGAGTAGTACCCGAGACCGGCCCAGTACTGTAAAACCTCTCTGTCGTCCGCAGTACTGAATGCCTGCGCGTCAGGAAAGCGCGACAGAAAGCGCTCGTAGTACGGAATCACGGCCGAAACGCGCGTCTGCTGGAGCATGATCTCGGAAACGAGGATGCGCCAGGGATCGCGCGATTCACGCCACGGCAGGGGCCGCCTCCTGGTGGCGTACCACAAGAGAAGTTGGCGGCGAAACGATGAAGAAGTCGTATTACGGTGTAGTGCGGGCGTAAGGTCATTTTAGACCGGAGCGCGTGAAACGAACGTTCCTCGCCGGAGTCAAAGTGAACGAGGCAATCATAGTTGCTTCACGAGGAGGAGGGAAATGCCCGGGGGCCGTCACTGGTTCGCGGGCATTTTTTTCGCCCGCTCGTTCGTGCAGACCGGCCCGCCCGGGAGTAGTATCGGAGTGGAGTTCTCCTCATGAGCCTGAAAATCGATATCCGCGAGATGCCCAACGCGACAATCCTCGACCTGGAGGGACGCCTGACCCTCGGGGAATCTCTCGTCAACCTGCGCGACGCGATCCGGGAGGTGCTGACGGCGGACCGGAAGAACATCGTGCTGAACCTCGCCGGGATCAGCTATATCGACAGCTCCGGCCTTGGACAGCTGGTCGGCAGCTTCGCCACCGTGACCAACAACGGCGGCCAACTGAAGCTTCTGAATCTTCAGAAGAAAGTGGAGGACCTGATGCAGGTGACCAAGCTGCTCACGGTCTTCGAAGCGTATTCCAGCGAAGCGGCGGCCCTGAAGAGCTTCACCCGGGCGGCTGCTACACAGGGTTAAACCGGCTGCCGTTTCACCCGCGCGGTAACGATGTTTCGCGTTGAGGTGCGGTAGCTTACGCGTTTTGATAAGCTGAATTTATCGAACATCAAGCAGGCGTAATCCGTCTGTTCCTATCGGGAGAAGTTCTGCGTGAAGCCGAAAAAAATTGCCCTCATCGTGGGGCTGCTGGTGGTCGCCGCGGGCGCAATCTTTGCCAGCATACGTTATAACAATCGCGGAATCATAACTGTCCAGACCGGGAAGGTGGTTCGACAGGATCTCGCTTCCATTGTCACCGCATCGGGCGAGATCAAGCCGCGGAACTACTACAATCTCAGCGCCAGCGCGATTGGACCGCTGGATGAGATCCTGGTGAAGGAGGGCGACCGGGTCCACAAGGGACAGGTGGTCGCACGCATCGAGAACACTCAGCCGCGAGCCGACGTCGAAGCGCAAAAGGCCCAGATACAAACCGCCCTGGCCGATTCGGCAGCGGCGGAAGCGGGCGAGAAGGCCGCCGATGATGCGGTCACGACCGCGCAGGCAGGCGTCGAGAAGGCGAAGGCGGAGCTGGATCGCACCAAACTGAACCTGGATCGCTACAAGAAGCTTTACGCGGACAAACTCGTGGCAAAACAGGATTTCGACCAGAAACAGGCGGAATACGACACCGCCGTGGCCGGAATGCAGGATGCTCAGTCGCGGCTGGCGCAGGCCAGATCTCTAAAGGCGCAGGCCGCGGGACAGCTTGCTTCGGCGCAGCGCCGCATCGCACAGTACCAGGCGACGCTGGTGCGCTCCAACGACGTGCTGCAGAAATATTCGGTCATCGCGCCGATCGATGGCGTGGTCACGAATCTTCCCGTGCGCCTGGGCGAGACCGTCGTGCCCGGGGTTCAGAACACCGCCGGGAGCGTGATTATGACCGTCGCTGATATGTCGGTGATCACCGCGGAAGTCAAGGTGGATGAGACCGATATCGTGAACGTGGCGATGGGGCAGCCGGCCGAGGTCACCATCGACGCGATTCCCAACAAGACCTTCAAAGGTCACGTGATCGAGATCGGCGATACGGCAATTGTCCGCTCCACCGGCGTCGCAGCTTCGCAGAGCAACACCTCCAGCCAGGAGGCGAAGGACTTCAAAGTGGTTGTGGCTATTTCCAACCCGCCGGACGACATCCGCCCGGGCCTCTCCTGCACGGCTAAGATCACGACGGCGACGCGACAGAATGCGGTCACGATTCCGATTCAGGCGCTGACTGTACGGCAGAAGGGCGATCTGGAAAAGAAGCCGGCCAGCGGAAGCGTGCAGGCGGCGAGTACTCCGGCCGCGGAGAAGGACGCGAAACAGGAAATCCAGGGCGTGTTCGTGATCAAAGGGGATCGCGCCGAGTTCCGCAAAGTAGATACCGGCATTACCGGCGCCACCGACATCGAGGTGCTGAGCGGGCTGCAGCCCGGCGACCAGATCGTGACCGGCAGCTATAAAGTGATCCGCACCATTCGCAACGGCGCAAAGATCAAAGTGGACAACAAGAACCCTGCTCCCGTGGAAGCGAGCGCGAGCTAAGCCCCGACTCTATGGCGACTGTGGCAGAGGAACTGGCGGGGCGCGGCGAAGAGCTCCGGCGCGAAGGCATCGTCATCCGCACTTACGATCTGTGGAAGACGTATGTCATGGGCGATCAGGAGATCCACGCTGTTTCCGGCGTGGACATCGAGATCCGGCGCGGCGAGTATGTGGCCATCATGGGTCCGTCAGGCTCCGGAAAGTCGACCCTGATGAACCTCATCGGCTGTCTTGACTCTCCCACCAAAGGCGCCTACTACCTCAACGGCAACCTCGTCAGCGAGATGAACGATGACGATCTGGCGCGCATTCGGAATAAGGAGATCGGGTTCGTTTTTCAGACCTTCAATCTCCTGCCCCGAGCCTCAGCCCTGCACAATGTCGAGCTGCCGCTGATCTACGCCGGTCTGCCGTCTCAGGAGCGCGACCGCATGGCGCGCGCTGCCCTCGCCGCGGTGGACCTCGAGGGCCGCATGCACCACAAGCCGAACGAGCTCTCGGGCGGCCAGCGCCAGCGCGTCGCCATCGCTCGCGCTCTGGTCAACAATCCCTCGATCCTGCTTGCCGACGAGCCCACCGGCGCGCTCGACACTGCGACGGGCAAGGACATCATGGCCCTGTTCGAGCGCCTGTACGAGCAGGGCAATACGATCGTGCTGGTGACCCACGAGCACGATATCGCCATGTACGCGCACCGCATCATCCACATCCGCGACGGCAAGGTGGAGCGGGACGAGGCGGTCCCCCGCCCGCGTACGGCGTAGACGGCGGCATCGAGCACAGCGTTGGCCTACTGAACCACCAGCGTCCGAATCATTACCGAGTTCGCGTTATCATTTACGGCGGCGAGGCGCACCGTCCCCCAGCCGATATTCTCGATGGCCAACCCGAACGCGGCGCCGTTGTTCGGATCGATCGACATCTGATTCACGAATGCGCCCTGCGCGGTGTACTCCACCAGTTCGCTGGGCTGATTGGGATCGATATTGGTTCCATCGCTGTTGGCGACCACAAAATGGCCGTTCGGCAGAAACGCAAGCTCGAGCGGACCGTGGAGATGCGCTGTGTCGGTCAGGAACGGCGTTGCCGGCTGAGTTGACGTGCTGCTGGCCGCATGCGCGATTTGGTAGATGGTGCCGTCCGCCGAGTTCGCGACATAGAGAATATCGTGCGCCGCATCATAAGCCAGCCCCGCGGGACCCAACTCCAGGGCGGCGGGATCGGCGCGGTGGAAGAGGCCGCTCGCCAGAACAACCTGCTGCGTCACCGACACCGAAAACCCGGCGTATGATACGTCGAAGCGTACTACCGTCCCGTTCAACACGTTGGATACGAATACGTGGGCCGAGCCGGCGCCGCCACTGCCCAGATCGTAAACGGCCATCCCCCATGGCCCGTCAACGTTGCTGCCGCGAATCGATCCGAAGAACCCACCGTCGCGGACGATCGAAATGGAGCCCGCGCCAACGGTGGCCGAGGTTCCATCTGTCGTGGGAAGATTCCCGGCCAGCACGCAGCCGTTCGAGAGTACGCCCAGTGCAGCGGTCATGCCGGTTACCGTCGAGGCGCTGGCAAAGAACAGCGACCTGGCCCCGGTCCTGTCGATGCGCACGATCGTGGTCCCGCGCCCCTGAAGATTCTCGCCGTTGTTGAAATTCGAGACCAGAATGTCGTGAGGCTGCAGGAGCAGGCCGGGTACGAGGGTTTTGGGAGCGAACACAACGCCGTAAGGGTTGCCGTCTCCGTTGCTCGCAACGGTGGACACCGAGGGCGGCATGAGCGGGAAGATGCCCTGCGCCTGCGCGCTGGATAAGGCGCCGAAAAGGGCGGCGGCGGAAATTAATGCTTTCATTGCTTTCTCCTTTGAATTCGAGATCCGTTATTTCTCGCGCGCGAACATGCGGCGAATTGCAGGCGCGCCGAGCGCGAACAGTCCCAGCGAGATCAGTGCGAGCGCCGAGGGCTCCGGTACGGGAGCGGCCGCGGCCACGAGTACGTTGTCGATGGCAAAGTCGGGAGCCGTGGTGGAGAGCACGACCTTATTGAAGTTCGCGCCGGAGAATGCGAGTTCCCCTTCGGGAAATGTAAATCCTGTGAGGAACTGCCCGGGGAATGAACTGGAGCCGACCTGCTGCGCTCCCTCGAAAGCGGTGAGCGTGACCGGCGATGGCGTGTTGAAATCAGCGGTGGCGAAAAGCAGGTCGATCGCGCTCAGGTCGGCGTTGAAGCTGATATCGAGTGCGAGGTTGTCGAGCCCGGCCGGACCAGGATCGCCGAGCACGTTTCCGGTGAGCGTCTCAAAGACGCTGGGGTACACGACGAAGCCCCCGGGATCCGCCGAACTGGAAAAGGTCGCGGAGATGCCGTTGTTGGTATCGGTGAAGGTGGTGCTGGTCCCGCCGGCATCGGCATCGAAGTCGAAAACCGATGTGGCCGAAGCTCCCACGCACAGGATCCCCGAAATGACCAGCGTGGGAACCGCCGGATGCAGTTTGGACGGCAGCAGCCCGCGCCGCCAAGCTTTCCAAAGGAAGAACAGCCCTGCACAGACGAACAGGGCGATGGTGGCGGGTTCAGGGACAGGCGCGGTGGCAGTGACCACGGGTGTGACGTTCACCTGCGTGAGCGTGTTCGATGCGCCAAACGCAGGCAGATCCTCGAAGAACCCGATGGAGGAAGTCGCCACCGGGCCGCCGATCGGCAGACCGTAGCAGATGGCGTTCGTGTCGACGGATCCGGAACAGAGCGCGAACTGGGAGGAAGTGCTCCCGGCCGCGAACTCCAGCATGTCGGCCGAATTCGGATCGAAGGTGAACGCCGTGGGCGTGTTGAATATGAAGTTGTTCGCCGGGGTGGTCGAGCTGATGGTGAACACGGCGTTAAACGCGGAAAGGTCTCCGAGTTGAATCACGCCGCCGGCTTCGGGCGTTCCGGTGAAGCTGCCGGTCAGGACTCCGCCGTCGTCCCAACCCGTCTGCGTGAAGTCGTACGTAGCTGTGGTTGCGTGCGCTGCAATCGACAGTGCGGCGCCGAGCAGAAGGGCAGCGAGCCATATTGGCCGGCGCGAGCCAGCGGGCGCCATCGGCGAACCGCTTCCCGGATTCGTATACATTGCAGTCTGCCTCCTGACTGCAACAGCGACAGCAAGCCGCGGATTCCCTCACCGAAGCGCAGGTGAAAGCCGCGAACGATACCATGGATATAAGCCTTTGCGGAACCGTTGATGTAATGGAGCCGACCGCCAGTCCGGAATTCCAGCGGCCTGCCCTGCCGTCGGGTGGCCGTTTCGCGCGCTACGAGATCCTGTCCACGCTGGGCGAGGGAGGCATGGGGAGGGTTTATCTCGCCGCCGATCCCCGGCTCCCGCGGCGCGTGGCTCTGAAAACGATTGCCCCCGAATCGGTGGAGAGTACGGACGCGGTGCGCCGTTTCGAACAGGAGGCGCGGGCGGCATCGTCGCTGAACCACCCCAATATCCTGACCATCTACGAAGTCGGCCAGTATGAGGGCCGCTTCTTCATCGCTTCCGAGTTCGTGGAGGGGATGACGCTGCGGCAGAAGTTCGCGGCCCCGGCGGATACGGCCGCCGCGCTGGACGTCGCCATTCAGGCCGCGACCGGTCTGAACGCGGCTCACGCGGCGGGAATCGTACACCGCGATATCAAGCCGGAGAATCTGATGATCCGCTCCGACGGTCTGCTGAAGATCGTGGATTTCGGCCTGGCGCGGATGAATGAGCATGCCGGCGGCGCGGCGTTAAGGCCTCGGGGCGGTGAACACCTGACGCTGCCTGGCGTGGTGGTCGGGACAACGCGGTACATGTCCCCCGAGCAGGCCCGTGGTCTGCCGGTGGACGGCCGAACGGATATCTTCAGTCTGGGCGTCGTGCTGTACGAGATGCTCGCCGGCAGGACTCCGTTCGAGGGGGAAACGGACAGCGACCGGATCGCGGCGATTCTCCTCAGTGATCCGCTGCCCTTGAAGCGGCTGGCGCCGGCGGCGGACCCCGAACTCGTCCGCATCATCGAGCGGGCCATGGCCCGTGATCGCAATGCCCGCTATCAATCGGCCGGCGAAATGCTCGCCGATCTTCACGCGCTGAGGAAAAGGCTCGAGTTGCCGGCCGGGGTGGCGGCCCAGCCGCGGAAACCGCTGATGCGCGGGCTTCTGATCGGCATCCTTGCGCTTGTGTGCGTAGCGGCGATTGCGAGCGCATGGTTCGTGCGCAGCAGGCGATCGCCTACCACGGCCGAGGGGCGCGCGCGAATTCTCGCCATCCTGCCCTTCCATAATCTGAGGCCGGACCCGAGCACGGATTTTCTGGGGTTTTCTCTCGCCGACGCGGTCACCTCGAGATTGGGCGACATCCGCTCCATTGCCGTTCGACCATCATCCGCCGTCGAGCAGTACCGCAATCGTGTGATCGATCCCTCCAAGGCCGGCGCCGAGTTGCACGCGGATATCGTGCTGGCCGGGAGTTATCTGCGCGATGGCGATCGGCTGCGCATCAGCACGCAGCTGGTGGATGTCCGCGACGACCGGGTTCTCTGGCGGGATACTCTGGACACCGCTTACAAGGATTTATTCCGGGTACAGGATCGCGTGGCGCGGGAGCTGATCGACCGTCTCGCGCTGAACCTCTCCCCTCGCGAAGCAGGCAGCATCCGGATGGACAGTCCCATCAGCCGGGATGCTTATGAAGCCTACCTGCGTGGCGTCGACTTGTACGCAATGAACGATTTTCCCGGCGCAATCGGGTTGCTCGAGAAAGCCGCGTCCATGGAGCCGGGCTATGCGCTGACATGGGCTCACCTTGGCCAGGCGTACACCACCAACGCTTCGCTCGGCTTCGGCGGCCGCGAGGAGTATCGCAAGGCGCAGGCAGCCTACGAGAAGGCTTTGGAGCTTGACCCTGGGCTGATCGAAGCTCGCGTTTATATGGCGAACCTGCTGACCGATACCGGACGGGTGGAACAGTCGGCGCCGCTGCTCCGCGCGGCCCTGGAACAGAACCCGAACAGCGCGGACGCACACTGGGAGCTCGGCTATGCATACCGCTTCGCGGGGCTGCTGCCGGAATCGGTTCGGGAATGCGAGCGCGCGCGCCAGATCGACTCGCAGGTGAAGTTATACAGCTCGGCGCTGAATTCGTATCTGTACCTCGGGCAATACGCCAGGTTCCTCGAGAGCCTGCCGCAAAGCGATACGCCCTACATTCTTTTCTACAGGGGGCTCGCTGAGTACTATCAGCATGACTACCTCTCCGCGCTGGCGCACTTCGACCGTGCGTACGTACTGAATGCATCGATGTTTCCGGCGCAGCTGGGGAAGGCGCTGGCGGCCAGTCTGCGAAACGATTCACAGCACGGCCTGGCGCTGCTGTATCGTATCGACAAGCGCATCCAGGAACGCGGCGTGGTGGATCCGGAAGGACTCTATAAGCTCGCCCAGGCTTACGCCGCACTGGGCGACCGCGCGGCGGGAATGCGCGCTCTGCGCCGCGCCATTGAAGGCGGGTTCTTCTGCTACCCGTATTTTGAGACCGACCCTCTGCTGGAGCCGCTGCTCCACGAACCCGGGTTTGCGGAGCTGATGGACGCGGCGCGCGAACGGCACGAGCGTTTCAGGGCTACCTTTGCGCCGGGAAGTTCGTGAGCCCAGCGCATTCTCAGACCGGCTTTACTCCCCGGAACCGTGGATCAGCACCAGATCGCGCGTTGTGCCGCCGCGGCAAAGAGCGAGTTTCTTTCCGTCGCGCGACCAGGCGTAGCCAAAAATCTGGTTATCCCGAAAGCTGGTGACGGGCTGCGCCGGGCCACCGGACAGCGGGACGCGCCAAAGATTCCCCGGAACACCGGTGGTCGCGAACTCCAGCGCGTCTCCTTCGGGGGCCCAGGAGACACTGCTGCGGCCCGAGGGAAGCTTGTCGAAGACGCGGGTAGGCTCTCCGCCGTCGGCATTCAGAACGGCAGCGTAATCGGCCGAGAACTGCGGGTCGAGATCGGGAAAATACTCACAGGCGATCAGCCTGCCGTCCGGCGACACTCTCGGTATGGACGCAGCAATATCGCTGATGACGGTGGGCTGGCCGCCGTCAATCGAAACCCTCATCAGGGTCGGGTGGCCGCCCATACCCGGCGCCCAGTCGCGAAACGAAGCGTAATAGACCGATTTGCCTTCCGCCGACGGCTCCGGATGGACATCGTCGCGGCCCCACGTCAGCCGCTGCTGGTGACTGCCATCGCGATCCATGCGCCAGATGGCGCCATGCGAGTGGTATACGACATAGCGGCCATCGGGCGTGACGGCGACTTCGTACTTGTTGTCCGGACCCGTGGTGAGTTGCCGCAGATCGCCGCCGGACGCGTCCATGGTCCAGATGTTCTGATAGCGCCCAGCCAGCGCGGAATAGACGATATGACCATCCGGCGCCCAGGCCAGGCCGTTGAAGCTGCGAACGCCGCCGGAGGTCACCTGCGCGGCGCGGCCGGCCTCACCGCCCGGGGCAACCCACAATTCATACGATGAGACCGCTTCCGTGGCGAGCATCGTCCGTCCATCGCTGGTCACGCTCAGGCCAGCGTAATTCGTGAGGTCATTCGTGACTCTGAGGGCCGCTCCGTTGTCCGGAGAAACGGACCAGATCTGAAAGTCATCCTCCCGTCCTTCGCTGGCGACGAAGTACAACCGGCCGCCCTGCGCGGGCCACGCCAGGGCGTTGACGGCGGCCCAGGAGTGCGCACGGAATTCCCGCTCCTGACCATCCGCCACCCGAATCGTGGTCAGATGAAACGCATCCGGCGTAAACGACTCGGCATTTCCGGCCATGCAGGCGAGATAGCGGCCATCGGGCGACCAGGCCAGTGCGTAGCGGGAGAAGTAGCGGGGCCTCCGGCGAACGTCGATGGTGCGTTCGCCGGATCCGTCAACGGCGGCCACCATCAGGCGCGATTCGCGCCGCGCCGGATCGATCTGCAGATACGCGTATCGCGCGCCATCGGGCGAAAAGGCGACGGCGCTGCCGAGATTCGTCTTCAAACGAGCGAATGCGCCCCCGGTGACTGCCACCCGGTAAAGCGCGAACTGGCCATTGGCCATGCTGCGGCGATACACAAGGTAAGCGCCCCCGGACACGAATGCCAGCCCGGAATGGCGGCCGTCCTCGGCATCGACAATCCGGGTATCCCTCGACGTGCCCAGCTGCCGAATCCAGATGCTCTGCCCACGGCCTTCGTTAAGAAGATATGCCACCCATGCGCCATCGCCGGAAATCGCCCCACTGGTAACCTCGCCCGGTATGATGAGCGCCGTCATGCCCATGTTCGCGAACGGGGCGCCGGAATCAGGCTTCCGCAGCCGGTACACCATTAAAGCCGTTACCAGCAAGAGCACTGCGATGGCGATCGCCGTCGCCCCCCTCCACGTGAACTGCCGCGGGGCAACGGCCGCGGTCAGACGCTGCGTTCGTGCGTCGCGCGCGAGCAGGAGTTCGTTGGACGACGGTGTCCTTTGGTTCGGAGCTTCGAGGCGGCGGAGCAGGCGCTCCAGATCAAGCCTCAGATTGTGCGCTGACGCATACCGGTCGGCCGGGGTTTTGCAAAGGCACTTCGCAACAATGGCTTCCAGGGCGGGAGGCGTATCCGGCAGCACACGCGATAACGGCGCCGCATCCTGCGACAGGATGGCCGCCAGCACATCGCTGGTGGTGTCACCGGCGAATGGCGCCGCGCCGGCGAGCATCTCGTAGAGCACCACGCCGAGGCTGAAGATATCGCTGCGGGCGTCCACGGTCAGCCCGCGCGCCTGTTCCGGGGACATGTACTTGACGGTTCCGAGCACGATACCAGGGCGCGTGGCCGATACATTTTTCGATTCGCCGGCCGCTACCGTTGAGGGCCGCTCCAGGAACCGGGCGAGTCCGAAATCGAGGACCTTGACCAGACCGTCCGGTCGAACCATCACGTTTTCCGGCTTGATGTCGCGGTGGACGATCCCGGCGCCGTGGGCCGCAGCCAGGGCCGCCGCAACCTGCGCCCCGATATCGACGACCATGGACACCGGCAGGCGTCCCCCGGACAGAAGCAGGCGCACCGTATTGCCGCTGACCAGCTCCTGCGCGATGAAATCGACTCCGTCGGCGCTCCCGATTTCGTAAATGGTCACGATGTTCGGATGATTCAGCGTGGAGGCCGCCCGGGCCTCCTGCTGAAAACGCCGGGTATGCCAGGGATCGGCGGCATACACGGGCGACAGAAGCTTCAGGGCGACATCACGAGCGAGGTGGACGTCGCGAGCCAGCCAGACCTCCCCGATGCCGCCGGATCCGAGGCGCGAGATGACATCGTAGTGATGAATTCGAGTTCCGGCGAGGTCAGCCGGACGAGTGCCCGCGATATCCTGGGCCAGCACATCGAGCAGCGGTACGTCCAGAAGCGGATCGTTGCCCGCCTGTGCGGCGAGGAGTTCGACGATCTGTGCGCGCAGTTCCGCGTCGCCCGCGCAGGCTTCGTCCAGAAACGCAGCTCGTTTTTCGGCGGGCAATTCCAGCGCCGCATCGGCCAGCGCGTTAATGCGCTGATATCGTTCCGGCGTCATCGGAATCTGACTTGCCGCGCACGCGTGTCAGGGACCTTCCGCGGCGCCTTTCCTGAGCTCGACAGCAAGCCAGGCCCTGGCCCGCTGCCATTCCCGCTCCACCGTGGCGTGGGAAAGGTTCAGCACTTCCGCGGTCTCTTCGATGGTCAGGCCGGCGAACCAGCGCATCTCCACGATCCGGCTCTTGCGCGGGTCGAGTTCGGCCAGGGCAGTGAGCGCGTCGTCGAGGGCCATGAGTTCGGAGGCCCGCTCCGGCGTGAAAACCACGGCATCATCGAGGGCCACGTGCGCCACGTTTCCACCGCGCCGCTGCCGGTTCCGGCCGCGCGCCATATCCACCAGGATGTGCCGCATCGCCTGTGCCGAGGCGGCGAAGAAATGCGCGCGTCCCTGCCAGTTGGATTCACGCTGCCGCACCAGCTGCATGTACGCTTCATTCACCAGCGCCGTGGTCTGGAGCGTATGGCCAACCCGCTCGCGTTGCATGTAGCGGCGTGCGAGGCGATGCAATTCGTCATAGATGATGGGGACCAGCAGCTCGAACGCTTTCTCATCGCCATTCCGCCATGCCACCAATAGTTGTGTTACGTCCTGCGCAGGTGATGGGAGCATCGGCGATTCGGTCCGGCGCGCGCCGGCGGTGAAGCAATGTTAGCACGCGGGAAGCAGCGCCACGGCAGTTGCGACACATTGGCGCAGTCAGGACAGAATGGCGTCAGGAAGTGTGCGCCACCCAGCCGGGCAGTGCATTGAATCAGAGCTTTGCGAGCCGGTCGATTGGCCCCTCGCATGCCAAAGAAATGCCATGGAAGCGACAAGCACCACGATCGAGAACATTAGACGCGCCGCGTACCGTCCACAGGCGGCGACAGCGTCTGCCGAGCGGATCAGCACGACAGGCTGGCTGCTGGTTGCGCAGATCGCGGTCTGCTCGCTCCAGTTGCTGGCGCGCGGGAGCGAAGCCGCAACGGTACTGAGCTACGGCGGGATGCTATTGGCAGCGTGCGGGCTGCTGCAGGCAATGCGGCTCGGTCGCCAGGGACTCAGGGCCCGGGCGGTGAACTGCGCCGTTGCGAGCGCCGCCGTCCTGTTCCTCAGCCGCCTTCTGGTGGTCCTGCCGCACCTTGCGCTGTTTCGGTAGCCGCTGTGGGACCCGGGAGAAACCTCCCATGCCTGCGATGGCGCGCCGCTTAGGACCATTCCGTGCGTACTGGAATCCGCGGATTGGAACGTACTGCCGCAGCGGCGCCAGGGTGAATGCCCTGCTGCGCTGCTAAGTCTCGTTGCAACTGAGGATTGCTATGTGCACGATCATCAGCGAGATAACTACGGCTCAGAACCGAATCGCACGATCGCCGGACAACGCATGTTCTCATGCCGAATGAACTCTGGTCCTGGATCATAAACGCAGAACCCCAGTAAAAATCTCATCGAGCCAGGTCGTTCTGCCTGTAGCCGCCTGGCGGACTCCGAGCGACCCC
>DASRCB010000224.1:0-3178 GCA_035653295.1 Bryobacteraceae bacterium
CCCGCAGTTCGTCGTACATGGCCGCCGGTACGGTCACGTGCGGATATCCGGCAACGGCGGCCGGGCTGGAGCAGCCGCCCACGTCGCGGTCGCCGTTGACGTGATCGACCATCCACGACGGGCCGCAGGTCAGGGTTACGATGGCGTCCACCCGGTGCTTGTCGAGCGCGGCGTCGATGCCCTCTTTGCGCGCCAGCTTCAGACACTGCTTACGGGCATCGATGTACTTCTGCTCGGTCAGCGGGCCTTTCTCCTGCGCCTGTTCGAAGAGCTCCTGATCGAACCAGGGCATCTCCCGGTCGCGATGGCGGTTGTTGAAGTCGATGAGCGCGGCCAGCGAGCGCTCCTCGCGAGTGGGGGGCAGCTTCGCCAGGTATGCATTGAGATCGGCCTTGAACTCGTAGAGCAGAACCTGTTCTTCCTCGTCGCCGCCCTTGCCGTGCGAAGGCAGGTCCGCGGGATCGACGATTTCGGCGCCAGCGCGCTTCAGCACGTCGATCGCGTCGTTCAGAAGCCCGTTCATTCGGCGGTTGTCTTCGAAGTACTTGCGCGCGATGCCCAGCCGCGCCCCCCGCAGCCCGTTCGCATCCAGAGATTTCGTGTAGTCGGGCTGTGTCCTGCCGGCCGATTCCGCCGTCGCCGGATCGTTCGGGTCCGCTGCCGCCATGGCGGTGAGCAGGATCGCGGCATCGCGCACGGAGCGTGCGATCGGCCCCGCCGTGTCCTGGCTGTGCGAGATGGGGATGATGCCGCTGCGGCTGACCAGCCCGACGGTCGGCTTGACGCCCACGACACCGCAGATGGATGAGGGGCTCACGATGGAGCCATCCGTCTCACTGCCGACCGCCGCGGCGCAGAGGCTGGCCGCGACCGCGGCCGCAGACCCGGAACTGGACCCGGATGGACTGCGCTCCAGCAGATGCGGGTTCCTGGTCTGGCCGCCGCGCCCGCTCCAGCCGCTCACGGATCGCGTGGAGCGGAAGTTGGCCCACTCGCTGAGATTCGTTTTGCCGAGGATGAGGGCGCCGGCTGCGCGAAGCCGGGAAGCGAGGAAGGCGTCCCGCGGCGGATGCCAGCCGTCGAGGGCGAGCGAGCCGGCGGTGGTGCTCATGCGGTCCGCGGTATCGATGTTGTCCTTGAGCAGCACCGGGATGCCGTGCAGCGGCCCGCGAACGTGGCCCTGTTTGCGCTCGCGGTCGAGCGAGTCGGCGATGGAGGCCGCGTCGGGGTTCATTTCGATTACCGCGTTCAGCCGCGGGCCCCGCCCGTCGATGGCGTCGATGCGGGCGGAGTAAAGTTCGACGAGCCGCCGCGAGGTCCAGCGCCCCTGCGCCATGCCCTGGGACAGCTCCGCGAGCCCGAGGTCGTCGAGTTCGAATTCGGCTGCGGCGGCATAGGCCGCAATGCCGCCCGTGGCCGCGGCCAGAAATGTCCGTCTGTGCATGGGAGCATTCTCCCATTTGTGGAGCGCGCGCCTGGCCCTCAGGCTCAGATGAATTTCAGCTTGAACATGCCCTTGACCAGCATCCGGATGAGGAGCCAGCCATGGGCCCAGCGCCGGATGTTGGTCTCGCCGTACACGCGCTCGCGGTAACGGATGGGAATGTCGACGAACTTGAGGCAGAAGCGCGCGGCGCCGAAGATCAGGTCGAAGTCGCCAAAGGGGTCTTCCTGTCCGAAATACGACCGATTGGCGGCGATCACTTCGTAATCCTGGCGGCTGAGCACCTTGGTGCCGCACAGCGTGTCTTTGATGTTCTGCCCCAGCAGCCAGGAAAAGGCGATGCTGAAGAAGCGGTTACCGAGCAGGTTGATGAAACGCATGGCGCGCGTCTCCATGGGATAAACGAGGCGCACTCCGTTGACGTATTCGGCTTTGCCCGATCGCCAGGCTTCGTAGAATCGCGGCAGGTCCTCGGGCGCGACGGTAAGATCGGCATCGAGGATCATGAACAGCTCGCCGGAGGCCGCCGCGAAGCCGGTGCGGACTGCGTCGCCCTTACCCTTGCCTGGTTGTTTCAGGAGCCTGGCGTTCACCCCCGGACGTCTGGCCAGCTCGCGCTCGATAGCGCTGTAGGTATCGTCGGAGGAATTGCCCTCCACGAAGATAAGTTCGGTGCCGGCGCCCATCTGCGGCGTGCGATCGAAGATCGCGGGAACGTTACCCTCTTCGTTGCGCGCGGGAACGACGACGGACACCACCGCGTCATGACCGGAGCCCTCCACCGGACGTGGACGGCAGACCATGACGTAGGTCATGCTCAGCAGGTGAAACGGCCATAGCCTCACCACGCCGCGGTTCAGGAAGCCGCTGAGACCTGGGACATGAAAGGGGAAAATGATTTCCGGGGAAGTGCGAATCAGGTCGAAATCGGCGAGATAGAGGAGATTCGCCATGTCGTCCGCGGTGAGCCAGCTTTGTGCGAGCAGCCTCCGCGCGGCGCCGGTGGCCTCGGCCACGCGCCGGGGAAGTTCCCAAACCCGGCTGTAGAGATTGACGATGACGCGCGTGGACCCGTGGCAGTGGCGGTGGATGTTGTTCAGGGCGGCCTGCACATCCCACAGGTCATTCACCAGGTCGGAGCAGATGATGTAATCGAACTTCTCGCCAAGGTCGAAGGTGTGCGCGTCCGCGGCCAGGAAGGTCAGTTCCGGATGGCGCTGCCGGGCGCGATCGATCATTTCGCCTGACAGATCGATGCCCACGCCCCGGCGCGGCCGGACCGAGGCGAGCAGGTCGCCAAGCCCGCAGCCGATCTCGAGCACCGTCCTGTCGGGAGGAATCAGGTTTCGATATACCTCGGACAGGCGATTGCGATAATATCGGCGCGGGGCCTGGCCATCGCGCAGCGATTCGGCGACGCGGTCCCAGTAATTGCGCCGCTCCGCCGAATATTGCTCGTATCTCAAATCGGCCGCGTTCGCCGCGGGCGCTGTGGGACCGGCCATAAAAATGTATGGTATCGTGACCGCCGGTGGGCGCGCGTCTGTGGGTGAGTCGCGGGATGCGGTCCTGGTGGCAACGGAGCGCGCTGGTTACGTTGCGGTCTGTTCGGGATCTCAGGAATCGACGGTGTATCCTGATCTGAGTGGCTGGTCACGCCTGCGATAGGCAGTTGTCTTTTGCAACGCGGCAGCTCGCGTTATGAGCGCTATTCAGAGCACAGCGCTTGATTCC
>DASRCB010000225.1:0-14747 GCA_035653295.1 Bryobacteraceae bacterium
CAGCGGCAACGGCTCGATTATCAGCGGCGGCAATCACATCGCCGGGCATGATGCCAGCGCGCGAAGCGCGTCCACCGGTCCACACGGCCGTCACCCGAAGGCCAGCGGCTTCGGCCACTCCCAGGCCATACAGCGCCAGCAGCCGGCCAGTCACTGGAACTGGCCGGTGGAGCGCCTCATCTATGCTCTGTACATCCATCACCAAAGGATGGCCGGCGCAATCAGCGATGACGCCCAGCAGATCGCCATCGAGCGTGAACAGCCCGCCTCCCACCAGGGCTTCCGAAAGCGGCACGCTCGAATACACCTGGGTGTAGGCGAAATCGCCGCAGCGCGCCGGACCACTGCTTTGGTACAGCCCCTGGGCGAAGACCGGCTGGCGTTCGGCGTTGCGCGCCACGGCGAGGACCCAATCGCCGGCTGAAATCTCGGCGGCAGCCGGCCTCGGAGACGCCGGCGCCGGCCGGTCATGCGGCGGGATATCGAACACCTCGAGCGTACCGTCGGCAGGCGAAGCGGCGCGGGTCAGGTCGAACACGTCACCCCGGGAGTTCACGGCCGATACGGTCGCGCGGTCAACGCCGGAGGTGACGGCCTTGTCGTCGCGCACGACGGCGGTGTACGGCGGCTGCTTGATGTAGAGCAGGTGAACAGCGGCGCGGTCGGCGGCGTCGGACAGGAACTCGGCTAAGTCATCCAGCCGCCGCTGCGTGGTGGTTTGCTGGAGGCGGAACAGCTCCGATTCCGACAGTTGCTGCGCACTCGCTTGTTTTCTGGGTTTGAAGACGATGCCGAGGGCCAGGATCACACCGGCGGCAGCCAGCAGAACGAGAGAATACCGGCTGTGAAGTGAGAGCCTGGGCATGCGCTCTGACGATGATACGACCTCGCGTCAGGGCGCGAATTCGTAGCAACACCCAACTTCGGGTGGGTGATCGTTCACATAGGCGTGCAAACCCTTCAATTGACGCCGCCGTTCTTTGGCCGGGCGAGTGCAGCCGGACGATCGACAATCCAGCAAGCCGTCCGGAGGTTCTCATGGACCTGCTTCCATCCCCGGAAGACGTTCTCGCGCTCCTGCGCCGCACTGGCGCGCTGCGCGACGGTCATTTCGCCTACACCCCCGAGATTCATACCGACCAGCATCTGGAAACGGCCCTGGCCATGCGGTCGTGGCAGAACGCGAGGCTGCTGAGCGTGGCTTTAAGCCGGCTGGTGCGCGGTGAGATAGCGCTGCGCGCCGTGCTGCCGCAACTCTCGATTGTGGCGGCCAGCGCGTCAGGGATTCCGATCGCCTGTGGTCTGGCCGAAGTCCTTCACCCGGCGAAGGTTTACTGGGTGGAGCGCGACGACGCCGCCGGCCCGGTTCGCTTCGCCCAGTTCCTGCGCCCGTGTCCCGGTGAAAAGGTGCTGGTGGTCGACGATTTCATCCACTCCGGCCGCCATCTTGCGGAGGCGGCGGAACTGCTGCAGTCCTGCGATGCGAAGGTGGAGGGCATCGCGGTGCTGATTCGGCAGCCGAATGGGACGGCGATCAGCTTCGGGCAGGTCCCCGTCCTGTCGCTGGCGTCCGTTCCGGCGCCACATTACTGGAAGGCTGCTGATTGCCCGAGGTGCCGGCGTGGAGAGCCGGTCGAGGGAGAGGCTCACGATCTTTTGCGGGAGGCCGCGGCCTGCGCCTCCGCACGATGAACGGACCCGCGCGCGACCGCGCACGGTTCCGAAACACTGGCCCGCGACCGCTACGTACCCGAGGCGGCGCTCAACCTGAAGAAGGAGGCTGTTGCTAATGCTCGCAGCAGTTAAGGAAAGAAACGCTTATGAGGTAGCGCTCGAGAATTTCGACATCGCTGCCGATGCGCTGGGCCTAAGCGGCGATATGCGCGAGATGATCCGCTTTCCGGAGCGGGCTCTTACGGTGACCGTTCCTGTCCGCATGGATAACGGGCGCATCCGGCGGTTCGAAGCGTACCGGGTGCAGCACAGCACCGTCCGCGGCCCCGCGAAGGGCGGCATCCGTTATCACCCGAACGTGACCCTGGACGAGGTCAGGGCGCTTGCCACATGGATGACGTGGAAGTGCGCCGTGGTGAATATCCCGTTCGGCGGGGCCAAGGGCGGCGTCACCTGCAACCCGAAAGAGATGTCCCCCGGCGAGCTCGAGCGCCTGACGCGGCGGTACGCCAGCGCCATTCTGCCGCTGATCGGACCGGAGCAGGACATCCCCGCGCCCGACGTGTATACCAACCCGCAGACCATGGCCTGGATCATGGACACCTACAGCATGACCAAGGGCTATGCGGTTCCGGGTGTGGTGACCGGAAAGCCACTGAGTTTGGGCGGATCGCTGGGGCGTAACGAGGCAACCGGCCGGGGCGTGTTCTACACCATCCAGTCGGCGTGCGAACATCTGCGTCTGCCGATCGATGGCGCGCGCGTCGTGGTGCAGGGGTTCGGCAATGCCGGATCGATCAGCGCGCAGCTGCTGTCCACGCTGAATGCGCGGATCGTCGCCGTAAGCGATTCCACCGGCTGCGTATACAACCGCAACGGGCTGGACATGACGAAGCTGCTGCGGCACAAGGAGATGACCGGCCGCGTGGCGGGCTTCCCGGATGCCGAGCCGATCGGCGTGGAAGAGATGATCGGGCTGGACTGCGAGATCTTTGTGCCGGCGGCGCTCGAAAACATGATCCACGAAGAGAACGCGTATCGCATTCGCGCGAAGATCGTGGCCGAAGCAGCGAACGGACCGCTGACGCCGGAAGCTGACATCATCATGGGCGAGAAAGGGGTATTTGTAATCCCCGACATCCTGTGCAATGCCGGCGGCGTGACGGTGTCCTACTTCGAGTGGGTGCAGGATGAGCAGCACCTGTTCTGGGAGGCCAGCGACATCTTCGCGAGGCTGGAGCGGGTGATGAAGATCGCCTTCAACGACGTGCTGAAGATCCATCTCGACCGTCGTGTCAACATGCGCACCGCAGCCAACATGCTGGGGATCGGCCGGGTAGCGGAGGCGACCACGCTTCGCGGGCTGTATCCGTGATGTGATTTGGTTACGGCCACTCAGGCCGCCCTGTGCGGGGCTTGAAAGCAGGCGGCCAGAGTTCCGGCCGGCCGCGATCAGCCAGGCTACACCTGATAACCGGGCGCGCGCAGCGCATGGCCGCCCGGCTCCGTCTTCGCATACAATGGCCACGGACTCGACTCCACCCCGGAGGAACAAACATGAGGGCGACGATGCTCGCCGTGGCTGGATCGTTGCTCACGGTGATGGGCGTATTCGCGCAGGACGCCGACTCGCTCCAGCGCGATTTCCTTAACCCGCCGACGTCCGCGCGACCGCGGGTTTGGTGGCACTGGATGAACGGCAACATCACCAGGGAAGGCATCCAGCGCGACCTCGAGTGGATGAAGCGCGTCGGCATCGGGGGACTGCAGAACTTCGATGCTTCGCTCATGACGCCAAAAGTGGTGGACAAGCGGCTCGCGCACATGACTCCGGAATGGAAGGATGCGTTCCGCTACGCCGCAACGCTTGCGGACCAGCTTGGCCTGGAAATGGCCATCGCGTCCTCGCCCGGCTGGAGCGAAACGGGTGGCCCATGGGTCCGGCCAGAACAGGCGATGAAGAAGTTGGTGTGGAGCGAGACGCGCGTGCCGGGCGGGGCGAGATTCGGTGGGACGCTGGCGCATCCGCCGTCGGTCACCGGTCCATTCCAGGGCGTTGCGCACCACGAGGATTTCGCCGCGCCCGGATCGGAAGCGAGCGGGCCCCAGTATTATGCCGATGCGGCGGTGGTCGCGTATCGCCTGCCCGCGGCAGCGGCCGCCGCGGCGCAGCCGGCGAAACCCAGGTCGAATGCCGGCCCGATTGACCCCGCTCCGCTGATGGATGGCGACCTCGCCAAAGGCGTCCAAATCCCGATCTCCGACGGGCATGCCTGGGTGCAGTACGAATACCCGGCGGCGCGGACGATCTATGCGGCTACCGTGGCCCGGCCCGCGGTTGGAATGTTCGAGTCCTCCGCCCCGCTGAAGTTCCGGCTGGAATCCAGCAACGACGGCGAGACGTTTCAGACGGTGATCGATATTCCCGGGACGCAGGTACCGGAGGCGACGGTTGGCTTCCCGCCGGTAACGGCCCGGTACTTTCGCCTCGTGATCGAGAGCACGCCCACGGCCGGAAGTCTGGGCCATTTCGACGCCGCGCCGGGCGCGGACCTCGGGTTCCTGGGGACCATGGCCGCCGCCTCACCGAAGAAGGCAGCCGAGGTGAACGAATTCGTGCTGCACGAGAGCCCTGTCATCAATCGGTGGGAGGAGAAAGCGGGCTTCGGGCTTGTGCCCGATTATTATGGCATCGCCAGTCCACCCCTCGATCCGAGATTCGCGGTCGCTCCGGCGGACGTTGTCGATCTCACCGGCCGTATGCATGCCGATGGTTCGCTGGAGTGGACTCCGCCCGCGGACGGGCAGTGGGTCATCCTGCGTCTGGGGTATTCGCTTACCGGCACGACCAACCACCCGGCGACGGCAGAGGCGACCGGACTCGAAGTGGACAAGCTCGACGCGCGGGCGGTGAAATCCTACATCGAAACGTATCTGAATTCGTACTCCGGATTTCTCGGACCCGATCTGATGGGGCGACGTGGGGTGCGCGCGCTCCTTACCGACAGCATCGAAGTGGGCCCGTACAACTGGACCCCCGACCTGCCGGCCCAGTTCAAGCGGCTGCGCGGTTATGATCCAACTCCGTTCCTGCCCGCGCTAACCGGAGTGGTGGTCGGCAGCGCCGAGCAGAGCGACGCGTTTCTATGGGATTTCCGCCGCACGCTCGCTCAGCTCACGGCCCAAAGCCACTACGGGCAGATCGCGAAAACGGCGCATGAGCGCGGCCTCACTTACTACGGCGAGTCGCTCGAAGGCTCGCGCGTGTCGATCGGAGATGACATGGAGATGCGGCAGAACGCGGATATCCCCATGGCTGCCATGTGGACCTTCCCGCCCGCGAAGGGACCGCGTTCGAACTATGTCATCGACATTCGGGGGGCCGCGTCTGTCTCCAATATCTACGGTCAGAATCTGGTCGCCGCGGAATCGATGACCTCGGCCATGGTTCCCTGGGGCTTTTCGCCGCGCATTCTCAGGCCGATTATCGACCTCGAATTCGCGCTGGGCGTGAACCGCCCGGTCATCCACACCTCCGTGCATCAGCCGATCGAGAAGAAGCCGGGCCTCACGCTGCTCATCTTCGGTCAGTATTTCAACCGGCACGAAACATGGGCCGAGGAGGCAGGACCGTGGATCACTTACATCGCACGAAATGCGTTCATGTTACAGCAGGGTAAGTTCTGCGGCGATGTCGCTTACTTCTACGGGGAGGAAGCGCCCCTGGCCGGATTGTATGGCGAGGACCGCGCGTTGCCGAAGGACATTCCGATCGGCTATGGGTTCGATTTTGTCAACTCCGACGTGCTCCTGCATAAGCTCACGGCTGCCCATGGTGGGCTCGAAACGCCCAGCGGCATGCATTACCGCGTGCTTTACCTCGGTGGGAGCAGCGGCAGGATGACGCTGCCGGTTCTGCGGCGTATCCGCGAACTGGTGAACGCCGGCGCGGTTGTGGCCGGAGAGCGCCCGACCGGCTCTCCGAGCCTCGCCGATAACGCTTCCGAAGTCGCCGCCATTATCGAAGAGCTGTGGGGCAGCGGCGGGAAGGTCCTCCAGGGCGTGGATGCGAACCAGGCGCTGGCCTCACTGCACGTCGCCCGCGACTTCGATTCCAGGGGCAGCGGGGCGGAGGAGATCATGTTCGTGCATCGCCGCGTGGCCGACGGGGAGATCTATTATCTGGATAACCGGACGGAGCGTGCGCAGGACCTGAATGCGTCGTTCCGTGTTGCCGGGAAACGTTCCGAGCTTTGGCACGCCGACAGCGGCCGGATTGAGCCCGTATCGTACCGGGTGGAGGACGGCCGCACGACGGTTCCGCTGCATCTGGATGCAAACGAGTCCGTATTCGTAGTGTTCCGTCAGCCCGCTTCCACGCCGGCGGCGACGGTTCCGCCGCGCCGCGAGACGCCGCTTGCTACCGTGCCGGGCCCGTGGAAGATCCGCTTCGCCCCGAACCTCGGCGCTCCGCAAGAAGTCACTCTGGACCGACTCGCCTCCTGGACCGAGAATGCCGAGCCCGGTGTGAAATACTTCTCCGGCGCGGCAACCTACACGAAGACAATCGACGTTCCCACGGCGTGGCTGAACGGCGGCCAGCATCTCTCGCTCAATCTCGGTGAGGTTCGCGAACTGGCTGAAGTATCCATCAACGGACGATCGCTCGGGATTGTGTGGCATCCGCCGTATCAGATCGATGTCACGGACGCCCTGAAAGCCGGCCCGAACACGCTCGAGATTAAGGTAATAAACCTGTGGGTCAATCGCCTCATAGGCGATCAGCAGCCGGGAGCGAAGAAGTACACGTTCACGGTCATGCCCACTTACAAAGCGGATGCGCCGCTTCGTCCTTCGGGTTTGCTCGGCCCGGTCACAATTCTCCAACTCAACTGAGCGGGATGGGCCCCGTCACCCTATCCGTATTCCCAGCATGTTGCCCAATATGTGGTATAGCAATATATAGCTATGTCATCTGACGACCGCGAGCTCAAGAAAGGCAGCGCGGAGTTGTTGATTCTCTCGCTGCTGGAAGACCGGCCGCGCCACGGGTACGAAATCAGCAAACTCATTTCCTCGCGTTCCGAGGGCGCGCTCACGTTTCAGGTTGCCTCGCTGTATCCACTGCTCTATCGCCTGGAGGGGCGCGGCTGGATCCGAGGGAAATGGATGGAAAAGCCCGGCGAGCGCCGGCGGCGGTACTACAAGCTCACCGTCGAAGGGCAGAAGGTGCTGGCAGCGAAACGGCGTGGCTGGCAGGAGTTCGCCGAAGCGATGCGCCGAATCACGGGAATCGAATATGCCTGACTGGAAGCAAATCGTGCGACAGCGGCTCGCCGGCCTGATGCTCGATGGCGCGCGCGAATCCGAGGTTGTCGAGGAACTCGCGCAGCACATGGACGATCGCTACAACGAGCTGCTCGCCGGCGGCGTGGCCGCAGGGGAAGCGCGCCGGCTCGCGCTCGATGTTCTGAACGCAAGCCTTTTGGCCGCGGAGCTTCGTCACCGCGATCGGCCGCTCCCTGAACCCCGCGCGGGGCTTTTCTCCGGTTTGTTTTTTGACCTGCGCGTCGCCTGGCGCGCCATAGGGGCGCGGCCCGGATTCAGCGCCATGGTGGTGGGGATGCTCGCGCTGGCCATCGCCGGCAACGCCGCCATATTCAGCATCTTCAATGGCATGTTTCTGCGGCCTCTGCCGTTCCGGAATTCCGACCGCCTCGTGGACCTGAACGAAACGGCGCCGAAACGAGCTATGAACCGGATCTACGTATCCGAGCCGGACGCGGTCAGCTGGCGATCCGCGAACCGCACCTTCGACAGCATGGTCTTCTTCATTCACCCGGAATGGAATCTCGCCGGATTCGGACCGCCGCAGCGGGTGCATGGCGCGGCGGTAACGCGCGACATGCTCCGCGTCCTCGGTTTGAAGCCGCTGCTGGGGCGCAATTTCAGCTCCAGTGAGGAGAAGCCGAACGGGCCGAAGGTCGCGCTGCTCAGCTATGATTCCTGGCGGCGGTTCTTCCATGGCGATCCAGCGGTGCTGGGCCGCACCATCCGGCTTTCAGGCGCGGCATACAGCATCGTGGGCGTGCTTCCGAAGGAGGCCATCCTTCCCGACCGCGCCTCCATCTGGACGCCTCTCGCTCTCGCCGGCGACCTGCGCAACGGCTGGTATCTCGCCGGAATCGGCCGCCTCAGGCCGGGCGTTTCGATCGAACAGGCTCGCGCCGACCTGCTTCGCATTCACCGGTCCATGATCCACAGCGGCTACAGCGAGAATGCCATCACGTCCCCGACCGTGATTCCAGTGCGCGATGTCGACGTCGGCGACTATCGCGCGGTGAGCCATATTCTGTTGGGCGCGGTCGGCGTGGTCCTGCTGATTGCCTGTGTGAATATCGCGGCCCTGATGATGGTGCGGGCCGGCGCTCGCGGACGGGAAATCGCCATCCGCACGGCAATCGGCGCTTCGCGCGCCCGCATCGTCCGCCAGTTGCTCACGGAGACTCTGCTGCTGGCGATACTCGGAGGTGCGCTGGGTGTGGCGCTGGGCTATGGCGTTTTGCAGGGGATGGTCGGTCTGATGCCGTCCGATGATTTGCCGCAATGGCTGAGTTTCCCGATGGATTTGCGGTTTATCGGGTTTTGCCTCTTGATCACCGCCGCCTCGGCGGTACTGTTCGGAGTGGCGCCGACGCTGCACGCCTCGCGCGCGGATACCGCGTCGTCCCTGCACGAATCGAGCACGCGGACCTCGCTGTCCGGCCGGCAGCGCCGTAGCCTGGCTGCGCTCGTGGCGTGCGAAATCGCCCTCGCGGTGATGCTGCTCATCTCCGCGAGCCTTCTGGTTCAGGCTTTCCGGACGGTGCTGCACACGGACCCGGGATTCCGCCCCGAGAACACCCTGACCTTCAGCCTGGAACTGCCGGAACTGAAATATACGAAGCCCGCGCAGCGCGCCGCGTTCTACCACCAGCTTCTCGACAATCTTCACTCGCTGCCGGGAGTGCGCGCGGCCGGCGCAACCTCAGCGCTGCCGCTTGATGGCTGGTGGGGCTGGAACTTCGCTGCTGAAGGAGCGCCGGCGCCTGGCCCGAACAATCCGAGCCCGGTCATTCTTCAGGTGGTTACCACCCCCGCGTACTTCGATGCCATCGGCATGACCGTTCTGGCCGGCCGCCGTTTCGACGAGCATGATGACGTACTCAGGGTTGGCCGCGACTGGTGGTGGATGGAGCCCGGACCGGGACTCGTAGCCATTGTGAACGAGAGCTTCGCTCGCCATTTCTGGCCGGGACGCAACGCGGTCGGCCGACGCATCCGCCACGATGCGCCGGGCTCGCCCTGGATGACTGTCGTGGGCGTCGTCCGCGATGAAAAGCATTTTGGGCTGGATCAGCAGGCCAGGCCCGCCGTTTACTTTCCATACGGCGAGGCGCCGAGGCCGGAGATGAGCATCGTGCTGCGAGGCGCCGCCGAGCCGGAATCGCTGCTCCCCGCAGTACGCGAGGTGATTCGCCATCTCGATCCCGAATTGCCCATATATGACGTGCGTTCGATGTCGCAGCGCCTGCGGGAAGCTCTGTGGGTTCGCCGCGCGTATTCCTGGCTGTTGGGCGCGTTCGCAATTGTCGCGCTGCTGTTGGCGGCCGCGGGCACTTACGGCGTTATCGCCTGGGCGGTGAGCCAGCGCACGCACGAGATCGGGATTCGTATGGCTCTGGGAGCAGCGCCGGGTCAGGTTCTGGGATCGGTGCTCCGCGATGGAATGTGGCTCGTCATCGGCGGCAGCGCAGCGGGCCTGCTCTGCGCTCTGGTTGGCGCACGAGTTCTTCAGACGATGCTTTATGGCGTGAGCCCACGCGATCCGCTGATTTACGCGGGCGTCATCGCCGGCGTTGCGGGTGTTGGTCTGCTGGCCAATTTCGTGCCGGCGCTCAGAGCTGCGTCGGTGGACCCGGTGCGCGCGCTGCGCACCGAATAGCGGCGCGTGCGGCATCGCACAGAATTACCGTAAGAGCTCGGAAGACGATTGCGCGCTTTGTCATCCAGGCGTACAATTTTGTCGGATCTTCCGGCGCAACTGCCAGGGCGTGGATCTTCCAGAGGATGCCATATGACGAGACTTGTCGTGTACGGCACGGAAGTGGAAGTGCTCGAGGCTAACGAGGAGCTGGGATTCGCCGAGCCTGCCCCAGTGCCGATTTACTCACATCTGGGCAGGCGGATCGATCCGGTGAACCTGGAGATCGCTTTTCTGGATTACTGTGTCCGCCACGGCTGGGTGGCCGTGGTGCGGGAGGGCGATTCGGATTCCTTCTTCCTTACCGACGAGGGCGAGAGGGAGCTGCGGGAAGCAGGAATTTCGACGCTCGGCTGAGCGCGTGGAGCGCTACTGAGTCCAGAGCGGTTTGCCGTCGATGTCTCGCAGGTAGACCGTGACGTCGTGGCGCCGGATTTCGCGCGCCAGCACAACCTCGCCTGTCTCGCACCTGGTTTTGGATCCCGTTGCGCGAACCTCCTCGCCGCGGGTGAATTTGAAACCGAAATCCTTCACAAAGGGGCCGGGGCCGACATAGACGTCAACATCGCCTTTCTTCTCCGTGGCCACAAGCAGATGTAATCCGGGCAGCGCTCCTGTGGGCGTATCGCGAAGCTCTGCGATGACCCCGGCGATATCGATGGTCGTTGCACGGTCGTAAACCGGTGCGGCCGGTTTAGGCGACCGGCCGGATGCCGTCTGCCCCAGCAGAACGGCTGCGCAAAGGAAGGCAGTCAGCGGGCGCACATCGCGCCTCCGGTACGACTATGAAGCGGCGGAGCGCCCTCGGCAATAACAGAATCGTATTAGATCGACGAACAACAAAAAACCTTATCCAGCGCGGCCGTCCGGGTTTAAGATTGAGGCGAATCGAGGTGGGTCATGTCCCTCGCGAGCGTGCACGAGGTGCAGCTGCAAAACGATGAGCTGGACATCGTGATGGAGTTGCTGGAACGGGAGCTGCGTGGGCTGCCCGTTGAGATCCATCACACGTACCACAAGGAGTTTCGGGACGAGCTGCGCAGCCGGCTGAAGCTGGTGGAGGAGTTACTGCAGCGGCTGCAGGCGGCCTGAAGACGAACGTACAGGTCCGGTCCGGCGTGCGGGCGCGCCGGTCGAGTCAGAAGCTTTGAGGAGTTTCCTGGCGTAAGGAGGCTTGTCATGCCAGTCAGAGAGTTGTGCGAATACCTCGACAGCAACGGCGTAAAGTATGAGCTCATCGAGCACTGCACCGCATTCACGGCGCAGGGAATTGCGGCCCTGACGCATACGCGCGGTCGCGAGTTCGCGAAAACAGTGATCCTGAACATGGACGGGGAACTCGTGATGGTGGTGGCGCCGGCTTCGTATCACATCGACGTGCCGATGCTGAGGGCGTCCGTCGGAGCGACGTCGCTGCAACTGGCCACGGAAGCCGAGTTTCGCGACAGGTTTCCCGGCTGCGAGACGGGCGCCATGCCCCCGTTTGGCAATCTTTACGGCATGCCGGTGTATGTGGACGAGAGCCTGACCACGGTGCAGGATATCGCTTTCAATGCCGGCTCGCATCGCGAATTGATGCGCATGTCCTGGAAGGATTTTGCGCGCCTGCTGAATCCGCGCATTGTGCACTGCACGCCCTGGCGCGCCGCTGTACACGCGGCATGAGCCGATCACGTCGCCTGACTCTCCCCGCTGACCTGTTGGACATCACGCAGCGCAGGTGAGATGAGGCCGCCGACCCCGGCGAGGATGCAGGCCACCCCGGAGACCGCAATCACCAGCGGCGCCGGCAAATATTGCAGCAGGACACCGCCGGCAGCGGCCCCCAGCGGCGCCGCTGCCGCGACCAGCGAATGCCGCGCGCCGAATACCTGGCCGCGGATCTCCGCCGGGACCATACGCTGCAGCAGCGTGGTCTCGATCGGCGTATAAGGCGCCCAGGATGCTCCACCGGCGGCGAGAAACACCATGGCGAGCGGCAGGTCCCGGATGAAAAACAGCGGGCACAGCAGCGCCCCCCACAACACCGCAATCATCGGCAGCGCCACGCGCGCGCCAGCGCTGCGACAGCGTGGTCAGCGTCAGCACGCCCGCGAACGACCCTGCTCCAAAGCCGGTCCACAGCAGCCCGTATCCGCCGGCGCCGGCGTGTAATATCTGGCTGCTGTAGACCGGCAGAGCCGCTTCCAGGGGGCCATAGGAGAAGAAGAAGACCAGCGAGAGAAGTGTGAGCGCGGGGACACACGGCACGCTGAACAGCGCCCCCAGGCCGAGCCAGCGATTAGTCGTCGCAAGCGACGGTGCAGCCCGTTTGCGACTGACCGTGGGCAGCGTCAGCACCAGCAGGCCCATCAGCAGGAAGCTGCCCGCGTCGATCAGGAGCGCCCACGGAGCGCCGAGCCTCGCGACGGCGAAGCCTGCCGCTACCGGCCCGGCGAGATACGAAAACTGCACGCTCATCGCGGTCAGCGCATTCGCGCGCTCCAGAGCTGCGTGGCTTACGAGCTGCGGCATGAAAGCCCGCACGCCTGCCGCTGTCGCCGGCGACAGCGCTCCGGCGAGCAGCGCCAGCACGAAAACGTGCCACAGCCGCAACCATCCCAGTGCGCAGAGCGTGGGAATCCCGGCGATCAGCGCCGCTCGCGCCAGATTGTCGAGGCCCATGACCAGCCGCGGCTGCCACCGATCCAGCAAACGCCCCAGCAGCGCCCCTGTGAGGATCCCAGGAAGCTCGAAGCAAAGAATAACGAGCCCGACCGCCGCGCCGGAGCCGGTCAGCTGCAGGACGAACCAGAGCAGCGCGATCGTGGTGAACTGGTCGCCGAGGTACGAGACGCTCAGCCCCAGCCAAAGCCGCTGGAACGCGGCGCTGCGCATTGGTCTGTCAACAGCGGCGATGCGGGCCTAGCCCTCGCCTTCATGAGATTCAGCGCCACCGCCGCGTGGATCAAGCCGCTGAGCGCCGCCTCATTCACCTTTTCGCCCTCGCGTGTGTCGACCGCGCGCCGGACATTGCCGTCGAGGCTGCAGTTGAACAGACGGGCCGGGTCCTTCAGCGCCGCTCCCCTGGCAAATGTAAGCTTGACGTGGTCCTTGTATGTTTCTCCCGTACACACGATGCCGCAATGCAACCACACGGGAGTGCCCCGCCACTTCCACTCCTCGACGATGTCAGGGTCAGCCGCGCGGATGATCGCGCGCACCTTAGCCAGCATGTTACCGCGCCAGTCACCCAGTTCTCTGATTCTGTCGTCGATCAACGCAGACGCTGTTTTCATACAGCACCGACGCTGGCGCCTGCTTTGCTTGTGCGGCGCCACCGCGCGCTATAGGGCAGCATGAACAGGTACAGGCCCGTGAACAGGAGCAGCACGAGCGGCGCCCCCGCCAGCAGGCCCACCCAGTTCCTGTATCCGCCAGTTATCACAGCGACGAGGTTGACGATAACCCCCAGCGTAAACGCAATCGACAACCAGCGGTGCGTCTGCCGAATCCACTTATTCCAGTTCATTGAGACCTCCTGTCCGTTTCAACGCCAAACTGCTTCGCGTACTCCGCCTGCAGCCGCCGCCAACCACTGAACTTCATGGCCTCCGCGCCGGCGACGCGGCCGATCGGACGCCCACTCAGAAGCCGATCCAGGACATCGAATGCAATGTGCCAGCCCGCTGCGCCCCACGAGATGAACCGGCGATCGATGTTGCTCCACAGCGTCAGGCGCGTGCCGCTTCCGGACGCCTCCAGTTCCCAACGCATATCGCCGTACTCGAGCACCTGGGGAGCCTCGGCTCGCGTCACTGGTGTTTGTAAGGTGTTCCCCGTTCCCACCCAGGTGAGATTCACTGTTCCCGTGGCGCCCAGATTCCCATCCGCCTCGAACGGCGCCCACTCCCGCAGATGCGCCGGGTCCGTAATTGCCTCCCAGACTTTCTCCGGCGGGTGGCGCAGTTCTCTGACGAGAATCAGCGTCCACTTGTCTCCTTCGTTGCGCACTACCTGCGCGCCGCTGGCCGGACCCGGCTCGTATCGCTCGCTGTCGATCATTTGCCCTGCCACGTCAGCTGCGTCACCTGAATGCGATTGCCGCAGGTGTCGTTCAGCATCGCGATCTTCGAAGCCGTGACGTCTGTCGGCGGCATGGTGAACTCCGCGCCCTGCGCCTTCATCCGCTCATAATCGGCCTGCAAATCGTCGGTGAAGAACATCGCCGCGGGCTGGCCCTGCTCGAACAGCGCCTGCTGATACGCTTTTGCCGCTGGATTGTTATTGAGCGCCAGTTGCAGCTCCGTCCCGTCCGGGTTCTCGGGTGAGGTCACGGTCAGCCAGCGATACGGCCCCTGGCTGAAGTCGGACTTCTTCACGAACCCGAGCACCTCGGTATAGAAGCGGAGCGCCTTCTCCTGGTCGTCCACATAGACACTCGTCACTTTGATCTTCATCACTGTCGGTTCCTTTTCCTTGGTGTTGGTTCATCCATTCGGTCGAGATGGCGTTCCAGAGCGTCCACGTGAGCGGACCAGAACCGCCGGAAGGGCGCCAACCAGTCGTCCACCTCCCGAAGCGGTTCAGGCTTCAGGCGATAGAGACGGCGCTGTGCGTCCACTGTGGATTCCACGAAACCGGCGTCCCGCAGCACGCGGAGGTGCTTTGACACCATGGGCTGCGGCATATGAAGCTGGCGCTCGATCTCGCCAACCGACCGCTGTGAAGACAACAGCAGCTGCAATATGGCGCGCCGGTTCGGCTCTGCAATGATCTCGAAGACGGATTCCACTCTCCTTGTATACTCCGAATGGAATATACATGTCAAGGAATATAATCTGAGCCGCCCGGATTTCCAGCGCGCCTGTCTGCCTGCGGAAGTGCCGAAGGTCGGGCCCGGTGGTGCTCGGCGCCCCCGCGCGGCGGGCGAAGTAAGCCTCGCGGCTCCTTTGCCGGATCAGCACTGACCGTGCGGCGGCCGCGCGGTCGCCTACGCGGATTCGCTTCCTTCCGCCGTGAATTCGCGCAGTTCGGGGTATCGCTCCTCGAGCGACTTCGGCGCCTTTAC
>DASRCB010000226.1:0-35809 GCA_035653295.1 Bryobacteraceae bacterium
CGCTGCCTTTCGCGAACTCGAGGTAATTCCCGGTCGCGGCCCGATCCACGGCCCGGTTCAACAGCGCCAGATCCGTGGTCCATGGCTGGAGAACGGCCAGCCTGTGGTTCAGCGTGAACACCCCGATGTAGGTGTTCGGCAGCACGCCGCTGCGCAGGAAATCGCGGACTGCCTGCGTCGCGCGCGCGCGATTGTCGTAGCTCATGCGCTCGAGCACGATGGAGACCAGGTTGATTTCACGCAGAGGATCGTATACCGGCTTCACCGCCATTGCCGGCGCGCGCTCATTCGCGCGGGAAGCGAACACCTGTTTGCCGGTTCGGAATTGAAAACTGCGCGGCGTCTGCTTCACGCCGTCTTCGAACACCTGTACTTCGTCGGGCCGCAGATCCGTGACGAGCTTGTTATGTTTGTCCCGGGCGACAAAATCGAGCAGGACTTCCTGGGCGCCGGTGCGGATTACGACGTCGGACGCCTTGTTTGCCGATTCCTGCGCGCGAATTGCCGCGACAAGGAGGGCAAAGATTACGAGAAATCGGAACATAAGGGGCCCGGCGTCCACAGGACGGCGGCGTGCAGGCCGCGGTTCCGGTTGAGAGCCTCATGTGGCAGTGTATCGCGAGCTACTCCTGAGCCGGCATCAGCCCGTGCTCGATGAGCAGTTTCCGCCCTTCCGGACCGAACAGAAATCGCTCGAACTCTCGTGCGCTGTCCTTGTGCACCGAGCTGGCGACAATGCCGAGCGCCTGGCGGATGGGGGCGTGGTCGGGCGGCAGCAGCACCGCATCCGGCTTGCCGACCAGCAGGGACCAGGCTGTGATCACCGCATCGGCGTTGCCAGTCTCGGCGAACTGGAGCGCCTGGCGGACGTTCTCGCCGTAGACGACGCGGCTTCGAACGGCGTCCCAGATCCCACGGCGCTGGAGGAAGTCGCGGGCGGCCGCGCCGTAGGGAGCATGCTCAGGATTGGCGATCGCCAGATGGACCAGGTCTGGCCGCTGGAGTTGGCTGACGTCTCGGAAGCGGCTGTCACGTGACCACAGTCCCAGTCGCCCCAGCGCATAAATTCTGACTGATGCCGGATCGACTACGCCGCGGGCCGCCAGATCCCGAACGTACTGTTCGTTGGCCGACAGGAAGACATCGTAAGGCGCCCCGTTTTCAATCTGTTGGCGAAGGATGCCGCTGGCCCCGAGGGTCACGGTGACGTGGATGCCGGCTTGCTTTTCGAATGACTGGACGAGCGGGGTTTGAAGGTCTGCCAGGTCGGCTGCTGCGGCGACGGTCAACTCAGATTGAGCCCATACTGATGCCATAAGCAGACTTGACAAAAGTACACTAAGGTTTGATACTGAGTACAGGCTTAATGAAGTCCGCAATCGTCCGGGAGGGACCAGAAAAGACATGAGCAAGATCATAGGAATCGACCTCGGGACCACAAACTCGGTTGTCGCCGTCATGGAGGGCGGGCAGCCGGTCGTCATTCCGAATCAGGAAGGCGGTCGTACTACTCCATCTGTCGTGGCGTTCACAAAGAATGGAGAACGCCTTGTCGGTCAGGTGGCCAAGCGGCAGTCGGTGACGAACCCCGAGAATACCATTTACTCCATCAAGCGCTTCATGGGGCGCCGCTTCAACGAAGTCTCCGAGGAGATGAAGCTGGTTCCTTACAAAGTGGCGCCAGGCGACAGCGGTGACGCGCGCGTGGAAGTGATGGGGAAGAAATACTCGCCGCCCGAAATTTCGGCCATGATCCTGGGCAAGCTGAAGGAAGCTGCCGAGGCGTATCTGGGCGAAAAAGTCACCAAAGCGGTGATCACGGTCCCGGCCTACTTTAATGACGCGCAGCGGCAGGCGACGAAGGATGCCGGCCAGATCGCCGGTCTCGAAGTGATGCGCATCATCAACGAGCCGACGGCCGCGGCGCTGGCCTACGGGCTGGACAAGAAGAAGGACGAGACCATCGCCGTGTACGATTTCGGCGGCGGCACGTTCGATATCTCCATCCTGGAGGTTGGCGACGGCGTGGTGGAGGTGAAGTCGACCAATGGCGACACCCATCTGGGCGGCGACAACATCGACCAGCGCATCATCGACTGGCTCATCACGGAGTTCAAACGCGACACCGGCGTGGATGTCTCCAAAGATCAGATGGCATTGCAGCGGCTGAAAGAAGCCGCGGAGAAGGCAAAGATCGAGCTCTCCACGACGATGGAGACGGAGATCAACCTGCCCTTCCTGACGGCCGATCAGACCGGGCCGAAGCACCTGAACGTGCGGCTGACGCGCGCACGGTTCCAGGAGATGGTTGCCGACATTCTGGAGCGCAGCATCGAGCCCTGTAAGAAGGCGCTGGCCGATGCCGGGGTGACGCCGCAGCAGATCGACGAGGTAGTCCTGGTCGGCGGTTCGACTCGTATCCCCAAAGTGCAGGAGATCGTCCGCACCCTGTTCGGCAAGGAGCCGAACAAGACCGTGAACCCCGACGAAGTGGTCGCGGTGGGCGCGGCGGTGCAGGGCGGCGTCCTGGGCGGCGAAGTGAAGGATGTGCTGCTGCTGGACGTGACCCCGCTCTCACTGGGCATCGAGACCCTGGGCGGCGTGTTTACGAAGCTGATCGACCGCAATACGACCATTCCGACGCGCAAGAGCGAGACCTTCTCGACGGCGGCCGACAATCAGACCTCGGTCGAGATCAAGGTCTACCAGGGCGAGCGCGCGATGGCGCGAGACAACCGCCTGCTGGGCGTGTTCCAGCTGGTGGGGATTCCGCCCGCGCCGCGGGGTATTCCGCAGATCGAAGTGACGTTCGACATCGACGCCAACGGCATCCTGAACGTCACGGCGAAAGACAAGGCGACCAACAACGAACAGAAGATCACCATCACGTCTTCTTCCGGCCTCAGCAAGGAGGAAGTGGAGAAGATGGCGAGGGAAGCCGAATCGCATGCCGGCGAGGACCGCAGGCATCGCGAGGAGATCGAGGCGCGCAATCGCGCCGACAGCCTGGTCTACAACCTCGAGAAGACGCTGCGCGACAACCGCTCGAAGGTGAGCGACGCGGAAGCGAAGGACGTGGAGAGCGCCATCGAGGAAACGAAGAAGGCGATTCAGGAAGGCGGTCTGGACAAGATCAACCAGGCGGCCTCTCGTCTGGAGACCGCCGGCCACAAACTGGCGGAGGCCATGTATCGCGCTTCATCGCAGGCGGGCGGCGGGGCCGGGCCGCAGCAGGGTCCGTCGGGGGACGGCGCTGGCGCGAGCCAGCAGCAACCGCCGAAGGACAACGTGGTTGACGCCGAGTTCGTCGACGTGGAAGACAAGAAATAAGTGAGTGGTCAGGGTCCCCGGTGAACCGCCGGGGACCACAAATTTCTTATGCCTGCCTCCACCAAACAGGACTATTACGAGATCCTCGGCGTCGCGAAAGGCGCCAAAGAGGACGAGATCCGCAAGGCCTACCGGCGCCTCGCGCGCAAGCACCATCCGGATCTGAATCCGGGCGATAAAGCCGCCGAGGAGAAATTCAAGACCGTCCAGGAGGCCTACGACGTGCTGAGCGACGCGAAAAAACGGCAGGTCTACGATCAGTACGGTTTCTATTCCGACAACATCCCGCCGGGCGGTCCGGGAGGCGGCGGCGACGCTCACCGCGGTCCGGGCATGGGCTTCGGAGGCTTCGATTTTTCCGAGTTCGTCAATCAGCAGCAGGGCGGTCAGGAGCGCGCCGGCGGCGGGTTTCCGGGGGGAGCCGGCGGCGGCTTCCGGGATATCTTCAGCCAGTTCTTCGGGCGCGGGGGCCGGGAAGAAGAACCCGTTCCGGAGCGCGGCGACGATCTGGAATACGCCATGGAGATCGGCTTCTGGGAAGGCATCCGCGGGACGCAGCTGAAGCTCAACATTAACCGCCAGGAAAAATGCGACGTATGTGGCGGCTCGGGTTCTGCGGGAGGCGCGACCGCAACCTGCCCACAGTGCAATGGAACCGGCAAGGTCACGCAGATGGCCGGCGCCATGCGATTCGAGCTGACCTGTCCGCGGTGCGAGGGCCGCGGGCGGCTGCGGAACGTGTGCCCGAAGTGCCACGGTGACGGCCGTCTGGTGCACAGTGAACCTGTGGAAGTTCGCATCCCGCCGGGAGCGCAGACCGGATCGCGCCTGCGTGTGGGCGGGAAGGGGAACGCCGGCGTTCTCGGCGGCCCGCCGGGCGACCTGTACATCACGGTCCGCGTGCAGGACCATCCATTTTTCAAGCGCGACGGCGACAACATCGAAGTGGAAGTGCCGGTGACCGTCAGCGAGGCCGGTCTGGGCGCCAAGATCGAAGTACCCACGATCGATGGCCGGGCGCTGCTCAAGATCCCGCAGGGTACGCAGAACGGTCAGAAGTTCCGGCTTCGCGAGCGCGGGGTCATGAATTCGCGCCGCAATCAGCGGGGCGATCAGATCGTCCGCGTGGTGATTCAGGCGCCGAATGTTCACGACGAGCGCACGCGCGAGCTGTTGCGCGAGCTGGCGCAGGTGCAGACGAGCGATCCGCGCAGCGAGATGTGGACTCAGGTATAAACCCATGGCCCGACCCAAATCCCGAGCGGCGTACATGATCTCCGCGGTAGCGGAGCAGTATCAGATCCACCCGCAGACGCTGCGGCTTTACGAGCGTGAAGGCCTGCTCAAGCCGTCGCGGAGCGAAGGCAACACCCGGCTGTACACGGATGAGGACCTGGAGCGGCTGGAGGTGATCCTCAAGCTCACCCGCGACCTCGGTGTGAATCTGGCCGGCGTTGAGATCATTCTCAACATGCGCGAGAAGATGGCGGCCATGCAGGAGCAGATCGAGCAGTTCGTGGCCACGCTGAATCAGGAGCTGTCATCGCGGGTGGAGCAGAAGACGGCATCGCGGGAAGGGCACTCGCTGATTCCGGTGATCCAGCTTGTGCCGGTAAAGAAGGACGCGGCAGCCGCGGCCGAGGGCCGCCGGGGGCGCGAAGGGCGGAATCGGGAAGCTTAGCGGCGGGTGATGTTAGGTGGGGACGGGTGATCCTGCCGAACGGTTGCGATCCTGCGATCCCCGCCACTTCGGGTAGGATGCGGCATCCAGGCAGGCGAAAGCGCCTGCCCGCCGCGGGCTGAGAGCCCGCCGAGTGCAAGCCAAAGGCTTACACCACAATCGGCATTGCGGGAGAATGTCCAAAGTCCAGCGCCAGGCGAAAGCGCCTGCCCACGGGGCGGCTTCGGGCGGCAGCAAGCCTGCGCAGGTTCAGTAGTGATATCGCGCCTGGAGGAAATCGATTCGGTCATCGCTGACGCGATAGACGAGGCGATGCTCCTGCGTGATGCGCCTTGACCAACAGCCTGCGAGGACATGACGCAGAGCTTCGGGTTGCGGACGCCCGCGAATGGTTCGCGGAGAACCGCCTCGACCAGGTCCAAAATGCGAAGCGCGGTACTGCGGTCCGCTTTTACCCAGTACCGCACGTCTTCCCTGAACTCAGGATCAAAAAAAGCCGCTCTACTGCCGTGAGCCTTCACCGAGCAACTCTTGCCGCAGTTGAGCGACAGTTGAAGGCTTCGTCTTACGGCCGTTCGCGCGGTGAAGCGCCGTGAGCAGGCGTCGTGCGTTTCGCGGCGAGCGCAGGAGGTGAGCCGTTTCGAGCAGTCCGGAAAGTTCCGACGCGGGAATCAGCGCTACGTCGCGTGCGCCACGCCGACGTACGATGACCGTTTCCTGATTATCGAAGACCTGATCGAGAACGCCCGCCAAGTCTTTGCGGAGCGCCGTATATGTCGTTTCAGCGGCCATCACATCCATTGTGCCGGATCCTGTACGCAGGAACCGAAAACCCTACAGTTGCGCGGCCCCGACTGTCTCGTAGCAGCCGATGTCCCAGCCGGAGCCCTGGGGGCGGGTGACGCCGACGATGTCCTTCGGGACAGCGGTGAGTGAGGCCCCGGCATCGATGGCCGGCGAGCCCGGTTTCAGGCGGTAATCTCCAGCGGCGGGATTGACGAACAACTGCGGCGGCGCGGCGACCACCGAGTGCACGTCGTATCCGAGGGACTGCCATTTGGCAAGAGTGATGGATGAATCGCCGTTGTCGTCCGAGAAGTGGCCGACCACGACGTTGTGATCGCTGCGAAAGCCCGTGACGCGCGGCTTTGCGATCAGGATCGAGCCATGGAATGAATCCGGCGTGTACAGGATATTGTTCTCCACGACGTTGCCGACAGGGGCTGCGCCGCTCCCATCATCGGGAATGTTGACCACGAAGCGCGCGTTTTTCGCCATCACGATGGTGTTGTTGTACACCTCGTTGTAGCTGGACCCGTGCGCGCCGTCGATGCCGTAGAGCGAGATCCCGCTGGCGTGATTGTTATAGAGCAGATTATTGCGGAAGACGCTGCGATCGACGCCATCGCAGTTAATCCCCGAGCCGCCGCCGGTTCCGTTTTCCCAGATGACGTTGTTCTCCACCAGCGCGTACTCCACGAGCCCGTTGCCGGGCTGCTCGCTGATGTCCCCGTTCATGTGAATGCCCGCCGAGGTGTTGTGGTGTGAGCGGTTGCCGCGAATGGTCGGATACGTCGAGGTGTTGCTCTGATAAATGCCGTGCTCGTGGTTGTGGTCCGTCTCGTTGTTTTCGATCAGGACATGGTTCGAGAACGCGGTGAAGATTCCCGTCAGCCTGCTGTCGTGGACGTGATTGTTCCGCACGGTAATGCGGTCCGTCACGCGCACGTCGATCGCATATCTGGGCGAGCCCGCGATCTCAAAGCCCTCGACAACCCAGTCGGTCACCTCGGTATCGAAGTTCTCCACCTCGACGATGCTGTTGTGGCGGTTCTCCGGGCCGGGCTTGTCGAGGAGAACGTGTGCGCCTTTGGCCGCTGACAGCGTCTTGGGCGCGGTCTGGCCGCCGGATATCCCGATGCGGCAGCCTCGATACGTCCCTGGCCCGACGAGGATGGTATCGCCGGGCGCGATCATATCGACGGCGTGCTGGAGCGTGGCCCACGGTTTGGCCGCTGTGCCCGGGTTGGCGTCGTGACCGTTGGCCGCAACGTAGTACGTGGCGGCATGACAGCCGCAGCAGGCCAGCAGGAGGGCTATGGTTCGCACGAGTCGAGAGTACTGTAAGACCGACCCTGAGATGCAAGACCGGAAATGCCTGACGCGAACGGGTCAGCGACCGGCGGAAGCCTTGATCACCGCCACTTCGCGGTCCTGTCCTACGGTGGTGTTATTCCTGGCCTCGATGCTGCCCGCGCCGGACGCGGCATAGATGCCGGTCTTTTGGGTAGCGCCGTTGGAACGCGTATCGCCGATCTGGTTGCCTTCAATCAGCAGATCGCCGGCGTGCGGCTCGACGTAGAACCCGTAACCCTGGCGTGCATTGCCATTATCCAGCACCTTGTTCCCACGGAACACGTTGCGATGGCCGCTGTTGGCCTGGGTCTCCTCGCGAAAGTAAACGCCGGTAACACCGTTGCGGGCAATGGTGTTGTCGACAAACTCGTTGTCCGTGTCCTTGTGACCGATGGAGATGCCGTAATGGCCGTTGGACTCTATGACATTACCGGCAAAGCGCGAGTGCCTCACGCGCCAGCACAGGAACAGGCCGATGTCGCCATTATCGTGAAGGCGGCAGGCCTGCACCACAGCGTTGGCGCTTCCGGTTCCAGGGTGCACGCCGTAACCCGCATGGCCGTAAGACTCGCAGTTTTCGACACGCACGCCATCGCTGATCTGGAAAGAGATGCCGTCGCCGTTGTAGTTCCGCGCGACACAGTTGCGCACGGTCACGTTACGCACGCGGTACATGTAAATGGCGCCGCCGCGGCAGCCGTCGATATACGCATTCTCGGCGCGATTGCCGTCGACGGTGAGGCCCTCGAAAGTAACGTTGGCGGCATCCTCGGCGACGAGAATGGGGAAGGTGTTGCGCAGCCGCGCGTGAGCCTGCTCGGCGTTGTAGTCGCGCAGGGTCATGGGGTCGAGGATGACATACGGCAGCTTCACCGCGGCGACGCTGGAGATGCTGATATCCCAGCCGCTGTTCAGCTTGTCGTCGGAAACCGAGACGCCCATGCCGGGACGGAACTGCGAGGGGTCGGCGACGCGCAGGAATGTGTCGCCGTAATCGGCGTCCTCCACCAGCGCGCTCTCGACGCCTCGGCTCTTGCGAAGGATAGTCTGACCGGCGACGCCACGGACGGTCACACTGGAGGGCACGAAGAGGCTGTTGTCCATGGCCCAGGTCCCTGGGCCGATGGACAGGGTATCGCCGGGCCGAAGCATTCGAGCGGCCTTCTGAAGGGCGGCGCTGTCGGCCCCGATCACGTCCGCCGAGCCGGACTGGGCCACGGTGACGGTTCGCGGACCTGACGCCGCTCCGGCGCGGAAAGCACACCCGGCACAGCAGGCGCCCAGGACCAAAACGATCGCAGCGGTATATCGCATGGACTTCTCCGTTCGCCCGAAATCATATCGCACGCGCCGCAGAAAGCGTAGAAAATCGTTTCAACGGGTCCGATAAGAGACTCATGGGACTTCACTCCCAGGTGCGTCCAACCCGGGTCCCGGAAGCGGTTGTCGGCCTGGCCAGATCCCAGCCCTTCTCGCCGGTCGCGCTGCGTCTGTTGCAGCTGGTGAAGGACGAGGACGTTTCCTTTCGTGAAGTCGCGGTGCTGATGAGCCGGGATGCGGCGCTCTCGGCGGAGGTTCTGAGGCTGGCAAACTCCCCCGTTCTGGGCATCCGCTGTGAGGTGCGCAGCGTTCTGCAGGCCATCTCCCTGCTGGGGCTGAAGCGCGTGGTGCCGCTGTTCATGACCAGCGCCGTGGGCCGCTTTTGCTGGCCTCGCACGAAGTCGCCGCTGGTGCGGCACATCTGGCGGCACGGCCTTGCCACCGCCTTCATCTGTGAGAACCTCGGGCCGCAGCTGCAGCCCATGGACCACGCCTACACCGCCGGGCTGCTGCACGGGCTGGGACAGACGGCCCTGCTGGCGCTGGATGCGGGGCGCTACGAAGAGCTGGCGGAAATCTCGAAAAACGAGGGCCTGCGGACCAGCGACGTGGAAGCCGGAACCCTGGGAATGACTCACGCCGAAGCGTCCGGACTGTTACTGGAGCGATGGAGCCTACCCGCGGCCCTGGTGGGAAGCGCTCGCGAGCACGAGGCGCCGTGCGAGCAGGCGAACACGCTGAACGGTATCGTGCAGGCGGGGTGCCGGGTGGCCGAATGGCTGGGGTTCGGAGGGTGCGAGTCGTTTGCCCCGCCGGTGGAACGTCCGGAGCTGCCGGCCGGGGTCCGGCAGATTCTGGGGAACAAACAACTGCTGGACCATATTGCCGAGCAGATCAACGCGGTTGAGATTGCGCTTTGGGTGTAGGCAGTGGGAGAACTGCGGAGTCGTGCAAGCCAAAGGCTCGCACTACAAGGTAGGGCGATCGAGAGGGCGGGCTGAGAGCCCGTGCAAGCCAAAGGCTCGCACCACAAGGTAGCGCGACACATCACCAGACGCGGCAGGGCTGGGCGGCGACCATGGGGTCGCCGGCTTTGCATGAGAATGCGTCGCGGAACTCCGGCATGTTCTGGACCGTTCCGTTGACGCGGAACTCGCCGGGCGAATGCGGATCGGTGACGGCCCTGGCGCGCGCCGATTCCGGAGTTGCGTTCTCGCACCACACCTGCGCGAATCCGAGGAAGAACTGCTGCTGTGGAGTCAGGCCGTCCTTCTTCTCCAGAACGTGTCCGGCGAGGCGGTCCATGAGGGCCATGTATGCCAGATGGATGCCCCCGTTATCGGCGGCATTCTCGCCCAGGGTTAGTTTGCCGTTCAGCTTTACACCCTCCACGGGACTGAAGTTACCGTACTCGCTGGAAATGCAATCGGCGCGGGTCTTGAAGGCTCCCGCGTCCTCGGCGGTCCACCAGTCGCGCAGATTGCCTTCGCCGTCATAGCGCCGGCCCTGATCGTCGAAGCCGTGCGTCAACTCGTGGCCGATTACGACGCCGATGGCGCCGTAGTTCACCGCGTCGTCGGCCTTCGGATTATAGAAGGGCGGCTGGAGGATGCCGGCCGGGAAGTTGATGTTGTTCATCGGCGGCGAGTAGTAGGCGTTCACGGTGGGAGGGGTCATGATCCACTCCGCCTTGTCCACCGGTTTGCCGATCTTATTGAAGTTGCGGCGCACCTCGAACTCGCGGGCGCGCAGCGCATCGCCGAAGTAGTCGTCGCGCACGATATTCACGCTGCTGTAGTCGCGCCATTTCTCTGGATAGCCGATTTTGTTCGCGACCAGGCGCAGCTTCTCGAAGGCCTGCTTCTTCGTTGCCGGGGTCATCCAGGTGGCGGTCTCGATATCCCGGTGCATCTCAATCTCGATCTCGCCTACCAGTTGCAGGGCTTTCTCCTTGCTGGGCCCGCTGAACGCCACACGGACGAACTCCTGCCCCAGCGCCTCGCCCAGGGCGTGATCGGTGGAGCGCACACAGCGCTTCCAGCGGGGCGGCATTTCCTTGGTGCCGTTCAGAATGCGGCCTTCAAAATTGAACTCCTCGTCCTCGAATGCTTCGGGCAGGAACCCGGCGTCGCTGCTCAGGACGTGCCATTCCAGATACGTCTTCAGGTCCGCGAGACTGGTATCGGCGATAGCGCTGTTCAGGGCGCGGATGAAATCCGGCGCGGCCACGTTGAGGGAATCGACGTGGGGGATGCCGACGGTGGAGATGAAATCGTTCCAGTCGAAGTCGGGCGTCAGCAGCGCCAGCTGTTGCACGGTCATTTTGTGATAGGTGTTGTCGGGGTTGCGGCGGGAGACGCGGTCCATGGACGCTTTGGCCAGCTCGGTTTCGATGGTCATGACCACGTGCGCCTTCGCCTTCGGGTCATCGCCGCTTTGGCCCTGCGCCTTCGCCAGCAGCTGGAACATCTTTGCGACGTGGTCCTCATACTGCTCGCGGAGCTTCACTGAGCGCGGGTCGGACTTCAGGTAGTAATCGCGATCGGGCATGCCCAGCCCGCCCTGATCGACGTTGGCGATCTCCTGGGTGGCGTTCTTTTCGTCCGGCCGGACGTAAAAGTTGAACAGGGCGCGAACGCCGGCGTCGTGGAGGCGGACCATCTCATTGGCCAGCTGTTGTTTGGTGGTCAGCGCCTCGATGCTCTTCAGCTGGGGGGCGATTGGCTCGACGCCTTTGGCTTCGATGGCCGGCTCGTTCATGCACGCGGCGTAATAGTCGCCGATTTTCTGCTCCACGGCGGTGCGATTGGGCGACGGATGCTCCAGCTTTTCGAGGATGTTCTGCTCGATTACCAGGTTCTTTTCAGCAAGCTCGTTGAAACGCCCCCAGCGCGACTGGTCCGGCGGGATGGGATTGTTCCGGCGCCATGTGCCGCAGGCGTATTGGTAGAAGTTCTGACACGGCGAGATCTTCGTGTCCATGGCGCCGAGGTCCACGCCCGAGGCGGAGGAATCGGCCGCTCGAGCCATGGGCAATAAAGCCGCCGCAGCCACGGTAATGGCGAATAGACGGAGGGAGTACATAAACAAAATTGTAAGGCTCAGTGGGAAACGATCCGACCGTGTTCATCCAGCTTCAGGACGCGGTCGCGCCAGCGAACCTCGCGGCCGAACAGGCCCGCCGCCCAGACCGCGCTTGCCCAAAGATCGCGCAGCGGGATCAGCCAGCAGAGGCGCAGGACATCCGTGCTGCGAAGCGCGAACCAGCCCGCGGTGATGGCCGTTGTGAGGCGGATCGCGAGCAGCGGAATTGCGAACTGCCAGGCTCCGCAGACGGCCGCCAGCAGAGCCCACAAAGTCGCGTGCGTCACAGGCAGGCCTGCGTAGGCCCCGCGCGACAGCCGAATGGTGCGGGCCCAGCGCACCTGATGCCGCCAGGCCTCGGTCCACGTCTCGGCGCCGAGGTGGGTCTCGACCACCGGCGGGGCGATGATATTGCGGCGGCCGAGGCGGTGAATTTTCGCGCCCAGCTGGTAGTCGTCGGCCAGATATGGCGCGATCGCTTCGAAGCCGCCGACGGCGTCCAGATCGGCGCGCCGGAACGCGAGCGTCGAGCCGAGGCCGAATTCCGAAATCCCGACGAATGGAGCGACCAAAGCACTCGGAGCGAAGTCCGTCGCTACTCCCAGCGCTTCGAAGCGCGCCGGCAAGCCGGTCCCGAATGCGCGATAAACGCAGGTGACCAGACCGATATGCGGATCGCCGAGCGGGGCGACGATCTCCCGCAGCCAGCCCGGCGGAACGACGATGTCGCTGTCGTTGGCTTCCAGTATCGGGTAACGCGCCTCACGCGCGAGATCGATCAGCGTACCGACTTTGTTATTGGGGGCTGTTGTGGTTGCCAGCACCAGCCGCATGTCGAGGGCGGGGAAGTCGCGAATGAGTTTCTCGACGATCGCGACGGCGGGATCGTCCATGGATCGCACGCCGAACAGAATCTCGAACCGTGGATAGTCCTGGATGGCGTGCGAACGAAGCGCTTCATAAAGACGCGCGCCGGGGCCGTACATCGGTTTGAGAATGGAGATGCCGGGCAGAGTTCCGGGGGTGACGGTTCGGCGGGAAAAGAAATGCCGCAGCACCGCGGCGAGCGCGACCAGCTGATAGGCCGCGGCGACGGCGCAGAGGGCGCCCAGGAGCCAGATCACGCCGCCAGGAATGCGACGCCGACAGCGACCAGACCGGCGCCCAGCCAGCGGCGCATGTTCACGTCTTCGCCGAGCACGAGCCTGGCAAGAATGGTCTCCAGCACGAAGCTTCCGGCGGAGGCGGGAACGGCAAAGCTCAGATCGGCAAACGAGAGCAGCTTCAGAAATGCGAAGAAGGACACGGCCATGCAGAAGACGGCCAGGGCCAGGTAGCGGCGCCGAACGAGATAGGCCAGTGCGCGGCCCAGCCGGCCGCCGCTGAAGCGCACCTCGCCGTGGCGCTTCATCTCCAGCGATTGCAGAACGTCGCCGGCGACAGTGGCGCCGACTACCACCGCCACCAGCAGCCAGGCGCCGATCATACGCTGCCTCCGACCACCACCGGTTCGGCGGCGTGAGCGCGGTCGATGGTGGTGTTCGGCCTGGTGCCGCCCACCAGAATCATGCCGCCGAAGATCAGGAAGGTGCCGGTCCAGCGCTGCCAGGTAATGTGCTCGGCGAAAACGAAGCGGCCGACGAAGGCCGACAGCACGTAGCCGACGGAGGTAACGGGCAGGACGTAGCTGAGGTCGGCCCAGCTGAGCAGGGCCATTCGCAAAAGCAGCCACAGGATGAGCAGCACGATGCCCAGACCCACCCACGGACTGAAGATCGTTTCCAGGACCGTAAGCGGGGCCAGCGTGAATCCGGGCCGCTGCTTCATGCCAAGGCTGAGCGCAGTATTACCGAGCACGTTACTCAGGATGACGATAAGCGCCAGCAGGCGCGTCTTGACGGTAATCCGCTGTTCTTCGGCGCTCAATCCGAACGGTCCCTTGCGCCCGTCAATACGGTCTCCGCCGGAGCGGAGTGGCCGTTGCCGTTTCCGTTGCCATTGACGGCCTTCGGCGCGGTGGTGGTCACAGCCGGAGCGGAGGGACGAGCGGGCGCCTCCGCGGGCCTGGAGCGGAAGTCGCGCACGTACTTCCGGCGCTTTGAGCGGAGGCTGAGATACTCCCGGGCCTCTTTGTACAGGCGCGGGAGGTCGTTGTTCTGGAATGCCTTCTTCACGACGCGCCAGGCGGCTTTCGGCCGGAAGTAATACTCGCCGTAAAAGCGCTCGACCCACTCCACCAGCTCGGCTTCATCGAAGCCGGGGTAGATGATGTTTGGAAGCTGATGGCCGCCCTCGTCGGTCATGCCTTCGATACTGACGAGCCCGTTTTTCAGACCGTGGTCGTAGAGCTCGGTTCCGGGATAAGCGTGGGCCAGGGAGACCTGAATGGTTTCGACGTCGAGCTTCTTGGCGAAGTCGATGGATTTGCGCAGCGTCTCGCGGGTCTCGCCGGGCAGGCCCACGATGAAATCGCCGTGGATCACCAGCCCGAGCTTATGGGCGTTGTCGGTGAAGCGGCGGGCGATGTCGAGCGTGGCGCCTTTCTTGATGTTGCGCAGGATCTGCTCGTCGCCGCTCTCGTAGCCGACGATCATCAGCCGGCAGCCCGCGTCCTTCATCGCCTTGAGCGTGTCGTAGTCGGTGGTGACGCGCGAGGTGCAACTCCAGGTGAAGTTCAGGGGCCCCAGCTTTTCGCAGAGCTCGATGGTGCGCTGCTTGCGGTAGTTGAAGGTGTCGTCGTCGAAGAAGATTTCCTTCAGGCCGGGGAACGCGCCCAGAGCGAATTTCACTTCGCGGGCAACGTCGTCGGAGGAGCGCAGGCGCCAGCGATGGCCGGAATGCGTCTGCGGCCACAGGCAGAAGGTGCACATGGCCGGACAGCCGCGCGTCGTGTAGAAGGAGATGAACGGGTTCAGCAGGAACGGGACGTTGTAGCGGCGGAAATCGAGATCGCGCTGGTAGACCTTGGTGACCCACGGCAGCTCGTCGAGATTCTCGATCGCGGGGCCTTCGGGGTTATGCACCAGACGCCCGTGCTGGTCGCGATAACTGACGCCCGGCAGTTCCGATAGCGGTTGGCCTTTGGCGTAGCCGGCGATCTGATAATCGAACTCGCGCCGGACGATGAAATCCACGGCATTGGTTTCGCGGAACGCCTTTTCCGGCTCGATGGTGACCGGCGGCCCCACGAAGGCTACTTTGAGGCGGCTGTTGCGGTCTTTCATCATTTCCGCGATGCGCACATCGACGTGAAAGCCGGGCGACGATGTGTACAGGACGAGCAGTTCGAAATCGGGCGCCATGTCCACGCAGGCGTCGATGGAGATCTTGTGCGGTGGCGCGTCCACGACTTTGCTGTCCGGGAGCATGCCGGCCGGATAGCAAAGCCACACCGGGTACCAATAGGATTCGATCTCGCGCGAAGCCGGCCAGCGCGACCCGGCGCCCCCGTCAAAGCCCTCGAACGATGGCGGATTCAGAAAGAGGGTTCTCATTCGGTTACTCTTTTGAGCTTACGGTACTCATATGCCTAAATTCAACAATCTCAACAGGAAACGGGCGATTCCGGCATTAAGCGGCATTAAGAAGGCGTGGGCTAACGGTTATTGGACCGCACCTGCCGTCGCGTCGCTGGTCTGGTTTTCGTCGGTTTGGCCCGTCCGGATGAAGTTGATGCTGAGGTTTACCGGACCGACAATTCGCGTCTTGATTTCGCTGTCGATATGGAGCGGGATGGCAATGCCATTCTCGATGTTGTAGGTACGGACGAACTCCATACGCTTGAAGAAGATCGAGGGGTTCTTGACGAACTTCCCGGCCTCCTTCACAGGCATGTAGGTGGCCGGATCGACCCACAATTCACCCTTGAACAGACCGACGTCTTTCCGTTTCGGCGAGAGCTGAAAAACGTAAACCTCCAGACCGTCCTTGTTCTGTTCGCCCTTGAACTTGAACTTGTAATTCGCGGGGGTGATGCCGAGGTCGTTGCCGTTGCCGCTGGCCTGCACTTCCGCGGTGAGGTAACGCGCGATGACATCTTTCTTAATTGTGGTGTCGCCGTTGAAACCCAGCATGCGATAGGTGACGCGGCCCACCTGGGAGATGCTGCGCAAAGCCCGGAGCGTGCCCGCCTTTTTCAGTTTGGGCAGGCTGGCGTCGATCTGAACCTCCATCGACTTGCCGCGCAGGGAATTCTGTGCGGACTGGGTAGCCGCGAGATAGCGATCGAGCACCTGGCTGGCCTCTGTGTCGGATGAGGATTCTCCGGTGAACGCCTGCTGACCTCGCACCGGAGATCCGAGCGCGATCAGAGAAAACAACAGGACTGCAGCGGCTGGAAAACAGGTTCGGCGACGAAGCGCGTGGATAAACGATGAGGACATTCGACGAAGCTGAGGAGGCGCAGGCCTGTTGGCGCGGCCTCGCCTATTTGATTCATTCCCTTTCTTCGAGGATACGCAAAAGGAGGGCCCCTCGGACTGACGTTGTCCGTCAGTATATGTAAACCTAGTGGTTTGTTCGCCTTAGCAGCAGCGTGCGGGGCTGCCGCCCAGGTTACATTATAAAGGCAGAGGCATACGTCTGAGTAAGCAGGACAGGACCGAGGGAGCGTTGCACGGGTCCACGGGCGCATTGCGGCTGATGGGCGTTCCCGTTCGCCTGCACTTCACCTTTGTTCTTCTGCTGATTTTCCTGGTGGTTACCGGCCTCGGCGGCACCCAATCGGTGGCTGGGTACGCGGTTTATATCAGCGCTCTGTTCGCCTCCGTGCTGGCCCATGAGTTCGCGCATTCCTGGGTGGCGGCGCGCTACGGTCTGCGGACGCTGGAGATTGTCATGTACCCCATTGGGGGTGTGTCGCGGATGGAGAAGAGCCCGCGCCCGTGGCAGGAGTTCTGGATTGCTCTGGCGGGCCCGGTCATGAATCTCGTCCTGGCCGCGGCGGTGCTAGGGGTGGCATGGTGGCGACGGCTGCTGTTCCCGCCCTTCGATCTCGCTGTGCCGACCAATGCCAACCTGCTGGAACGGGTGGCGCTGGCCAACATAATCCTTGCCGCGTTCAACCTGATCCCCGCATTTCCCATGGACGGCGGGCGCGTGCTGCGCGCCATCCTGTCGCGCTGGAAACCGGAGAATGAGGCCACGCGTATCTCAGCATGGGCGGGGCGCATGCTGGCCATCAGCATGGGTCTGTACGGGCTGTTGTCCGCGCACCATCTGCTGGTCTTCGTGGCTTTTTTTGTATATCTCGGCGCGGCGCAGGAGAGTGCGGCGGCGATGGGGCGCACACTGACTCAGGGAATTCCGGTGCGTGCGGCCATGGTCTCGGAGTTTCACACCCTGAATCATGGAAGCACGATTCGGGACGCGGCGAACCTGCTGCTGGCCACCTCGCAGCAGGATTTTCCGGTGGTGCATGGCGCCGAAGTGCTCGGGCTGCTGGGCCGGAGCGCACTGGTGCGGGCCATGGCCAATCAGGGTCCGGACGCGTACGTCGCCGGCGTGATGGATCGCGAGTTTCCGCGCATCTCGCCCGGGGTGGACCTCTCGGAGGTGCTGCCGCTGATGGCGCGCAGCGGCGCGTGCGCCCTTGTAATGGAAGGCGATCGCCTGGAAGGTCTGCTCACGGCCGAGAACCTTTCGCAGTTCCTGCTGTTGCGGCGCTTCGGAATGGAGCCGGGTGAATTAGTCGCTTATGAGCAGCGCACGGAATAGCATTCAGCTTCGGCGATTCCCGCTCGATGCGATGGCGTGGTTTGGACGTGCCGGCGCGCGGCGACGGCTCCGCCACGGCTCCAGACTCGCGCTTATTTTCCTGGCGCTGCCGCTGCTCCTGCTGGCGACCTCGAAACTCTATCTCAAAGACGGGTCTTACCAGCTGGTTCGCGAGTACAAGGTGGAGGGCGATCGGGTGCGGTTCTACAGCACAGAGCGCAGCCAGTGGGAGGAGATCCCCCTCGCCATCGTGGATGTGAAGAAAACCGAGGCCGAAATCCACGCTCGCGAGGAAGCGGAGAAAGCCGATGAAAAAGCGCTCGCCGAAGAGGAGCACTACGAGCGCGCGCAGCAGCGCGAGGTGGAGAGAATCCCGCAGGACCCCGGCGCCTACTACATCGACGGTGACAAACTCACGCCTGTTAAGGTGGGCGAATCGCAGTACGTCAACTCGAAAAAGCGCACAATCCTGCGAGTAGTCTCGCCGCTGCCGATCCTGATGGGCAAAGGCTGGGTGGAGATGAAGGGTGAGCATTCCCCGAATCTCGTGAAGAGCGCCACCCCGGAGTTCTACATCCGCCTGTCGGAAGACGAGCGCTTCGGGATCGTCAAGATGACGCCGGCCAAGGGCATGCGCATCGTGGAGAAGGTGACCACTGTCCCCAAGACGGATATCGTCGAGGAGGATCCGACGATGGTGGACGTTTTTCGCCAGCAGGTGGCCGAGGGCGTGTACAAAATCTGGCCGATGAAGCCGCTCGAACCCGGCGAGTACGGGGTGGTGGAGTACACCGAGGGCAAGATGAACATGCAGGTGTGGGATTTCTCGTGGCCTGGCGCCGGAAAGGGCGCGTAAACCCGCGGCCGCCCGGTTACGTCAGGTCACGAGTAGAATAGAAAAAGTCTGTCGACAGGAGGACGGGGTATGTTGCGACGAGTGGCGGTGCTGGGCTCCGTGATTGCGGCGGCGGCGATGTTTGCCGACACGCTGACATTACGGAACGGCACGACGGTGCAGGGCACGTACGCTGGTGGAGACACGCGCACGGTGCGCATGCTGGTCGGTGACCGGGTGCAATCGTTCCATGTCGGTCAAGTAACCAATCTGGTGTTCGGCGACACTGGCGATCAGGGCGCGAACTACAACGCCCCGCCTCCGCCGGATAACAGCGGTCTGCAAACGCAGCGCGCCTATGAGCAGCCGAATCCGGGGGCGACGGGCGTCACCATTCCGGCTGGGACGCCGATCGTGGTGCGGATGATCGACCGCGTGGATTCCGAAGTGGACCGGACCGGGCAGACGTTCCGCGCCAGCGTGGATGAACCGGTGATGGTGAACGGGCAGACCATTATTCCGCGCGGCTCCGACGCGGTGGTGAAGCTGGTTGCGGCTCAGCAGTCCGGCAAATTCGCGGGCCGGACCGCGTTGACGATGGCGCTGCAGCAGGTATCGGTGAACGGGCGTATGGTGGACACTTACACCGAGTCAGTCACTCAGGCCAGCAGCTCGCGCGGCTCGCGCACGGCCAAAACGGTAGGCGGCGGCGCGGCCCTGGGCGCTATTATCGGTGGACTTGCGGGCGGCGGGCGCGGCGCAGCGATTGGCGCCGGCGCGGGCGGCGCGGTTGGAGCGGGCGCCGAGGCTGTTACCGCGGGTCAGCGGGTAAAGGTGCCCGCCGAAACGCGCCTCACGTTCACGCTGAATTCAGCCGTTCAGCTATGAGCCTCGCCGGCCGCCCCGTCGCTCTGGTGACGGGCGCGAGCCGCGGCATCGGTCGCGCCATCGCGGTAGAGCTGGCGCGCACTCATCACGTAATCGCCACGTACCGGGGCCATCATGAGGCCGCCGGTTCACTGCACGTGGCTACCGGCGCGGAGATCGTGCAGAGCGATATCGGTTCGGCGGACGACCGCGCCGAGTTGCTGCGCATGATGCGCGAGCGGGGGCTCGCGATCGACCTGTTGGTGAACAACGCCGGTATGGCTCCGCGCGAGCGGCGCGACATTCTCGACGCCGGCGAGGACAGCTTTGACGAGCTCATCGGCGTCAACCTGAAAGGCCCGCACTTCCTCACTCGCGATATCGCTCGGCTGATGCTGGAGCAGGGGCGCGGGCGCATCGTGTTTATCACCTCCATTTCCAGCTACGCCGTCTCCGTGAATCGGGCCGAATACTGCATTTCCAAAGCAGGTCTGAGCATGAGCGCGGCTTTGTTCGCCGAGCGGCTCGCATCGCACGGCGTTCTGGTGTTCGAGATTCGTCCGGGGATTATCCGCACGGACATGATCGCGGCCGTGGAGAAGGCCTATGAAGAGCGAATCGGGGCAGGTCTTCTTCCACAGCGGCGCATAGGCGAGCCCACCGATGTCGCGCGCGCGGTGCGCGCGATCGCCGAAGGGTTCCTGGACTATGCCGCCGGCCAGGTGCTCAATATCGATGGCGGTTTCCATCTGCGCGCACTCTGACGGCGGCCGATAAAATAGAAGCAGATTTCGTGCTCACTCGCAGGACCTTTCTGGCCGGCGCGGCAGTGGCTGCTGCCGGCTGCCGGCAGCGCAAGGCGTTCTCCGGGTACGCGTTCGTGGCCAACAGCGAAGGCGGCGCAGTTGCCGCCGTGGATCTGGGCGCGTTCGCGGTGGCCCGGCACATTCGCATGAATGGTCAGCCAACGGCAATCGCCGCCGATCAGGCCACGCAGCGAGTGTTCGTGCTCACTCCCGAGAACGGCAGCGTGCACGAAATCCGCGCTGACCGGCTTGCTCTCATGGGCGCCAATACCGTCGCCAGGCGAGCGGTCACCATGCGCATCGCGCCGCAGCTCATCTACGTGCTCTGCAGCGAGCCCGCGCGCGTGGCGGCGGTTTCCACCTCCAGCCTGCGCACGGTTTGGACGGTGGATTTGCCTGAGCAGCCGCTCGATTTTGACCTGTCGCCGGACGGCGAACTGCTGGCGATCAGTTACGGTTCGGCCAGAACCGTGCAGCTTCTCGATGTTGCCACGCGGCGGCTGCGCGCTCCCATGCATCTGTCCGGCGAAGCCGGCGGCTTGCGATTCCAGAAGGATTCGGCGCAGCTGATCGGCGCCGGCCTTGGAGAGCGCATGCTCTACGTTTGGCTCACGTCAACCGGACAGCTGGTGACGAAACTGCCGCTCGCCGTGAAACCGGAGCGATTCTGCTTCAATGACGACGGCGGCCAGTTATTCGTAACTGGCGAGGGCATGGACGCGGTGGTGATCGTGTATCCGTTCTACACGCCGCAGGTGGGCGAAACGGTTCTGGCCGGCCGCGAACCCGGCGCGATGGCCGTTTCTCCGACGCTGCTCTTCGTAGCCAATTCGAAGTCGGGCGATGTCAGTATTCTGAACATCGACTCGCGCCGGGTGATCGCCATGGCTCCGGCTGGGGCGAACCCGGCGTGCATCACCATCACTCCCGACAATCAGTACGCGCTTGTGCTGAACCAGGACTCGGGCGACATGGCGGTGCTGTGGATCCCGGGGATTACGCGCAGCCGGCTGCGGACAGCGCCGCTGTTGACCATGATTCCGGTAGGCTCACGGCCGGTTAGCGCGGCAGTTCTGGCCGTATAGAATCGGACTTACCAATGTTGATTCGGTCGCTTCGACTCAGGAACATTCTGTCCTTCCGCGAACCGGAGCCCCTTACGCTCGAACCGCTGAATATCCTCATTGGGCCGAACGGCGCCGGGAAATCGAATCTGATTGACTGCATCGGGCTGCTACAGGCATTGCCGACCAATGTGAGCACGTATCTCAATCGCGGCGGGGGACCGGAAGCGTGGATCTGGAAGGGCCAGACAGCGCGCGAGGACCTTGCATGGATCGGCGGAGACTTTCAAATTGACTCTGACGAGGTGGCGTATGATTTGGTCTTCGGCGTCGCGAGAAACGGTCTGCGAATCGAGTCCGAAGATCTTTCGCTCGTGCAGAACCCCGCATCTCGTTATCTTGCGCGAAGGCAAGCCGATCTGACGATAGACGGCGATGGTGGCCGCGCCATGAGGAGTTCGATCGGGCCCGGAGAATCTGGGCTTTTTGCATATCGTAATCCCCGGGACTCGACCCCGATTACCGGCCTTTCGCGCGAACTCGCTCAGATCCGGATCTACCGCGGCTTTAACACCGGCGCGAACGACAGTATACGGACCGGGATTGCCTCATCGGCGTCGAAGCACCCGCTCGAGGAAGATGGGTCGAATCTCGCTTTGACTCTGCAGGAGCTGGATTTTCACAATGCGTTGGCTCGCGTCACTGAGAAGTTGAACCGGTTATCGAGTCGGTTCCAGTCGGTAAAAATTCGCGCGGAGGGAGGCTTTTCGCAGGTATACGCGGAGGAGGAACAGCTCGGTAAGATCCCTGCCGCGAGACTCTCCGACGGGACGCTTCGTTTTCTTTGTCTCATGGACATATTGCTGGACCCGAATCCGGCGCCGCTCGTCTGTATTGACGAGCCCGAGGCGGGCCTGCATCCGGATGCGGTTGCTGTTGTTGCCGATGTAATTCGCGAGGCGTCGAGCCGCATGCAGTTAATTGTCTCCACGCACTCTGACGCGCTGGTGGATCGGTTCAGTGATCGCCCGGAATGTGTACTCGTCTGCGACAGGGGTTTCGACGAGAGTACGCGTATAAGGAGGTTGTCTCGGGATCAGTTGCGGGAATGGCTGGACGAGTACACGCTCGGCGATCTGTGGAGACGCGGCGAGATCGGCGGTACACAGCGGTGACGCAGATCCGTGTTTATTTCGAAGGGCATCGAATTCTACGTACTGGATTCGAGCAGTTTTTTCGCGAGCTGGTGAACAAAGCGCACAAAAGCGGTGTGGACCTCTCCTTCATCGCTGGCGGGCCAGGCCCGAAAGGCCTCGCAAAGGGGCTTCGCTCGCATCCGCAGGCGTGGAACATTCTGTTAAAGGATAGTGAACAGGAGATGCCGACGGATCGCCGCTCGCTGTGCGAGAGCCTCGGTATCCGTCCGGAGCACAGTACAAACGTATTCTGGATGGTGCAGCTAATGGAAGCGTGGTTTCTCGCCGACCCGGATGCGCTCGCGAGTTGGTACGGGACCAGCTTCAGGTCGAACGCGATCGGACAAACCCAGGATGTGGAGCACGTGCCAAAACGCGACGTGTATCGGCGTCTGGAACAAGCGAGACGGGACACCGGACGCGAATACGCGAAGAGCCATGCGGTGCACTTGCTCGGCCGGATCCGACCTGAGCGAGTCAGGGAACGAGCAGCGCACTGCCGCGAATTTTTCGACGCCGTAGAACGTAAGCTGGCCCAGGCTGACTGATGCGTGGGCCCGTCAGTGGCCGCCCAGGACGGCGATGCCGAAGGCGAGCAGGATGGCTCCGATTGCGTACAGTCCGGCTAACTTAATCAAACGCCAGCGGTTATCCGCCGGGCGCTCAGCGTGCCGCATGCGCATCCAGACCCACATGTCCTAAGCATCGGCCGTCTTACTCCGGGGCTGTAGGGTACTACAACCGTCCTTACAGTAAGCTGCCCTTCTGCCCCAGCATGGCTTCCCGAACGATCGCGATCGGGGGCCAGCCCTGCCGCATGAACTCGTCGTGAAATTCGCCGAGCCGGTAACGCGCGCCCATTTTCCGCTGATAATCGGCGCGCAGCTTCAGGATTTCGAGTTTTCCCAGGGTGTACATCAGATAGGTCGGATCGGAGGTCCCGCGCTTCGTCTCGCGCAGCGCATTTCCGTGCGACTGGTAGCCTTCCTTCTCGAAAAACTGCACGCCCTCATCGAAGCTCATCGTCCCGGTGTGCATGCGGATTCCGACGATATAGCGCGCATTCCGCAGGAGAGCGTCCTGCAACTGCCCCAGGCGGAGCGTGAGATCGCCGTTGCCGTATCCCTCATCGAGCATCATCTGCTCGCAGTAGTGCGCCCACCCTTCGGCATTCGATCCGGCGCCCAGCAGCTTGCGGGTCTTCGATGGCGCCTGCTGCACCCACAGGAACTGCGTGTAGTGGCCGGGGTAGACCTCATGCACGGCTGTGCTCACGACCGTGCCGCGGTTGAAGCCTTCCATCAGGTCTTCCACCTGCTTCGGGGTCCACTTCGGGTCGGGTAGGGTGACGTTGAAGTACGCCTCCTTCGCCACGCGCTCGAACGGGCCTGGCGTATCCATGGACGCCGCGGTGAGCGCGCGGAGGAACGGCGGCGTTTCCTCCACGATCGGAGGAACGTCGGAGGGGATGGTGATGATGCGATGCGCCTCGATGTACTGGCGCAGTCCGCCCAGCACATCACGGAAGCTCTGAAGCAGATGGTCGGGGCGGGGATGATCGTGGGCCAGTTCGCTGAGCACCTGCATGGGCGTCTTATGGCGATCGAGCTTTGCCGCTGTGGCGCGGAACGCCTCCTGATTTCGGCGCAGGTCTTCGTAACCGACCTTCAGTAATTCGTCGAGCGGCACGTCGACCATCTCTTCGTACGCCAGCTTCTTCCGGTAATTCCCGGCGCCGATGCGAAAGTCCCCGTTCGAGCGCGGCAGCAGGTCGTCGCGCAGCCATTTCTCGTATGCCGCGAGCGCCGCGATGACCGCTTCGTTCGCCTGGCGGAATTCTGCCAGAAGCTTCTGGTCCGTAACGTCGTGAAATGCGAGGGGGACATCGTGCTCGAAGAAGCCGGTGATCCCAGGCAGCTGTTCGAGCGCGACTTCGGTGTAAACGCGGGGTGGATTTTTCAGGTTCTCGCGTGCGTACCCGAACGCCGCCGGCATCTGCTTTTCGCGTTCGATGACGCTGCGCAGCCGCTCGGCGGGCGGCGCAAACCGGCGGCTCATGATAACGAAAACCGCGTTGGCCGCGCTGCCGGAATAAAGATCCGGGTTCTTCTCCCACATGCGAATCTGCTCGAGCTCCAGCAGGTCGGCGCGTACACGATTGAGGATCAGGTCCCTGTCGGGCGAAGACGGCAGCGCGGCGAAGGTTTTCTCCGCCTCATGCAGAAACCGGAGGCGGCGCGCGCGCCCCGACGCCGACTCGTCTTCGATGCGGTCGTCAAACTGATGAAATCCCTGAGCGGTCGCCTCCGACGGCTTGAACGCGTAATATTCATCGAAGAAGCGGTCGATGGTCTGCGAATCCTGTGCCTGCATGGCTGCACATACCACGATAAGAGAGGCGAACGCCGTTTTGTTCATTTCGAGGCTCGTTTCGGTGGAGGTTCGTAATGCGGGATCTGGGACAGGAAAAGGGTGACGATGCCAGCCCCGAGGCAGAGCCACGCGAACCAGTCTCCATAGCGAGTGTACGGCGTCGTCTCATTCATGCCGGACCACTGGAATCGGCCCGCTGTCTCGATGTACGGAGGAAGGGTCTGCGTCACGCGGCCGGCGGGGTCGACCGCAGCCGTGAATCCATCGTTGGTGGCGCGCAGAATCCAGCGCCGGTTCTCCGCGGCGCGCATACGGACCAGCAGCAGGTGCTGCTGGCGCGCGGTGCTGTGCCCGAAGTAGCCGTCGTTCGAGATATTCACCAGCACGTCCGCGCCGTGGGCCGCGAAGCGCCGCACGTAATGCGGGAATGCGGATTCGTAGCATATGAAGACACCCAGCCGGTGCGCGCCGGCGGGAAAGACCACGATGCGGTTGCCGGGCGCGAAGTCGCCGGCCTCCTTCGTTACGCGATTGACGAAGCTGAACAGCGGCGGCACGAATTCGCCGAATGGGACCAGCAGGTTCTTGTCGTACCGGTCGACCAGATGCCCGTCGGGCGCCAGGACGACGGCGGAGTTCAGGGGCGCGCCTTTCAGCGTTTCGGCAACCGTGCCGAAGACGAACCAGGCGTGGGCCTCCCGCGCGAGGTTCTGGACCCTTTCACGAAACCCGGGGTCTTCGTAATAGAAAAAGGGCCCTGGCGCCTCGGGCCAGACGATCAGGTCGGTCGGTCCGGCCAGCGCCGGACCGCGGGTGAGATCGACGACGTGGCGCTGGAGCATCTCGGCGGTGACCGGCGACCATTCGGCTTCCTCGGGCACGTTGGGCTGGACCAGCACAGCAGTCTCCGTTCCCGCCGCAGGCGCCGGCAGTGGCGGCAAGAGGAGAAGCGCGGGAATGACCAGAAGCCACAGGAGCTGCCTACGCGATCGGCGGCCAATGACGACGGCTCCCGCGGTGGCGGTCATCACGAAGAGGAAGGACAAACCGTAGACGCCCACGACCGGCGCGGTTCGCAACGGCAATGGCATGTCGATACCCGCATTGCCGAGCGCAAGCCAGGCGAAACCGGCGGGTGCGTGCGTGCGCTCAATTCCGGTCCAGAGCGCGGCCACTGCGGGGATGGCGTACCATTTCGAGACCACGATCGCGGCCAGAGTGGCGAAGATGCCGAGGTGGATCGCCTTCAAGATGCAGAACAGCAGGAACGTGCCCCAGCCGCCCCAGCGGCCCATGCCGCCGTGGACCTCCAGCACGAACTGGATCCAGTAGCAGGTGGCGAACCAGTAGACCATGCCGGCGGCGTATCCGAGCAGAAAGCGGCGCAGCGGGCGGGGCTCGCGGGCAAGCGCCACCAGAAGCGGAGTCAGAGCGAAGGGCGCAAGCCAGACCAGGTTCAGCGGAGGGAAAATGATGACCAGCAGGAACGCGGAGAGGAGCGCGAGCAGCCAGTCAAGCGGAGACCCGCGAAGCCTCTTCATTCACCATCTCTGCCATATACGAGCTCCGGACATAAGGGCCGCTGAAGACCATTCGCAGCCCCGCGGCAAGGCCGGCGTCGCGGTAGGCGTCAAACTGCTCGGGGAGGACATACTCGGCTACGGGGAGATTGCGGCGAGTCGGCTGAAGATACTGGCCGATGGTAGCGACGTCGACGCGGGCGGCGACCAGGTCGCGCAATAGCTGCTCGACCTCGGCGCGCTGTTCTCCAAGTCCCACCATCAGGCCGGACTTCGTAAGCGCAGCGGGACGATACTTCTTTGCGAAGTGCAGGACTCGCAGCGACTGCTCGTAGTTCGCCTGCGGCCTGACGCGCCGGTAAAGTCGCGGCACGGTCTCCATGTTGTGATTGAAAACGTCAGGACCGGCGTCGAGCACGCGCGCGACGGCGTCGACATCTCCGCAGAAATCCGGAGTGAGCACCTCGATGCGAGAGCTTGGCAGCGCGCGGCGAACCTCACGAACCGTTTCCGCGAAGTGGGCCGACCCACCATCCGGCAAATCGTCGCGATTGACGGAGGTAATCACCACGTAGCGCAGCGCCAGACTTGCCGCCATGCGCGCCACGTTGGCCGGTTCTTCGCGGTCAAGGGTGAAGTCGTGTTTTGCCGCCGATCCCTTGGGAACCGAGCAGAATCCGCAGCCGCGGGTGCACAGATTGCCGAGGATCATGAAGGTCGCCGCGCCGCGATGAAAGCACTCGTGGATATTCGGGCAGCGCGCCGACTCGCAGACGGTGTGCAAATGCAGGCGCCGAAGGTCACGCTGGAGCGCCTGCACGGAAGGAAAGTGCGTCGTGCTCCTGCGCAGCCACGCGGGAAGCCGGGGAACGGCCGCCGGTAGCGCGGGATCGATCTGAACGAGCAAGTCAGTATTTTCGCACGATGGGGTTCCTGAACCCCGCGCCCTCGAGCCGGGTGCGCAGGTCGGAGACCTCGGCGGCGCCCTTTGCCGGGCCCACCAGCACGCGGAAGAAGCCGTTCGGCGCCGGCGCGACCTGGGTATGGAAGCCACGCTTGCCGAGGGTTTCCGAGATCAGCTCGGCGTCGGGTCTGGTGGTGGCGACTACCTGCAGCCACGTGGTGCCGGCAGGCGGCTCGCCTATGGATTGCGGGCTGGGCGTCTGGGTCTCCGCCGGAGCAGGATGGGACGGCTCGGCCTTCGCCGTGGGTGGCGGCTCGGGCTGGCTGGCCTGAGTGTCGGTGGGCTGCTGAACTGCTGGTTCGGCGACGGCTGGGGTTGGGCTAACCTGCGGTATGGGCGACGTTCGCTGTGCGGTTTCCGCGGGCGGGGCGCCCGCAGTCGGAACGGGGTGGGTCGAGGCCATGGCCGTGCCGGAGTTGCGCCCCACCACGTATCCCATAAAGAAGAACACGGCCAACAACACCACGACGATGAAAAACACGCTCAGCAACTGTTTATTGCCGAGCACCAGTTCGAATTCGCTTTGCTCTGTTTGTGTCACAAGTACCTCCCCGCTGCGTTTCAGTAATTATATCGACGACCCAGGCCAAACACCTTAGATCAGAATCGATAAAAACAGACGCCGCAGCGCAGAACCTTACGGCGCCCCGGCCCAGTAGCCCTTCTTGGCCAGAATGCGCGTGTTGCGGTGCTTCACCTGGACCGTGATTCGCCGGAAGTGGCCGTCCTGCGCCGGGTTTTTCGGCGTGTAGGCCAACATATAGTAATCGCGGCCGTCGGCAATGGCGCGACGGAGCCCGGTCAGCAGATCGTTGTTGTTTTGAAAGAAAACGCCGCCGGTTGCGGCCGCGAGTTCGGCCAGGCTCTGTCCCGCGTCACGGGCCGCGTCATCCCTGGTTCGCTGAAAATCGGGAAGCAGGCGGGAGGGGCCGCCGGTGTTGCCGGCGTCGTAGAAATCCGACACATACAGGCCGCGGGAATCGATGGTGTAGACACTCACGTTATCGCGCTGCGCGGCGCGCACCACGGCGTCGAACTCCTTCTGGCTGCGCTCCAGGCTTCTCAGTCCGGCGAAGCGGAATTCGGGAAAGGCGGCCTCGAGCAGGCGGAATGGCTCCCGCCCGGGCGCCAGGGTGAAACCGTCCGAGATCAGAACCAGCGTATGGCGACCCGGAGCGCCGGCAAGCTGCGCCGCGAGGGAGCGCAGCTGATCCAGGAAGACGATGTTCATCAACCTGCCCTCATTGGCGATGCGGTCGGCCGCCGGCGGCAGCTGGGCCTTGAGGGAAGGACAGGTCGGCGAGCCAGCGTCGCAGGCGTTCACCGCGTCGCTGAGCAGCCTTCGGAAGTCAGTCATGTCGCCGGCGCCGTTCCCTTTTTCGCTGTCGAGAATCGCACCCTGAAACGAGCTGCTTCCGATGGCGGCCAGCAGCGCCGCCGGATCACGGGTGTTGTTCTGGATGACCTTCATGGTTCGGCCGAGCGCGAGCAGGGCGTATTCCGAGGCGCCGGGCCGCTCTTCGCGAAACAGGGTTTGCAGCGCCTGGCGTGCGCTGGCGAAGTTCGCGAAGGAACCGTGCAGCGTATCGATGCAGATCAACCAGTCACCTGGCGGGGATGTCTCGGCCTCCCGTTTCGGCCCAGGCTGCCCCGCGGCTTCCTGGGGCATGCGACCGGCATTGATGGCCTGAGCCGGATTATTGGAGTGCTCCACGTTGAAGCCGCTGATTTCCTGCTGCACGCCATCCTCATAAACAAGGAAGTCATCCTTCGTCAGGCCCGGGACGTAGTAGCCCTGGCCGTCGAGAACGACGACTGGAACCAGCACCTGGCGGACGTTCACCTGGATGGGGTTTTCGCCCTCCGCGGGAAGGGGAGCCTTAGCCGCATCAGCGACGCGCTGCGATGCCGCTTCAAAGGCGTCGTTGAATGGCTCGAGCTTGTGCGCTTCCTGAAATTCGGCCAGGGCGGCGGCGCGGTCGCCTTTCTTCTCGAAGGCAACGCCGAGGCTGTAGTGCGCGGCCGCATCCTTATCATTCAGTCGCAACGCTTCCCGAAGGGAGGTGGTGGCGGCGGAGAATTCGCCGCGCTCGACCTGGAGCACGCCGAGAGAGCTCCATGCAGGCGCGAAGCCGGCGTCGTCCTTTACGGCCTGCTGCAGTTCGGCCTCCGCGGCAGCGGGATCGCCCGTGTTCGAGAGCGCTACGCCCAGATAATAATGGCCGTCGGGAATGGCGGAGTCGATGCCCATGGCTTGGTGAAGGTTCTTCGCGGCGTCGGCCCATTTCTTGTCGGCCATGAGCTTTACGGCGCCGATTTCCAACTCGCGCGCATCCGGCTCGCTCGCGGCGCCTCCAGCCGAAATGCCGCGGTTATCCGAGTCGCCGGCGTCATCTCCGGTCAGACGCCAGTCGGAAAAGCGGTGGACTGTGTAGGTCTCGAGAATGCGGAACCGCACGTCTACCGTCACCCGCGCGGGCAGCAGGACGGTGGCGTCCTGCGATGGAAAGCGCACGGCCGCGTAGCGGATGTCAGTGATCAGGTCCTGAGGTTCGGCATCGGCCGGCCGCGGCAGCAGGCTGGCATGCACCCGCAGGACGCTGCTGGTGGCTGGGTCGATCCAGATCAGGCCCTGAAGGAACGCTTTGCCGCGGGCGCCGGACCCGAGGCGCAGCACCAGCTGCGCGGTTTCGGTGCTCTGAGCAAAGGCGATGACGATCGCGCCGTTCTGGCCCGGCTCCCGGCCGAGATACTTGAATCTCGACTGCGGCTGGAAGGCGGGTAGCAAATGTTGCAGCCACCACATGAAGCCGCTCATCAGCGGATACTTCGGGTCGGCTTCCACCGGCGCGCCCGCGCGCGTGCGCGATTCGACGATGGGGCTTTCCCCACGATCGTCCTGCTCCCGCATGGCGTACTGAAAGCGCTCGCGCCGATCCTCGTCAAGGTGCGTGTGGGCGCGCAGGCGCATTTCGTGGACCTCTTCGACGCCGGCGCATTCGACGAGATCGCGCAGCATCGGCTCCAGCACATCGCCGGCGGACTTCAGCACGGCGGCCAGCCGGGTCGAATCGCGCTCGAACTCCAGATTCGACAGCTCAGGAAAGGCGCGAACCAGTTCGGCGTCGCTCCAGCCGATGTATGGCGTCGTCTGCCGGGGCGCGCCGGCGGCGGCAGGCCAGCAGCTCACGATGCACAGGAGCGGCAGCGCTGCCCGGCGTTTCATGCTTTGACGGGAGGCGGCCCGGACACTTTTTCCAGCGCGCGCTCCAGCGAGGACAGGATGTCCACCGGCAGCGGGAAGACGATGGTGGTGTTCTTTTCCGACCCGATCTCCAGCAGCGTTTGCAGGTAGCGCAACTGGATCGCGGCGGGCTGGCGCTGGATCACTTCCGCGGCCATGCTCAGCTTCTCCGCCGCCAGATATTCGCCCTCGGCGTGGATGATCTTGGCGCGGCGTTCCCGCTCGGCCTCGGCCTGGCGCGCGATGGCGCGGATCATCTGGTCCGGCAGATCCACCTGCTTGACCTCCACCAGAGTGACCTTTACGCCCCACGGGCCGGTATGCCCGTCCAGCACGGCCTGCAGCCGCATGTTCAGCTTTTCGCGCTGGCTGAGAAGCTCGTCGAGTTCCACCTCGCCCAGCACGCTGCGAAGCGTGGTCTGCGAGACCTGCGAGGTGGCGTAAAGATAGTTGCTGACCTCTATTACCGCCTTCACCGGCTCGACCACGCGGAAATAAACGACCGCGTTGACTTTGACCGTAACGTTATCGCGGGTGACCACGTCCTGCGGCGGGACCTCCATGGCATCAATGCGCAGCGAGGTGCGCACGATTTTCTGCACCGGCGCGAAGATCAGAATGATGCCCGGGCCCATCGGTTCTTTGCTCACCCGGCCCAGGGTGAAGACTACTCCGCGCTCGTATTCGGCGAGGATCTTGATGCACGACAGCGCGTACACGATCACAATCACGAGCGGGACGATGAGCGTAAGGTCGGGCATGGAGAAGTTTTCCCTGGCTGAATCTTATCCTGGAACCGCGCCGCGCGGGAAACGTGCAGGCCCGAACTTGCTTTTGACATCGAACTGAGAGAAACTAAAAGGTTTCCCTATAACGGCCAATCCTACATGCGGGTGAGAATCCTCTATCACGACCACTGTTTCGACGGCGCGGCATCGGCCGCGTACTTCAGCAGGTTCTTCGAAGCCCGCTACGACGCCCAGGCCAGGTTCGAGTACACCGGGCTGGCGCACACGGCTTCGCAGCTGTTCGACGACGCGATGTTCGACGGCGACGTGAACGCCATCGTCGACTTCAAATACTCCACGGATCCTCGGCTGGACTGGTGGTTCGACCATCATCAAAGCGCGTTCCTGAGTGCGGAGGACGCGGAACACTACAAGCACGACCACAGCGGCCAAAAACTGTACGATCCCGCCTATCGCTCCTGCACGCGCTTCATCGCCGACATGACCCGGGAACGGTTCGGCTATGATGGCGACGGCCTCGAGGAGCTGGTGCACTGGGCCGACATCGTTGATGGCGCGCAGTACGAGAGCGCGGCCGAGGCGGTGGAGATGCGCAGTCCGGCGGCGCGGCTGACGCTGGTGATCGAAGGGGTGAAGGGCTCCGAGGTAGTTCAGAACATCATCCGCCTGATGCGGCGGCATTCCCTGGAGCAGATCATCGCCGATCCGGTTGTGCAGCAGACGTGGACGCCTCTGTACGAGCGGCATCTGCGCTCGATTGATGTGATCCGGCAGCGCGCCTCGTGCCGCTCGCACGTGGTCTTTTTCGATCTCACCGGGCTGGACATGGAGGGGTACAACAAGTTCATTCCGTATTACCTCTATCCCGATTCGATCTACACCGTCTCGGTAAGCACCTCCAGCTTCCGGACGAAGGTCTCGGTGGGATCGAATCCGTGGGCCCGCCAGGAGCCGGCGCACAACCTCGCCAGTATCTGCGAACGGTATGGTGGCGGGGGACATCCGCGCGTGGGAGCGATCAGCTTCCCGATTGGCGCGGTGGAAGAGGCGCGGCGCGTCGCCGGCGAAATTCGCGACGAGCTGGCCAATGGCTAAATACAAGGTCCGAAGAGGCCCGCAGAAACAGCAGAACAAATTCCAGATCAACAAGGCCGCGCTGCCCTGTCTGGTGCTGGTGATCGTGGCCCTGGTGATCATCGCTCTGGTGCTGTACTTCGCATTCACGGGAGGATCGTCCTAATGATTCGTGTCGATCAGCGCCAGGCGGCGGAAATGCGGCCGGTGCGCATCACTCCCAATTACCTGGTCACGGCGGAAGGTTCGGCGCTGATCGAGCTGGGGAACACGCGGGTCATCTGCACCGCGTCGCTGGAGGAAACCGTTCCCTCCTTTCTGCGCAATTCGGGGAAAGGATGGATCACGGCGGAATACGCCATGCTGCCGCGCTCCACGATCACGCGGACGCCGCGCGAAGTGACGAAAGGGCGAACTTCGGGGCGAACGCACGAGATCCAGCGGCTGATCGGCCGCTCGCTGCGCGCCGTGGTGGATCTGGACCGTCTCGGCGAGCGCAGCGTGTTCATCGACTGCGACGTCATCCAGGCGGACGGAGGGACGCGCACGGCGTCGATCACCGGCGCCTACGTCGCGCTGGCGATCGCGATCCGGCGCATGCAGCGGTTCGGCACCCTGAAGACTTCGCCGCTGCGGGATCATGTGGCGGCGACCAGCGTAGGGATTGTGGGCGGGACGGCGGTGCTCGACCTCTGCTATGAAGAGGACTCGCGCGCCGACGTGGACATGAACATCGTCATGACCGGAGCCGGGCGCTTTGTCGAAGTACAGGCGACGGCGGAGAAAATCCCCTTCGACGATGCCCAGCTCGCGGAACTGCTCGCGCTCGGCAGGAAGGGTGTGGCGGATCTGATTTCCGCGCAGCGCGCCGCGATCGAAGCGGCATGAAGCTGTACTGCGCCACAACGAACCCTGGAAAGCTGCGGGAATTCCGCCTGGCGCTGGAGGCGTGGTTCGACGTGCAGCCCGTGCCTGGACTGGCATCGATTCCCGCGCCGGATGAAACCGGCGACACGTTCGAGCACAACGCCGCGGAGAAGGCGATTTACTATTCGGCGCATGCGCCCGGGCCGGTGTTCACCGACGACTCGGGGCTGGAGGTGGATGCGCTGGGGGGAGCGCCGGGCGTATTCTCGGCGCGGTATGCCGGCGCGGGGGCGACCGACGAAGCGAATAACCGGCTCGTGCTGGAGCGGATGCAGGGGGTGGCGGATCGCACCGCGCGATTCGTGTGTGTGATCGCTCTGGCGCGCGAGGGTCGATTGCTCAGGACGTTTCGGGGAGTCGTGGAAGGCATCCTTACGGACGCTCCGCGGGGGCCGAATGGCTTTGGGTACGATCCGCTGTTTTTTTACCCTCCGTTTGCGTGCACATTCGGCGAGGCGCCGCTGACGGAAAAGATGAAGGTCAGTCACCGCAGCCGGGCGCTCGCGTCGATGCGGGACTGGCTGGTTGCCGAGCAGGCCTAAGGCCCGCTCCTCATCATTCCAGGCGGAATTCGGCGCGGGGGCCGTGAGCAGAGTCCGGTGCGATCCACACCTGGAACTGGCCGGGCTCGGTGACGAATTCTCCCTTCGCGTTCCAGAAACCAAGGTCCGCGCGCGTGAGAGTGAATTGCACGGTGCGCTTTTCACCGGGCACGAGTTTGACGCGTTGAAAGCCCTTCAGTTCGCGGACCGGGCGCGTGATGCTGGCGGCAAGCTGGCGGATGTAGAGTTGCGCGGTCTCATCGCCGGCGCGCGAGCCGGTGTTGGCGATATCGACGGACACCGTGAGGCCGGACATTTTCAGATTGGAATACTGGAATGTGGTGTACGAGAGGCCGTAGCCGAAGGGATACTCGGGCGTAACGTCTACGTCGATGTAGCGCGATGTATCGCCCTTCGGATCGATCGGTGTTCCGAGCGGGACTCCACGCTCGTCCTCCGACGGCGGGCGGCCGGTGTTCATGTGATTGTAGTAAACGGGGATCTGGCTGACCGTGCGCGGGAAACTAACGGGCAGCCGGCCGGATGGCGTGGCATCGCCGAACAGCAGCGACGCGATGGCCGCGCCGCCCATCGTGCCGGGGTGCCAGGCGTAGAGGACGGCGTTCATTTTTTCGGCGGCGGCGTGAAAGGTAAGCGGCCGGCCGGCCATAATGACGCCGACGATGGGTTTGCCTGTGGCCGCGATCGCGTCCACCAGTGCGTCCTGTGCGCCCGGCAGGTTCAGGAAGGCGCGCGAGCGAGCCTCGCCGGAGAGGCCGGCATCTTCGCCCAGGAACATGACAACCGCGTCGGCTGACCGAGCAGCCTGGACCGCCGCGGCGAATCCGGAGCGGCTGTCATCGCGCGGATTTTGCAGCCCGCGAGCCCATGCAACACGCGACTCGCCGAGCATGCCGCGGAGGGCGGCGAGCGGTGTGCGCACGTCCTCCGGTTTGCCGTCCAGAACCCACGTCCCCATCTGATCCACGGGGCTGTCGGCGAGCGGTCCGATCACGGCGACACGGCTGAGGGATTTCGAGAGCGGCAGCACGCCGGCGGCGTTCTTCAGCAGCACGGCGCTTTCTTCGGCGAGACGGGTGGCGATATCGGAGGAGTTCCGGGAGGTAGCCGCGGCCGGGATCGGACGATCGAAAAGACCGAGCCGGAATTTCACGCGCAGGATGTTGGCGACAGCTTCATCGATGAGACGCATATCGACCCGCTTCGCGTCGATCAGCGCCTTGAGGTGGTCGTAATAGGTGGTGCTGACCATCTCCATATCCACTCCGCCGAGAACGCCTTTTGCCGCGGCGTCGGCATCATCGGCCGCGTAGCCCCAGTTGATCATCTCGGCGATGGAGTTCCAGTCGCTGACCACGAAACCGTCGAAATGCCATTCATCGCGCAGCACATGCCGGAGGGTGAACTCGTTACCGCTCGCCGGAACGCCGTTGAGGTCCTGGAAGGCGCTCATGTACGTAGCGGCGCCGGCGTCGCGCGCGGCGCGGAACGGCGGCAGGTAGACATTGCGCAGCAGCACTTCGGGAATCCACGCGGTATTGTAGTCGCGGCCGCCTTCCGCGGCGCCGTAGCCGACGTAGTGCTTCACACATGCGGCGACCGAGCCTGGCGCGCCCAGTTCGGGTCCCTGAAAGCCACGAACCATGGCGGCCGCCATCGCGCTGCCGAGGTACGGGTCCTCGCCGGCGCCTTCGGCGATGCGGCCCCAGCGCGGATCGCGGGCGATGTCCACCATCGGTGCGAACACCCAGTGGATGCCGGTAGCGGATGCTTCGACTGCGGCGACATGCGCGGCCTGCCGCACCAGATCCGGATCCCAGCTTGCAGCCTCTCCGAGGGGGATCGGAAACACGGTGCGGAAGCCGTGGATGACATCGCGGCCGAAGATCAGCGGAATGCCCAGCCGGCTTTCCTTCGTCGCAATGCGCTGCGCTTCGATCTTGTCCGAGAGCGTGCCGGCGTTCAGGTAAGAGCCCCAGCGGCCGCTTCGGATTTCCTGCCGGTCTTTGTCGGAAAGCGGAGAGGCCAGGTTGCTGGACTGCGACATCTGGCCGAGCTTTTCCTCAATGGTCATCTTCGCGATGAGGTCGTGGATACCGGCCTCGATCTCGGCGGGTGAGGCGGCGAACAGAGGAAGGGACGTAAGTGCGAAGACGAGCAGGCGGGTGTTCATGAAGCCACGATTCTATAGCAGCAGCGAGGTTCCGGATGTGAGCATCGGATCAACGGCGCTTAACTGTCCGTTGCGGTTCAGAACCGAGCGGGCTTGCCGCTCAGCTCAACAACTGCCGCCCACTCTCGCACGGAGACGCCGCCCGCGCCGCTTCTATTTCGCTGATGAGATCGCTGTACACAACAGGC
>DASRCB010000227.1:0-25051 GCA_035653295.1 Bryobacteraceae bacterium
ACCAGCTTCTGGCGGCACAGGATCCGGCGAACGGGAACATTTGTTATTTCACGCCTCTCGACGGGCGAAAGAATCCGACCCCGGGGATCAACTGCTGCGTATCCAGCGAGCCGCGCGGGATCTCCATGATTCCGCAACTGGCGTGGGGCACGCGGGGCGATGCAGCCGCGGTTCTGTTCTACACGCCGGGCGAGGTGCAGCTGCCGCGGGCGAAGATCGTGTCGAAGACATCGTATCCGAGCGACGGGCGCGTGACGCTCGAGGTTCAGCCGGCATCCGCCGGCGCGTTTCCACTGCTGCTGCGCGTACCTGCCTGGACCTCGCGGTTTACTGCCGAGGCCGGTGGACAGGTTTACCGCGGGACGGCGGGGCAGTTCCTGACCATCGAGCGCGAGTGGAAGACCGGTGATCGCGTGGATATAGACATGGACATGACGGTGCGTGTGATCGACGGCGCGCCGAGTTACCCTGGCTCCGTCGCCATCATGCGCGGCCCGCAGCTGCTCGCTTTGGAAGAACGGGTCAACCCCGACGTTGCGGATCTTCAGGCTGCCGGTCCAGTGTCGGGAACGGTGCAACTCGCCGATGCGCATGACAAGCTGCCGATGGAGTGGCTCGGCCGTGAGGCATGGTCGATGGCCGGCGTGGTGGCAGGCAAGCCCCGGCAGTTGATTCTTGTGCCCTTCGCCGATGCCCGTGAGTATCGGGTGTGGCTGACGGGGCGTTATGCGTCGGCGGATTTCAAGGTATCAGCGAGCAGGGCCGTCAGCTTGGCGAACGCCCGTTCGGCCTCCGGCTCGTTATAAGTGGGATGGTCGGGGACGGTCCAGCCGTGGCGCGCGTTGTAGACTTCGGTCTCGTACTTGCCGCCCCACGCCGCGAGCTCGCGATCAAGCTTCTCGATCGCTTCGGTGGGCATGCTTCGGTCCTCGGCCGCGTGACCCAAATAGAGGCGCGCCCGGATGCGGGGCAGCAGCAGATGCGGGCTGTCCGGATTATCCGTGTACAGGCGGCCTCCATGAAATGACGCGACCGCGGCGACGCGGTCGGGACGAACGGCCGCGGCTCGCAAAGCCATAGCGCCGGTGAAGCAGAAGCCGACCACGCCGACAGGGCCGGCGGGCAGGAAATCGATGTAGCGCGACAGATCCTCATCCATGGCTTCCGGCGTCAGCGGCGCCGCGAGCTCGCGCACGCGTTTCATAAATGGCTCGTCGCCGATTGTGAAGGGCGGGGTAAACAAGGGAGGCCGTCCGGTGCGATAGAACGGGTTCGGCATCAGCACGGTGTAGCCCTCGCCGGCTAGCCGCCCGGCCATGCCGCGGTTTGCGTCCCGAGGGCCGCCGATGTCGGGCAGATATAAAACGCCGGGCGCATTCCCCGCGGCTTCGGGGCGGTAAAGGAAGCCGTCCGCGATTCCGTCTTTCATCTGAATTTCGACAGGCTCTTCTCTCATTCTTCGCTCCTGGTTGAATCGCGCCAGTCCACGGCGCCGAGGAACTGCGGATTCTCGCGCCAGCCGGGATGCACCTTGACGTGAAGCTGCAGGAACACCCGGCGCGAGAGGATCCGTTCGATCTCCTCGCGAGCCTGCGTGCCAATAGTCTTCAACATGGCGCCTTTAGCGCCGATGATGATTCCCTTCTGGCCCTCGCGCTCGACAAGGACGGTCGCGGAGATGCGCAGCAGACGCCGCTTCTCGTCCCATTCGTCAATGATCACCGCGACCGCGTGCGGCACCTCCTGGCGCGTGGCCGCGAGAATCTTCTCGCGAATCAGCTCCGCCGCCAGAAAGCGCGACGGCTGATCGGTAACGTGATCGGGCGGGAAATACTCGGGACCCTCGGGCAGGGCAGCGCTGATCGAGCGCGTCAGGTCCTCGATGCCTTCTCCCGTGAGCGCGGACACCGGGAGATAATCGGCGAACTCCCGCAACGCCTTATATTGCTCGATGCAGGGCAGCAGCAGCCGTTTATCGCTCACGCGGTCGATCTTGTTCAGTACCAGGAAAACCGGCGCTTCCACACGGCGCACCAGGTCGACGGCCTGGGTGTCGTGCTCGCTGAACGAGGCAGAAGCGTCGGCGACAAACAGGACCAGATCGCGCTGGTCAAGGGCCTCCCGAACGGAGTCCATCATGCGCCGGTTCAGAAGCGTATCGGAGCGGTGAATGCCCGGTGTGTCGAGGAAGACGATCTGGGCGCCAGCGGTGGTGAGCACGCCCTGAATGGTTGTGCGCGTGGTCTGCGGCTTCTCCGAAACGATAGCCACTTTCTCGCCGACCAGCGCGTTCAGCAGCGTGGACTTTCCGGTGTTCGGCCGGCCCACGATGGAAACAAATCCGGAGCGGTGCTCAGACATGGGTTCTGGCGGCGCGTGACACGCGCACCTGTTCCACGCGCAGCTCGTTTCCGGCCAGCACCTGGATGCGGATCCCCTCGCGCTCCACCGCTTCACCGACCGAGGGCACGTGCCCCAGCCACTCCGTGATTAACCCGCCGACGGTGGTCGATTCCGTTTCCTCCTGGGGGCGGAACCCGAGCAGATCGTTGAGCCGGTCGAGGTCCAGCGAGCCGGCGACCACCCACGTGTCCTCCCCCTCCTGCTTTACGTCGCGCTCGGGCTCGTGCTCGTCGTGGATCTCGCCGAGGATCTCCTCCACCAGATCTTCCATGGTGGCGATTCCGGCGGTGTTGCCGTACTCGTCGATGACCACCACCATTTGCAGCGATTCCTGCTGCATCTCGCGGAGCAGATCGTTCACGGGCTTGGTTTCGGGCACGAAGCGGATGGGACGCAGCAGATCGCGAATCCCGATGAGATGGCGGTCCTGCGCATCGGCTTCGAAAAGATCCCGTACGTGGACAAACCCGATTATGTCGTCGATGCCGCCCTGGTATACGGGCACGCGCGAATACTGCTCGTGAACGACGAGTTGCCTCAGGTCATCGAGCGACTGGGTGACGGCAATGGCCACGATGTTGGGCCGCGGCGTCATGACCTCACGCACTGTCTTGTCTCCGAAGGCTACGACGGACTGAATGAGGCGGCGGTCGTCCTCTTCGATGATGCCCTCTTCCTCGCCGGCGGAGATGAGCGCGTCGATATGTTCGGCCGGCGTAGGGGGCTCGTTGTTCGTTTCGCCGGGCTGCGCCAGCTCGACGAGAGATTCGAAGAACCCGAGCACGTACACGAGCGGGGTCACCACAAGCACCATCGCGCGCAGCACCGGCATGAGAGGCAGCAGCCAGCGGCCCGAGGTCTTGCGGTAGAGCAGGTGCGGCGCCATGTAGGTGGCCACCAGCATGGTGATCCAGGCGAAGATGCTGGCCTGCAGCGCGGCCTCCCAGAACGGCTCGCTGTACAGCACGGGCAGCAGGAACACCATGACCATTAGAAGAATCAGGGTGTGCTTAATCAGGGAGAAAGCCAGCGCTCCGCGCTCGATCGACAGCCCGACTTTGGCCTGGAGAGTCTCCTTGAAGAACGTCAGCGCCGGCAGTTCGCGAGCGCGCAGCCGGACCGACTCCATATGCAGCAGCTGCAGCAGAGTCACCAGGCAGAGCAGGATGCCAAGAAAGATGGACGCCACTACGGTGATGGCGATCATGACGCCCTCTCGATGAGTCCGGAGGGAAGCCCCAGACGGCGCCGCCACAGGCCCTCCACCCGAGCCATTTGTCCATTGTCGCGCTCGTGATCGAGACCGATCAGGTGCAGGACTCCGTGCAGCATGAGAATGCGGATCTCGTCGCCGACGCCGTGCCCGAACTCGGCCGCCTGGGCGCGGGCGCGGTCGAGCGAAATGGCCAGTTCGCCCAGGTACTGAGGCGTGCCCGGATCATGTGGAAACGAGAGGACGTCGGTGGCGTAGTCGCGCCTGCGGAATTGTTTATTCAGGCGGCGAAGCTCATTGTCTCCGCTGATGAGGCAGCAAAACGGTCTTCCGTGGGCGACGTCGCGCTCCAGCCGGCGTGCGAAGGCGAGCAGGTCCCGGCGGCCGACGCCGCGGGCGGGCGCGCGAAAAAGGATGGAGGTTCGTTCAGAGGCCATGCGGCCGGGCTTTATTGGATGGCGACGTCGCCGCCTGGCGTCAGGTCGACGGGTTCGCCGGGCTGAGCTGGCTGTTCGCCGCCGGTGGACGCCTCGGGTTCATCAGACAGGCGCAGGGAGAGCTGGCGGCCGGCGCCGGTCAACTCGCCATAGCGCTCGTAAGCCTTGACGATGCGCTGCACCAGGCTGTGGCGAACGACGTCGCGATCGTCGAAAAAACAGAAGCTGATGCCCTCCACGCCGCGCAGGACCTCTACGGCATCGGCCAGGCCGCTGCGCTTGCCGGGCGGAAGGTCGATTTGCGTGAGGTCGCCGTTCACCACCATCTTCGAGTTAAAGCCCTGCCTTGTGAGCACCATCTTCATTTGCTCGGCGGTGCTGTTCTGGGCTTCATCGAGGATGATAAAACTGTCGTTCAGTGTGCGTCCGCGCATGAACGCAATGGGCGCGACTTCAATGACGTTCTTCTCGAGAAGCTTCTCCACCCGGTCGGCTTCGATCATGTCGAATAAGGCGTCGTAGAGAGGCCGCAGGTAGGGATCCACTTTCTCCTGGAGCGTGCCAGGCAGGAAGCCGAGGCGCTCGCCGGCCTCCACGGCGGGGCGCGTCAGAATAATGCGGCTGACGCTTTTGCTCAGCAGCGCGGAGACGCCCATGGCGACGGCCAGGTAGGTCTTACCGGTGCCGGCCGGGCCGACGCCGAAGGTCAGGTCGTTGCGTTCGATGGCGTCGACATATTTCCGCTGGTTCACCGTTTTGGGCGCCAGCACCTTCTTCCCGAAATTGCGCTGCCGACCGCTGTGCACCAGTCCGCGGAGGGTGGTATCCGCGTCTTCCGTGACCACGCGCAGATAGCTGTTCAGATCGCCGTTTTTGAAAGTGTGTCCCTCTTTGACCAGGTTGACGTAGTCCTCCAGAATGCCGGCGGCTCGAATGACGCTGGACTCCTCGCCTTCGAGCTCGAGAGAGTCGTTCATGAGGCGGGTCTGGATATTCAGGCCGCTTTCGAGAAGACGGATGTTTTCGTCGCGGGTGCCGAACAGCGACTCAATCCCGCGAGAGATCTGCACACTCAGTTTCATTTATGGGGATAGCGGATCACGGAGAGGAGGATGCGGCGCGCAGCGCCCGAGCAACCGAACATCCAATGATTATTATACCAGGGATTCGTTCTTTTGCGGCTCGCCCGGACCGGCGTAGAACACTCCATCCAGTAGCCGGCAGCTCAGGTTGAGGAGATCCTCGTGGCCGGGGGCGCGGTTCAGGGAGGACCGTGCGATCGCCGCCAGGCGGCGGGAGACCGCCTCCAGGGTGACCTGCCGGCGGCGCGAAGCGGGCCATTCGCTGATCACGTGCAGGCGGTACTCGAGGAAGCGGATCTCGGCATCGACGGGCTCCGCCGTTTGGGGTTGTGCCATGTGATTTCCTTATCGGCCCACTGTGCGCGATTCGTGAGCGGGAACGTGGGCTCATTATTGCCCCTCGCCATCCGATAAGGAACGCATGATTGACGTAGAAGCGCGACGGGGCAACTGCGGGGTCCAGAGCACTCCCTGGGCGATGGACAGCCTGCCACCGTTCCCGGTGGTGGCGACGCGCCTGATGCAGGTGCTTTCCAAAACCGATGTGCACATCACCGAAGTGGGGCGTATCGTGGCGGCTGAGCCGGTGTTCGCCTCGCGCGTGCTGCAAATGGCCAATTCGCCGTTGTTCTCCATGGAGCGGCAGGTGAAGACCATCTCCCATGCCATCGTGTTGCTGGGACTGGATCGCGTGCGCACCATCGCCATGACCCGCGCGATCGGCGACTTCGTCAGCCCGGCTCTTCGGGTGAAGGCTTTGCGCGTGTGCTGGGAGAACAGCCTTGCGGGGGCAATTGTCGCCGAGCGTCTCGCCAGGGCCTGCCGCATGGATACCGACGCCGCCTACCTGGCAGGCCTGCTGCGGGACATCGGGCGCCTGACGCTGCTGGTGAAATATCCCGAGCCGTACGCCAATCTGCTGGCCGTCTCCGCGGAGCATGAGTTCGACCTCATGGCGACCGAGCGCGAGCTGTTCGATATCGATCACTGCGCCGCCGGCGCGTGGCTGACGGAGAAAATGGCTCTCCCGCAGGAACTGTGTGAAGTTGCGGCGCGCCATCACGAAGTGCCGGCGGGCCCATTCCGCATGGTCCATCTGGCTCGCGTGGCGGACCGCATGGCCGACGCGCTTGGCTTCGCGGTGCTGCCGGGCGTTCCTCACCCGGCGTTCGAGGAGACGGCGGAGGAGATTCCCGGGAATTTCCGTGCTCGTTTCGAAGACGAGCCGGAGGAGTTGAAGCAGCACATTCAGGAGAAGATAGCCGCCTGGCACTGAGCCCTGCCGCTCAACCCACCACCTGACCACCAGCGGAGCCGTCTCAGGGCTGCGCATCGAGCCACTGCGACATGGCGAACCCGTGTGCCCGATCTGAATGGCAGTTCTGTTGACGGGGCGCGCACACCAGACGAATTCTGCTGAATAATCGCCCGTACGCGCCGATAAGAGTCATATCGAAGATCAATGCCTGTACCCTGGAAGCGGGTTATCGTCCTGGTTCTGTTCGGGGCGGTCTCGCTGAATCAGACCTCGCTGGACGTGACACTGACCGTTGAAGTGCGGCCTGAGTCGCGGCTGGATGTATCGCAGACGACACTGCGTTTTGTCGTGCCGGCGCGGGGTCCGCGCGAAGTCCGCAGCGCGCCCCTGACCCTGGCTGCGGCCGCACGCCCCGGCTACGGGCAGCAGGTTCGGCTGATCGCGCACACCGTATCCGATCTGGAGGGGGCAGCAGGACGGGCTTCCCTCTCGACGGTGCACTGGCGCGGAGCGAAAACCAGCTCTCGCGCCGGCGGCGACGACGCGCAGTGCACTACTGGACAACTTCGGTCGCACAGCGGCCAGGACCTGGTGAGGAACTGGACTCGCGGGGGGACACTCTCCTGTACGGTAACCTTCATCCTGGCTGCTCCGCCGAACCTTCGTCCGGGAACCTATTCAGCGCCGATCACCTTCGATCTTCGTCTGGAATAAATCGCAGCGCTACGGAATGCTGTGAGAAATTTGCGCGCCATTGCACTATTCCTGTGAAGGCCTGACGACGGCGGGCACACACGGCCTGCGGCGGTCTATGAACCCATGTCTTCACAACTACGGATTCCCTTCCTGTGGTGCGCCTGCATTATCGGGGCGCCGATGGCGATCGCCGCAGCGGCGTCGGTAAACCAGCATGTGGTGGTCACACTGATGCCCGCCGGTAAGATCAGTGCGCCAGCGGCGGTCACCCTGACGAATACCAGCTCTTTTGGCTCGTACAGCGGGACTGTGCAGTTGCAGTACAACGCACGTACCTCGCCGGGAACCACAGGGGGCATCAATATACAGGCCGCGTCAGACTTTTCTCCTCCTGGGGGGCCGGCCGTTGCACGCGGCGCGCTTACGTACAACTGCGGCGCGGCGACGCTGGGGTCAGCGTGCACGGGCGTGCAGACGTTAAGCCTGTCAGCGGCGGCTCCCGTACTTTCGCTCCCGGCCGCGGCCTGCACCGGCGGCGGCGGGCAGTGCAGTTCCACAGATCCGAATACGGTCTCTCTAGCGTTCTTTCTTGACGACGATCCTGTTCTGCCCACCGGCGGCTACCGGGCGCAGATCACCTTCATTTACAGCAACCCATAACTCCTATGAACAAAATACGCGCGCTTCCGTTTCTTTCTCTCACTCTGTTGCTGCCCGCGGCGGCGTTTTCACAATCTTCGGCGACCACCACGCTGGCGGTCAGCGTGGCAGCCGAAGCAACGCTGTCGGTTTCCAACAGCAGCACGAGCCTGACTACCAGCTCCATTTTCGGCAACTACACAGGAGCGACGAACCTGACGTGGAAAATCCGAACGTCGGCCGGTAACGGCACGGGCTCGATTACAGCCAAGGTCACAACCGACTTCAATGGAATAAATGGTCCGTCAGTGGCCAATTCAGCAGTGACCGGCGACACGCTGAGCTACACCTGCGCCGCGGACTCCCCGGCCACGGCATGCTCCGGCGCGCAGACGGCGAGCACCACCGCGGCCACCTCGGTCGCGAGTTTTGGAGCTGCGGCCAGTTCGAAGAAGGCGGGCAGCAGCGCCACCGTTAACTGGAGCCTGGTGGACGATCCGGCGTACGCGCCAGGTTCCTACGCTGCGACGGTGACTTTTACCATCAGCGCGAGCTGAGGGGATGATCCGGGTCGCCATTGCGATGCTGGCCGTCATCGCAGGGGCGCCGGCCGCTTCCAGGCGGGTCGCGCGCCCCACGGCCGGCTCTGTTTCAGCGGCCGCGTTTACCACCGTGGACAGCATTTCGGCCGTTCCATTGGCGGCAAGCTTCACGTCCATTGTTCCGGACGCACCGGTCAGCGCAGTCCCCTCGGTGATTACCGTCGCGCTTTCACACAGCTCCGGGCGTCGTCTGTGGACCCTGTCGGTGGCGTCCGCATCGGCCTGGCTGCAGGACTGTGCGGCCGTCCCCGCATCGGCTCTGGTCCTGCAATGCGCCTCGGTAGAGGTGAAGGCAAGTGGTTCCGGGTCGTGCAGTCAGCTTACACGGCTCTCCGCCGTGCCGCAGGTGATCGCTTCCGGAACCGAACCGCCGGGTAAAGGGCAGATCACAGTAACCGTCAACATCAGCTTTACCGATTCATGGAAGTTTCCCGCCGCAATCAACCCATCATGTTCAACGGATCTCACCTGGACCGTCAGCGCGCAGTAAAGTGCGCCGGCCGCCTGATCATCGTCGTTGCCACGCTCGCGGCCGTACCGTGTGGAGCGCAGGTATCGCTGGGTCTCTCGCCGATGCGCGTGGAGATCGCGATGGATCCCGGCAGCTCGTGGTCGGGCGCGCTTCGCCTGAACAACGAAGCCGATGACCCAGTGCGGGTGCGCACCGAGCTGCTGGATTTCCAGCTGGACAGCGAGACCACTCCGCAGTTTGCGGACGCAATCGAGGCGGAGAAGAAGTTCTCCTGCCGTGACTGGCTGATGGTGAACCCGATGGAGACGGAAGTTGCCCCGCACACACACCTGCAGGTGCGATTCTCCGTTCAGATTCCGGCCGACGCGCGCGTCTCCAGTTATCACTGTGGCATCGGCTTCACGACCATGTCGGCGGTCAGAAGCATTCCCATAGGTCTGCGCGCAGCGGTGCGTGTTGTCTCGACGCTTTACGTGACCGTCGGCAACCCTCCACTCGAAGGCCAGCTTGCAGGTCTGAAGCTCGAACCGGTACGGGCGGGCTCAATGAAGAGCTGGCGCGCCGTCGCGCTAATCAGTAACCCCAGCCGCAGATATTTCCGGCCCACGGGAGAGCTGGCCCTCCTCGACGAGAGCGGCAGAGTGCTTGAAAGCGTTCCCTTTAAGCCTCTGCCCGTGCTGGAGGAACGGATCCAGCGATTCGTGTTTCCGCTCACCACGGCGGAGATCCGGCCCGGCTACCACTTGCGCGCGCGCGTGGATCTAGGGACCGGGGATATACAGGAAGGCGACGTGGAGGTCTCGCCCGCAATCGCGGAGTTGAGATGAACCGGCGGGGCGCCGCGCCGTCTGTTGCCGGGCGCCTGCTCGCGACGTGCTTGTCTCTGCTTGCGGCACGCGCGGACGACACATTGAACCGGGGCCAGGCCGACGTCGGATTTCAGGGATACTATCTCGGCGAGAGCGCCCAGGCTCTGTACGATACCAGCGGTACAGCGCTGCACTTTACAGACCTCATGCCGGCCGTCGGAGTATGGACCGGCAGCATCGAGCTGTATGGTCAGCAAGGCGGCTTTCAGCCGGGCAATAACTTTGTGCGCATCTCGGATATGTTCTTCGCCGGGCGGCGCTGGACAGCAACTGCCGGAGATTTCGTTACATCGATCGGAGCGGAAGAGGCCTTGCTTCCCGGCATCGTGCTGCCGGCAATCAATGCGCGGGGATACTTCGTGGAAAGCGTGCATGGCCAGGAAAGCTGGAGCATTTTCGGCGGGCGCGAGACGCTGATCCTCGGCCCTGGTATTCCCCTGCGAGCGCCCGCTCCACAGAGCGTCTTCGGCGCGGCGTGGAAGCGCACGTTTGCGCAGTTGCTGCAGGTGAATGGGCGTCTGCTGAACTTCAGCAGTTCGGAAGCGGAACTGGCGCGCAGCGCCCTGCTCTTTCCCGGCAGCAGCGGCTATCGTGACGTCACAACCGGCACGGTCGGGACGCGGTATCGTCCGTTTCGGCCATTGCGGTTGTCGGCGGAAGCTTCGCAGTCCCGCTCGGCGCAGTTCGGCGGCGCGGCCCATTTCGCGCCCAGCCTGATCACCGGTCTCGTCCTGGAGACTGGACAACTGCATGCGGCGGCATCTTATGTCGACACCAGCGCCACATGGCTCCCGCTGGCTGGGTATTATCTCGGAGCTCGCCGTGGAGGTTTTGGGGATTTCCGGTACCGTCCGTTTCGCAGGCTAGGATTCAGCGCCGACGGCGGCAGTTCCACGAATGCCATCGGCAACGGGGGCGTGGCGCGCACGTTCCGCACAGACAGTGCGTCGGCGGGCATCAGCGCCATATTGCCGGAGAAAATCAACGCCTCCGCCGACTATTCGCAAATCCGGATCGATGTTCCTCCGGGCGGCGATCCCGATCTCCTCAGCGGGGCCACGCGCCAAACGAGTGTGTCCCTGGACAGGACCTTCGGGCGGCATTCCATCCGAACGATGGTGCGGAAGCTGGACCTCGCGATCGCCGGCGCTCCCCAGGCGCAGTTAACGCGGGAGGTTCAGGACATCGTAACCCTGCGCCGGCTGATCATTGGCGGCGCGGCTCGATTCGACACGATCTCGGCTGGTGCGGAAACGCGCAACAGCATCTTTGCCCGCGGTATGGTACAGCTGCGCATGCCAAAGGTGAATGTTTTCGCCAATATCGAGAGCGGACACGATCTGCTCGATCGGACGGTGTTCGCCGCCACCAATGTGCGCACCTCCGAGTTCGGGGCCACAGCCCGCGTGCGCGAATGGGAACTGCAGGGCCAGGTTTATCGCAATACGCTCGTCACGCAGTTGAACGCGGAAAACGCCGTCGTGATACAGGACCAGAACAGCATGGGCGAACCGGTGCTGGCCGCGCTGAATCGCTGGACCTGCAGTGTATCGCTGAAGCGCAGCTTCCAGTGGCGCGGTGGATTGCCGGAGCGCGACGTGGGGGATACGATTCGGATTCAGCGCGCCATCCTGGGCTCCATCGCTGGCGCGGTGCTGGCAGGAACTGTGCCGGCGATTGGAATTCCGGTCGTGCTTGATGGTGGCAGGACGGCCGTAACGGATGGCACGGGACGATTCCGATTCGAGGGCGTGCCGGAGGGGCGGCATGCGATTGCCCTCGCGGAGGCGGGCCTGCCTGCTCAGTTCAATCCAGGGCGAGTCTCCCGTGTGCAGTTGGACGTCGTCGGCCGCAGACCCGCAGCGGTCAGCCTGGATGTTGTCCGCCTGGGCATGATACGGGGCCGAGTCATGGCCCCGGCAAGCATCACCCTGGACACCGTCGTGCTTCGTCTGCTGCCGGGTACGCGATACACGACCGCGGGCGCGGACGGGCGCTTTGCGTTCTACAACGTGCGCGCCGGCACTTACGACATCGTTCTGGATCGAAATCACGTTCCCGACAACGCCGAGGTTCAGGGCCCGTTTTCCTTTCACATCGATTTCGACGTCGACACTGCGCCCGCGCTGCCGGTTTTCGAACTCGGCGAGAAGAAATCGGAAAAGCCGGTGCGGCGAATTATTCTTGCGCCGTAGGCTGGGTTGGCGGCGTAGACTGGAGCGATGCGTCTGGTCACCTCATTCCTCCTGTTGACGCTGCCGCCTTTGTGGGCACAGGCTACCGATGAGAAGGACACCGTTGCCACGGTCCAGAAGGTGTTCGACGGAATGGCGGCCCGTGACGCGGAGGCAATCCGCGCCACCATGCTATCCGATGCGCGTCTCTACGCGGTTCGCGAGGACGGCACGACGGTCGCCAGTTCGGTCGATGACTTCATCAGCCGTATCGGGACGATCAAGGGCGATCTGCTGGAGCGCTTTACCAGCAAGCCAACGGTGTCCCTGCGGGGACGCATGGCACAGGTCTGGGGTGAGTACGAATTCCTGCACGACGGCAAATTCAGCCACTGCGGCGTGGATTCTGTAAGCCTGTTCCGGAGAACCGAGGGCTGGAAGATAGCGGCCGTCGCGTACACCACGGAAACAACGAACTGCACGCCGAAATAGCGAACTGCCTTATCAATCCCGCGAGAGGTGGCGCTCGAAGAACGGCAGAACCTCCGTGCGGATCCGTCCGTCCTCGCCCCAGTTGGCGTCGCCCCATGCGCCGTTGTACTCTTCGGCTTCGTGACGAATGCCGAATTCGTTGAGCTTGTGAGTGAACGCGATGTTGGCGTACACGTGATCCTGGTTCCGATCCGCGCGCGACCAGTCGAAGCGCAGCGCGCGCAGGGATTTCAGATTATCGGCATATCGCGGGATCATCGATTCCAGGAAGAAGTTATCGCGCAGTTTGGCCGTCAGCTTCGAATCGATCTCCAGGCGATCTCCGTCCCGATGCGCGGGCAGGTCTATGAACAGCGGCGGCCTCCCGGAATCGGGCAGAAACGCCTGGAAGATCGTGGTGAAGATCAACGATGCTCCGTCTTTCCTGACATCGTTCTGAGACGTGGCGCCAGCCAGCACGTCCCAGTTCGGAATTGAATCCATGATCTGAATGCCCGACCCGGTGCCCACCGGATGCATGGCGTAGACCGACCCGAACACGTCGGGATGGCGCATGCCGAAGCGGATTGCCCCATAACCGCCCATGAAAATCCCCGCAATCCCCCGGGAATCCCGCCGCGGCAGAGTGCGGAACTGCGCATCGATCCGGGGTACGAGTTCGTCGATCATGAAATCCTCCCAGTTGCCGGTCACGGGAGAATTCACGTACCACGAACTGCCCAGGGGAGTGGCCATGTCCGGGCAGACCAGAATAAACGGGCCGATCGCGCCGGCGGAGATAGCGGCGTCGAAAAGTTCCCGCGCATTCCGATGATCGAAAACCGAGCGATAGTCGCCATCCAGTGGATTCGGCAGGAAGTAGATGGTCGGGTATCGGGACGAGGACTCGCGGTACCCGGGTGGAAGATAAACCGCCACATTCCGAACTGGACTGACGGCCACGCTGGCTTCCTCGAAGCTTTTCGACTGCAGTTGCAGCGTAATCACCAGGCCATCCGAGGTCGCGGCCAGAGTGGCCGCGGTGAGGCCAAGCGCGAAACAGGCGTGCAGCTTCATAGCGTTTTCTCCGCGCGCGCTGCCGTGGCGGCCAGATACCAGCCGGGCCACAGGAGCAGCCACTCCGGAGCCCACATCCCTCGCAGGGCGGGCGTCAGAGTCACCAGGGTTAGAGCGGCTGAAAATGCCGCCCAGCGTCTGAATTCGATTCGGGCAGCACGCAGCCCGTGCCGCACACCGAGGATCAGCACGGGAAGGAACAAAAACAGGCTAAATCCAGACAGCCCTTCCGTCCGAAACGTGACCAGACACAACGAGCAGGGCAGGACAGTGAAGAACGCGCTCGTCCAGAGCGTGCGCCGCGACAAAGAGGCCAGAGCCACGCCGCCCGCCCACGCGCCGCCACTCAGGAGAGCGAGGCGGCAGAAGAACGGCGCCAGATCCGTGCTCGTTAAAGAGGCCGCGTGCAGCAGAGCGGCGCTCACCGATACCGAGAGACCCATTAACAAAAAGCTGGCCGGGAGCGCCAGGCCCAGCGCCGCGAGCCAGGGCTGCCAGCTGGTCCATTGTGCGGCCTCGCGCCGGGCGACCAGACCGAGGACGTCGGACAGCGCTCTCCAGCCGCTCTCTCCGGCCTCGGTCAAATCCCCGAGCACCGCCTCGCGTTCGTCGGGCCCCAGCAGCCTTGACACGAACCCGACGATCGGTGGAATACCGTGGTTCACGACGCGTTCTCCGCTTTCGGAGTCGCCCAGGAAAGCCCTCGGCTGACCTGCACCACGGAATTGTAAAAATCCGCGGCGGCGGTTGCCCCTCGCCCAGTCACCCGCACCATCCGTTTGGCGCGCCCACCACGCTGCGGCGTCGCCTCTCCCATCCAGGTCTTTAGAAGACCTTTCTCCTCCAGGCGACTCATCGTTGTGTAGAGAGCGCCGATAGAGCAGCGCCGGCCGGACGCGGCCTCAATCTCTGCGCGAATTGCCGCCCCGTATGCATCTTCACCGAGGCGGGCGGCGGCGCAGAGGATGGCGTATTCAAGCTCGCCCAGCACAATTGTTCTACATTGTGATACTAATCAGGGAAGAAGTCAACAAGCGGTATTCAGCAGCAGCTCGAGGCGAGCGTTTTACGACGCGTGGACCAGCGGTTCGGCGGCCCGTTCGCCAGGCGCCTGGCGCAGCAATTCGAGGAACGCCTGGCCCGCGGCGTTGAACTGTTTGCGCCGGCGGTGAACAATGCGCAGCGGCCGGAACAGCGTAGTACCGGCGAGCGGGATCGCCAGCAGTCTTCCCTGACCGATTTCGTCGCGCATCACCCGGGCGGGCATAATGCTGACTCCCGCGCCGTGGGCCACCGCTTCCTTGATCATCTGCAGATTGTCGAAGTGCATCACCAGGCGCACGGTGACGCCGTGATCGCGCAGAAAGCGGTCGATATTGCGGCGGATTGGCAGATCCTCATCGAATCCCACGAACTCCAGGTTGTCGAGGTCCGCCGGCGCAATCTCGCTGCGCCCTGCGAGTGGATGCCACGGCGAGGCGGCCACTACCATCTCTTCTTCGCGCCACGGCAGCACGACCACGCCGCGCGTCGGCTCGGCGTAGCTCATCAGCCCGAGGTCGGCGCGATCCGAGGCCACCGCTTCGAAAACCTTTTCCGGCCGCAGATACTCGATTTGCAACAGCGCGTCCGGATACTGCGCCCGGAACTCCTGTTCCAGCTGCGCCAGCTCGCTCAGGCCCACCGAATAGATGGAGGCCACCCGCACGATGCCCGCCACCTGGCGCTTCACGCGGTCTAACTCCGCCTGAAATTCTTCCTCCCGGCGCAGCACATCTTTGCACAGATCGAGATAGAGGCGGCCAGCGTCGGTGACGGTCAGCGGCCGGGTGCTGCGATCCAGCAGGATGATGCCCAGCTGGCGCTCCAGGTCCTGCACCGCCTGGCTGGCGGATGACTGGCTGAGATCATTCAGCCGCGCGCCCTGGCTAAAGCTGCGGGAAGCCGCTATGTCTCTGAAAAGCCGCTGTGTTTCGAATGCCACACTGTCTCTCAGAATATTAGCAGCATCGATACTATGTCAAGCTCATTTTTAACTTTACCGATAGTTCAGCGGCTGCTATACTACTCTGTAACTCCCCCGGAAGGAGTCGAGCGACACGTGCATCATCCCAACGGCCTTCCTGCACCCCAGGGACTTTATCATCCCGGCAACGAACACGACGCCTGCGGTATCGGCTTCGTGGTCAACATCACCGGCGAGCCCTCGCACGACATTATCCTCAAGGGCATTCAGATCCTTATCAACCTGACCCATCGCGGAGCCTGCGGCTGCGACCCGGAGACCGGCGACGGCGCCGGGGTGCTGATTCAGATCCCGCATAAGTTCTTCGCCCGCGAGTGCGCTCGGCTCGGTTTCACGCTCCCCGCTCCCGGCGAGTACGGCGTAGGCATGTGTTTTCTCCCGGTGGAGCCGTCACAACGCCTTCAAACCGAAGGGCTGCTGGAGCGTATCGTTCGGGAAGAGGGCCTCACGGTCCTTGGCTGGCGCGATACGCCGGTCGACGTGGACGCCATCGGCCGCGTGGCCCGCGCTTCGCAGCCGTATATCGAGCAGATCTTTATTCGCGGCGCGGCGGGCATGTCCCAGGACGAGCTGGAGCGGAAGCTCTATATCGTGCGCAAGCGCGCCGAAGCGGAAATGGCGACCTCCGATCTGCGCGAAAAGAGCTTTTTTTACATTCCGTCGCTCTCGACGCGCACCATCGTCTACAAGGGCCTCCTGCTCGCGCCGCAGATTGCCAGCTTTTATGGAGAACTGTCCGATCCGGACGCCATGAGCGCGCTGTGCCTGGTGCACCAGCGGTTCTCCACCAATACCTTCCCCACGTGGCAGCTCGCGCATCCGTTCCGGTACATCTGCCATAACGGCGAAATCAATACCGTCCGCGGAAACGTGAACTGGATGCACGCGCGGCAGAGCATTCTTAGGTCGGACCTGTTCGGCGATGATCTCAAGAAGCTGTTCCCGGTGATTCAGCCGCACGGCAGCGATTCGGCGTGCCTCGATAACGCCGTGGAGATGCTCGCGCTGACCGGGCGCAGCCTGCCGCATGTCATGGCCATGCTGATTCCGGAAGCATGGGACGCGGATACCACAATGCATCCGGACAAGCGCGCGTTTTACGAGTACCACGCGTCGCTGATGGAGCCGTGGGACGGCCCCGCCGCCGTCGCCTTCACGGATGGCCGCATGATCGGCGCCACGCTCGATCGCAACGGCCTGCGTCCGGCGCGGTACCTGGTCACCAAAGACGACCTGCTGATCATGGCTTCCGAGACCGGCGTGCTCCCGATCCGCCCCGAAGAAGTTCGCACCAAAGGGCGGCTGCAGCCCGGCCGCATGCTGCTGGTGGACACCGAAGAGGGCCGCATCATTCCCGACGAGGAGATCAAGCAGCGTCTCTGGTCGCGCAATCCGTACGCCGAGTGGCTGAAGCAGAACCAGGTTCACCTGGACGACCTGCCTGAGCCGCCGCGCGTCTACGGCTCCGATCAGCACACCATCATCAGCCGCCAGCGGGCCTTCGGCTACACCGACGAAGACATTCGGATGCTCATCCTGCCCATGACCGGCAAGGGCGAGGAGCCGGTCGGCTCCATGGGCACGGACACGCCGCTGGCCTGCCTGTCCGAGAAGCCGCAGCCCTTGTTCCACTACTTCAAGCAGCTTTTCGCGCAGGTGACCAACCCGGCCATCGATCCGATTCGCGAGGAACTGGTGATGTCGCTCACCAGCTATATCGGCACCGAGCGCAACATCCTGGACGAAACTCCGCAGCACTGCCACACCCTGAAGCTCCCGCACCCGCTGCTTACGAACCGCGATCTGGAGAAGCTGCGGCGCGTGTCCACTGGCGACCTGCTCTGTACCACGCTGCCCATGCTTTTCGAGGTGAATGCGGGCGCAAAAGGTCTGGAGCGCGCGCTTGACGGCCTGTGCCGCCGCGCGTCACTGGCCATCAAGTCCGGTTATACGATGCTGATCCTGTCCGATCGCGGCATCGACGAGGAGTACGCGCCCATCCCCAGCCTGCTGGCCCTGTCGGCAGTGCACAATCACCTTGTACGCGAGGAAACCCGCACACAGGTCGCGCTGATCATCGAATCCGGCGAGCCGCGAGAGGTGATGCATTTCTGTCTGCTCATCGGCTACGGCGCCAGCGCGGTGAATCCATATCTGGCCATCGACACGCTCGAACAGCAGGCGCTTCGCGGCAATCTGGCCGATGGCGTCAACTTCGAAACCGCGCTGCGGAATTACAAAAAGGCCATCAACAAGGGGCTGCTGAAAGTCTTCTCCAAGATGGGCATCAGCACGCTGCAGAGCTATCGCGGCGCGCAGGTCTTCGAAGCCATCGGTCTGAATCGATCGCTCGTGGAGAAATACTTCACCGGCACGGCATCGCGTATCGAAGGCGTCGGTCTGGACGTTCTTGCGCGCGAAGCGGCCATGAAGCACGCCTACGCCTTCCAGCCGGTCACGGAAGCCGACACCGAGCTCGACCCCGGCGGCAATTATCACTACCGCGTGCGCGGCGAGTACCACCTGATCAACCCGACAACGGTGAGCAGGCTCCAGCATGCGGTTCGGCAGAAAAGCTTCGCCACCTTCCAGGAGTTCACCCGCGCTATCGACGATCAGCAGCGCAGCCATTGCACACTGCGAGGACTGATGAAGCTGAAAACCATCGCGCGCCCGGCGCCGATTGACGAGGTTGAGCCTGCGTCGGAAATTGTCCGGCGCTTCGCCACGGGCGCGATGTCATTCGGCTCCATCAGCAAAGAAGCGCACGAGACCCTCGCGATCGCCATGAACACCATCGGCGGCAAGTCCAACACCGGCGAGGGCGGGGAAGACGAAGAGCGTTTCCAGGACAAGCGCCGCAGCGCAGTGAAGCAGGTCGCCTCCGGGAGGTTCGGGGTCACGGCGAATTACCTGGTGAACGCCGACGAACTGCAGATCAAAATCGCCCAGGGCGCCAAGCCGGGCGAAGGCGGACAGTTGCCTGGGCACAAAGTGGATGACACCATCGCCCGTGTGCGGCACTCGATTCCCGGCGTGGGCCTGATCTCCCCGCCTCCGCATCACGACATCTACTCCATCGAGGACCTGGCGCAGCTCATCTACGACCTCAAGAACGTCAATCCGAAGGCCCGCATTTCGGTGAAGCTGGTGGCCGAGGTCGGCGTCGGGACGGTCGCGGCGGGCGTGGCTAAAGCTCACGCCGATGTAGTTCTTATCAGCGGCCACGACGGCGGAACGGGCGCCTCGCCTCTCACCTCCATCAAGCACGCCGGCATCCCCTGGGAGCTCGGCCTTGCCGAGACGCAGCAGGTGCTGGTGATGAATGATCTGCGCAGCCGCATCCGTGTGCAAACCGACGGCAAGCTGCAAACAGGCCGGGACGTGGCCATCGCCGCTCTGCTGGGCGCGGAAGAATTCGGCTTCTCCACAGCGCCGCTGGTGAGCATGGGCTGCATCATGATGCGCAAGTGCCACCTGAACACCTGTCCGGTCGGCATCGCCACGCAGGATCCGGTGCTGCGCGCAAAATTCCAGGGCCAGCCGGAGCACGTCATCAATTACTTCTTCTTCGTCGCAGAAGAACTACGGCAATACATGGCCAGCATGGGCTTCCGCAAGGTCGACGAGATGATTGGCCGCGTGGACATGCTGGAGATGAGTGATGCGGTGGAGCACTGGAAGGCTCGGGGCCTCGACTATTCCTCGATCCTGTTCAATCCCCAGGTCCCGGGACGCGTGGGCCGGCGCTGTCTTGTGGCGCAGGACCACGGAATCCATCAGGCGCTCGACTATAAGCTCATCGATCACGCACAGGAGGCGCTCGAGCGCGCCACGCCGGTGGAAATCAAGCTGCCGATCCGGAACGTGCACCGGACTGTCGGCGCCATGCTCAGTGGCGAGATCGCGCGGCGCTACGGTTCTGCAGGCCTGCCCGACGATACGATTCGATTCGAATTCACCGGCTCGGCCGGGCAAAGCTTCGGCGCCTTTCTGGCGAAGGGCGTCACGCTCACGCTCGAGGGCGACGCCAACGATTACGTCGGCAAAGGTCTGTCCGGCGGCCGCCTGGTTGTCTATCCGCCGAGAACCTCGAATTTCCTCCCGGAGGAGAACATACTGGTCGGCAACGTGGTTCTGTATGGCGCCACGAGCGGCGAGGCCTTCTTCAATGGCATGGCCGGCGAGCGCTTCGCGGTTAGGAATTCCGGCGCGACGGCGGTGGTGGAAGCGGTCGGCGATCACGGCTGCGAGTACATGACCAAAGGCCTGGTGGTCGTCCTCGGGCGCACCGGCCGCAACTTTGCCGCGGGCATGAGCGGCGGGTTCGCCTTCGTGCTGGACGAGACCGGCGAATTCGCTTCGACCATGTGCAACAAATCCGCTGTCGACCTCGAGCGCGTGGACGACGCGGCGGATATCCGCGGCCTGCAGACGCTGATCAGCCGGCACGCAGAGCTCACCGGCAGTCCGCGCGCCCGCTGGATTCTGGAGAACTGGGAGACGATGCTTCCGCAGTTTGTTAAGGTCTTCCCACACGAATACAGACGCGCTCTGGGCGTGCCGCGCAAGGCCGCGCACGCCGTTGCTTCCGATCCGGTGACCCGCGCCGCGCTGCAGGCTGACGCCGATCGCAGCGGTATCGCCATTCCGCCGGCGATGAATGCAAGTCCGGAGGTTGCGCATGGGTAAGATTACCGGCTTCATGGAGTACGAGCGCGAGTTGCCGCAGCGGCGGGCGGTCGGCGAGCGCGTCAACGACTGGTTCGAGATTTATCAGGATTTCAGCGAAGACAAGGTCCGCCGCCAGGGCGCCCGCTGCATGGACTGCGGCATCCCTTTCTGCCATACTGGCTGCCCGGTCAACAACATCATTCCCGACTGGAACGACCTGGTCTACAAAGACAAATGGCAGGATGCCATTCGGGTCCTGCACTCGACCAACAACTTTCCCGAATTCACCGGCCGCATCTGCCCTGCGCCGTGCGAGGCCGCCTGCGTGCTCGGCATCAACGAGCCGCCGGTAGCGATCAAGGTTATAGAGAAGAGCATCGTCGAGCATGCTTTCGCGGCAGGGTGGATTCATCCGGAGCCGCCGCAGCAGCGCACGGGGAGGCGGGTTGCCGTCATCGGCTCGGGCCCGGCGGGACTCGCCGCCGCGCAGCAACTGAACCGCGCCGGCCATTCCGTCACCGTGTTCGAAAAGGCCGACCGCATTGGCGGGCTGCTGCGTTACGGCATCCCCGATTTCAAGATGGAGAAGTGGGTCCTCGATCGCCGGCTCGAGCAGATGCTGGCCGAAGGGGTCGAGTTCCGGACCGGCGCGCATATCGGCGTCAACCTCGATGTGGCGCAGATCCGTCGCGAATACGACGCGGTCCTCATTGCGGCCGGGGCCGAACAGCCGCGCGACCTGAAGGTGCCAGGCCGGGAGCTGAAGGGCATCCATTTCGCTATGGAGTTTCTCCCGCAACAGAACAGGCGTGGCGCCGGCGATCTTGTGCCCGATCAGATCCTGGCTACAGGCAGGAATGTGGTCATCATCGGGGGCGGCGACACAGGGGCCGACTGTCTCGGCACCTCGCATCGCCACAAGGCGGCTTCGGTCGCTCAGTTCGAGATTCTGCCCATGCCGCCGGAGAATCGCCACGCGTCTACACCATGGCCGCTTTGGCCGCTTCAGTTGCGCATGGAAAGCTCACACGAGGAAGGCGGCCTGCGGCACTGGAGCATCGCTACCACTGCTTTTACCGGCGATGAGAACGGGAATGTGAAGAAGCTGCACGCCGTGCGCGTGGGCGCGCCACCGAGGTTCGAGCCCATTCCAGGCACCGAGTTCACTCTTGATGTCGATCTTGTGCTGCTGGCCATGGGCTTCACCGGTCCGGTGCGCGGCGGGATGATTGATCAACTCGGGGTTGCGCTCGACACAAGAGGGAATGTGTCCACAGATGCGAATTATATGAGCTCCGAGCCGGGCGTCTTTGCCGCCGGTGACGCGCGCCGCGGCCAGTCGCTGGTGGTGTGGGCCATCGCCGAGGGCCGGCAGGCCGCGGCGGCGATTGACTCGTGGCTGGAGACCCAGACGGCTTCGGTAGCCTCCGCGGCCTGAGCCAATTCTGACGTGTATGAAATCACGTGCGCCCGCATCCGTTGACGAGTACATTGCCGCGCAGCCCGATACCGTGCGGCCGAAGCTCGAGCAGGTGCGCGCGGCGATCCGGAGCGCGGTTCCCGCCGCAGTCGAGGTGATTGGCTATGGCATGCCCGGCTACAAGCTGCATGGGAAGCCGATGCTGTATTTCGCCGCCTTCAAAGGCCACTATTCGTTGTTTGCCGCATCGGGAACATTCTTCGCGGAACTTGCCGATGAGCTCAGGGCATATGAGTTGCGCAAGGGGACCGTGCACTTCCCGCTTACCGACCCGGTTCCGGTAAAACTCATCACTCGTATTGCAAAGCTGCGCGCGGCCGGGATCGCAGCCGCTCCGAAAGCGGCCCCGCGGAAGCGAGAGGCAAAAAGCGGCAACTCGGCGCGGTAAGGTCTGGATCTCGCCGGTCGTGGTCCTTCGCACATTCATCCCTTGCTGGCAAATCTTAGATCCGCAGCACGCCGCGGAACCCCCGCGCGGCATAATACGATTCCGCGCCATTGTGGTAGACGAAAACAGTATCGAAGCGGCGGTCACAAAAGAGCGCCCCTCCGAGCCTTCTGATAGCGGCAGGTGTTTTCACCCAGCTCGACGTTTTCGCGTCGAACGTTCCGAGTTTCTGTAAATTTCGATATTCTTGCTCGGTTAGCAGCTCGATGCCCATGGCCGCGGCCATGTCGAGCGCGCTGTCCTGCGGTTTGTGTTCTTTTCTTGAGTCCAGCGCTTCGCGGTCGTAGCAGAGACTTCGCCGACCTTTGGGACTTTCCGGCGAACAATCGTGAATTATGTATTCGCCCGTTTCCGGATCATGGCCGACAACGTCCGGTTCGCCCCCGGTTCTTTCCATTTCATTTAACGACCACAGCTTGTCAGGATGAGCCTTCAGCTTTGCCTCGATCTCCGGCCACTCCAGACCCTGGTGGCGGTTCAGGTTCTTATCAAAACGGGCTTTTAACGTCCCGAGCAGCTCTTCCCGCTGTGCCGGTGTCAGGGCCTTCTTCCTGCTGTCGATGATTCGTGTCATCCTCGCCGACATGGGGCGCGCCGATCAGGGTTGGTGCCCTTCGTTGTACTCCTCCAGCCAGGCCATCTGGATCGCCTCCAGCTTGCCCTCGGTCGACTTCATCGGATCGTCCCCGAAATCCGGCAGCTCGGTGATCCACTTGTGCATGTCTGTGTAGCGGACATGAGTGGGGTCCATGTCGGGAAACGCCTCCGCCAGCGCGATGGCAATCCCTTCAGGGTCGTCCCAGGTCAGCGTCGGCATCAGATCTTCGTCCCCCTCAGCGCGCCGCGCACGGCGGTGTTCATCATGTTTTCGGCCAGCTTCATGGTGGCCTTGTTCAGTGCCTCGATCTTCTCGTGAATCGCTTCATGATCATCGGAATGATACACGGTCAGCAGTTCGTTCACCGCGCGATCCACCGCCGCGCGTTCTTCCTCGCTCAATTCGAACCAGGCGTCGTTCAGCTTAGCCTTCTCAGTGGCGTGCAGGATATTGTCAGCCTCGACGCGCATCTCGCGAACCTGCCGCTCGCGGAAATCGTCCTCGGCCTTCTCGAACGACTCTTCGATCATCCGCTCCACCTGCTCGTCCGTCAGGCCGTACGAAGGCTTGACGTCGATGCTCTGCTCTTTACCGGTGCGTTCGTCACGCGCCGTGACGCTCAGGATGCCGTTGGCGTCGATCAGGAAACGCACCTCGATGCGCGGCAGCCCCGCGGGCTGCGGCTCGATGTCCTTCAGGTCGAAACGCGCGAGGCTGCGACAGTCTTTCGCCAGCTCGCGCTCGCCCTGCACGACATGAATCAGCACGTTTCGCTGGCCTTCAACGCCAGTGGTGAAGTGCTCCGTGGCGCTGGCGGGGATCGTGGAGTTGCGGTGAATCAGCTTCGATACGACGCCGCCCATGATCTCGATGCCCAGCGACAGCGGGGTCACGTCGAGCAGCAGCTTGTCGACGTCGCCCGACAGGATGGCCGCCTGCACAGCCGCGCCCAGCGCCACCACCTCGTCCGGATTCAGCTCGGTGTGCGGACGGGTGCGGAACAGGGTCTCCACCGCGGCCCGCACCAGCGGAATGCGGGTCGAGCCGCCCACCATCACCACTTCATCGATCTGCTCCACCGCGACCCCGGAGTCTTTGATGCACTGCCGGCAGGGCGCGAGCGTGCGGTCCACGATAGGCGCGATCAGCTTCTCCAGCAGCTCGCGGGTGATTTCCCTCGCGTAATGCCGGCCGTGGTAATCGAGCTCGATCTCGGTCACAGGAAGGAAGGAGAGCTGCTCCTTGGCGTGAACCACGGCTCGGCGCAGCCGCTGCACCAGCTCGTTATCGCTCGCAGGATCGATGCCCCACTCCGCGGCCACATCCTCCAGCGCGATCCGCAGCAGCAGATTGTCGAAATCGTCGCCGCCCAGATGCGTGTCGCCGTTGGTGGCCAGCACTTCGAAAATGCCATCGTGCAGGCGCAGGATGGAGATATCGAACGTGCCGCCGCCCAGGTCATACACCGCGATGATCCCGTTCTGGCGCTTGTCGAGCCCGTAGGCCAGCGACGCCGCGGTCGGCTCGTTTACCAGCCGCAGCACCTCCAGTCCGGCGATGCGGCCGGCATCCCGCGTGGCCTGCCGCTGGGCGTCGTTGAAATACGCGGGCACGGTGATGACAGCTTTCGTCACGGGCTCGCCGAAAAACGCCTCGGCGTTCTGCCTGAGCTGCCGCAGCACGGCCGCGGAGATCTCCGGGGGCGTCAGCACGCGGTCGCCAAGCTGGAGGTGAATCACCGCCGCGCTGTCCGGTGCGATGTGGAACGGGAATAGCTTCAGCTCGTCCTGCACGTCGTGCAGCCCGCGACCCATCAGGCGCTTGGCCGAGTACACCGTGCGCTCGGGCTGCGTCATCAGCAGTTCGCGCGCCGCATTGCCCACCACCACTTCGCCCGAAGGCAGGATCGACACCACGCTGGGGACCAGCTTGTCGCCGTCGGCGCCGGGAATGATCTTCGGACCGGTGAAGTCCGTGAACGCGGCCAGGCTGTTGGTGGTACCGAGATCGATACCCACAACACGATCGCGCTTTCCGAAATCGATCTGAAATGTTGACATTTGTTACCCCTGCATCGCCGGGGCCAGCGTTTCCTCTGTCTGTGTGACGAGATTCAGCACATATTTGCGCCGATTCAGCAGGCCGCGAATTTCGACCAGTTTCTCGCGGGCGGCGGTTTCATCCCACTGCCGGAACAAGGCTTCCATCCGGCGGTCGATATCGTCGCGCATGCGCAGAAAATTCGCCCGCGCAGCCTCAAGCTGCGGGCGGACCGAGTCATCGCCGCCGCGCATCTCTTCCAGTGCCATATTCAGCTCGAACACTTCTTCCAGCAGCTCCGGAGGTACGTTGGCGGAGCGCTGCTCGCCAATATCGAACCCGTTCTGTTTGAGAACATATTCGGCGCGCATCACGGGATCCCGCAGGGTACG
>DASRCB010000228.1:0-32175 GCA_035653295.1 Bryobacteraceae bacterium
ACGCAGCGAACGAGCGCAGGCTCATTGATTCGCTCCGGGTGGGAAGCGTAGACCACTCCATCCGTTCGCGCCGACCGAGCGCGTAAGATTGCCTGCCGCACGTTTCACGGGCTTTTCAGGGGGCGCCTGGCGATACCTGCGGTGCTCGTGGATGTTTATGCGGTCAATGAAGCCTGGGCGCAACCCACTGCTAAACTGAGACTTCCCCATGCAATGGAGCAAGCTGTTTATCCCCACGCTGCGCGAGAACCCTGCCGAAGCTGAAGTGGTCAGCCATCAACTTTTACTGCGCGGCGGATATATACGCCAGCTCGCGGCGGGAATCTACAGCTACCTGTTTCTCGCCGAGCGCTCGCTGCTGAAGATCCAGAAGATCGTGCGCGAGGAGATGGACGCCATCGGCGCGCAGGAGATGCTGTTGCCGGCGCTGCATCCGGCGGAGGTGTGGCAGGAATCCGGCCGCTGGGAAGTGATGGGCGAAAACATGTTCCGGCTGAAGGATCGCTTCGGCCGCGCGCTTTGTCTGGGCATGACCGCCGAGGAAGTGATGACCACGATCGCCCGCGGCGAGCTGCGCAGCTACAAACAGCTGCCGCAGATCTGGTATCAGATCCAGAGCAAGTTCCGCGACGAGCCGCGTCCGAAATCGGGGCTGCTGCGGGTACGGCAGTTCCTGATGAAGGACTCCTACTCCTTCGACATGGACGCCGCGGGCCTGGACATCTCGTACGAAAAGCACCGGCACGCCTACATCCGCATCTTCCAGCGCAGCGGGCTGAAGTTCATCGCGGTGGAGGCGCACTCGGGGGCCATGGGCGGCAGCCATTCGCACGAGTTCATGGTCCCGTCGGAGGCCGGCGAGGATTACGTGGTGCGCTGCGCGAAATGCGATTACGCGGCGAACCTCGAGAAAGCGGCTACGCACGCTTCCGCTCCACTGGCCGCCGATCCGGAAGGCGAATTCACTCCCGAGCCGTTTCACACACCGGGGCGTAAAACGATTGCCGAGGTCGCCGGTTTCACGAAGCTGCCCGAAACGTCGCAGATGAAGAGTCTTGTTCTGGTGGCGGACGGGAAGCCCGTGCTGGCGCTGCTGCGGGGCGATCATTCGCTGAGCGAAACCAAAATTGCCTCGGCGCTGGGCGTGGCCGAGGTCCGCCCGGCCCACCCCGAGGAGATTCGAGAGTGGTTTGGGGCCGATCCGGGCTCACTCGGGCCGGTGGGCAGGCTGCCCATGCGCATCGTAGCGGACGAAGCCCTTCGCGGCCGGCGCAATATGATCGCGGGCGCCAATCGGGACGACTATCACCTGCGCAATGTCACGCCGGGAAAGGATTTCCAGCCCGAATATTTCGATTTGCGGCAGGCCGCATCCGGCGACACGTGCCTGCAGTGCGGCGGGCCCGTGGAGCTGATCAAGTGCGTCGAGGTGGGGCACATTTTCAAGCTCGGGTACAAGTACTCCGAGTCCATGGGGCTGCACGTGACCAACGAAGCCGGCGAGGAGGTGACCGTGATCATGGGCTCGTACGGCATCGGGATCGAGCGGATTCTCAGCGCGGCGATCGAGCTCTATCACGACAAGGACGGCATGGCCCTGCCGGCCTCTATCGCGCCCTTCGAGGTGGTTGTCACCCCCGTAAATATCCAGGACGCGCAGCAGCGCGAGGCGGCGGAAGCGCTGTATGCGGAGTGCAGGCGCGAAGGGCTCGACGCGCTCTACGATGATCGCGACGAACGCCCCGGCGTGAAATTCAAGGATGCGGACCTGATCGGCATTCCCTGGCGCATCACGGTGGGCAAGAAGCTGGCACAGGGAATGGTGGAGGTGGTGCAGCGGCGCGGCCACGCTTCGCACGACAAGCCTCTGGCGGCGGCGGCGACCTTCGTGCGCAACGAAATCGCAGCGCATCCGGAGCGCTGAATGGACTGGGACGCAATTCGCGAGGAGTTTCCGGCGCTGCGCAGGGGCATCGTTCACCTGGACACCGCCAGCTTCGGCCAGCTCGCGACGCGCACCATGTCGGCGGTCATGCGGCACTTCTCGCACCGCGACGAGACCGCCTGCCACGACTTCCTGACGTGGTTCGATGACGTGGACCGAACCCGCGTGGCCGTCGCGCAGCTGATCAATGCCTCGTCGGACGACATCGCCTTCGTGAACAACGCGGCTACGGCGCTTGGGATTCTGATGTCCGGAATCGAGTGGCGCGAGGGCGATGAAGTGCTCGCGCTGGAGCACGAATTCCCGAATAACCTGTATGCGCCGGCGGCGTTGTCGAGGCGCGGCGTCGTGTTTCGCGAATGCGACTGGGCCGGCCTCGACTCCGCGCTGAGCGAGCGTACGCGGCTGGTGCTGCTGAGCACCGTCAACTACACCACCGGGTTCCGTCCACCGCTGTCGGGGCTGGGCGAGCGCCTGCGGAAGCGGGGCGTCCTTCTTTATGTCGATGGCACGCAGAGCGTCGGCGCCCTGAAGTTCGATGCCGCCGACGTGCAGCCCACGATGCTCGCGGTGCACGGTTACAAGTGGCTGCTGTGTCCGAACGGAGCGGCATTCGCGTACGTTCCCGCCGAGACGCGCGCCTGGCTGGAGCCGAACATCATCGGCTGGCGCAGTCATCGCGACTGGCGCAACGTCGACAATCTCCACCACGGCCGCCCGGAGCTGCCGGCGCGCGCGGAGAAGTATGAAGGGGGCATGCTGCCGTTTCCGCTGATCTGCGCCATGGATGCGGCAGTGAACATGCAGCTGGAGATCGGCCCGGCGCTGATCGAGCGCAGGGTGATGAAGCTGGCCGCGGAACTGCGCGACATTCTGGAGCGCGCCGGCGCGACCGTGCCCGATCACGATTCACAGATTGTCACGGCCTCGTTTCGAAGAGCCGATCCGACCGCGCTGCGCCGCGCGCTGGAGGAGCAGCACGTGTTCGTTTCGGCGCGCCGCGGTTCGCTGCGCGTATCGGCGCATTTCTACAACAACCTGGATGATGTGATGACGTTCGAGGCGGCGCTCCGGCGCGCTCTGACGCGCGTGAAGTAAGGCGCGGTTCCGCGCGGATCCTCAGATCTCCTCTTCCACGAGAAACTGCTCGTAGAGGCCGTCGGGCATGACGTAGATGTTGAGGAGGACGGTTTTCTTTTCGAACTCGGCGTGGTAGGAACGGTGGGTCATGCCGCCGCGGAGGCTCTCGCCGACCCGGGTCACGGTTTTCAACTTTCCGAGCGGGGTGAGAGAGGCGCTGATATCGGCGAGCGCGGCGGGAGTGAAGTACGACCGCAGATCGGGGGTCAGCAGAGCCGGATCGATCTTGCCGGACTGAAGACCGGTAAGGATGGCGCTTACCTGCGCGATCTCGGCGTCCGAGGCCGGGCGCTCTCCGGGAAGGAGCATGGCGCGGGCGATCTCATCGGAGAGCGGCCCGATCAGGTCGATGTCATCTTCGTTGGACAGGAGGACAAGGGCGGCGTCGCGGTTGGGGGCAACGGTGTTCTCCGCCAGGAATCCCGATACCTCGCCGCCGTGCGAGATGGTCGGAATATTGTGGAATTCGCCGAGAAAAAGGCCGAGCGCATAATGCGTGGAGTCGCCGTTGGCCAGCTTCACTTCGCGAGTGAACTCCTCGTACGAGCGGGCGGAAAGAATGCGGTGCTGAAGGAATGCGATATCCCAGCGGGCAAGGTCGGACGGCGTCATGCACAGCTCGCCGGCGGCGAAGTACCAGCCGGGACCTTCGCGCTGAGCGGGCCGCGGCGGTCCCAGCGCATAGCGCGTGTAGGCGACCGCGTCACCGGCGCGGGGCACGCTGCAATCGCCGGCGGAGGTCATTTGCAGGGGGTCGAAGATATTTGCGCGGAGGAATGCGAGCAGCGGCTGGCCGGAGACCTTTTCGAAAATTTCGCCGGCAAGGACGTAATTGGTGTTGCTGTACTGCCATTTCGTGCCGGGGTCGAAATTCAGCGGCCTTTTCGCCCAGCGATCGAGGATGGCCTGGGGCGTGGTGGGCTTCGTCCATTCCGGAATGGTGTAATCCTGCGGGGCGTAGTCCTCATAGCCGGAGGTGTGCGAAAGCAGCTGGCGAATGGAGACTTCGCCGGCCCGCGTGTACTGCGGGAAATATTTCGCCACTTTGTCGTCCAGCGAGAGCTTGCCCTGCTCCTGAAGGAGCAGGATCGCCGCAGCCGTGAATTGTTTACTGACGGAACCGACCGCGTACCGCGTGTTTGCGTCGGCGGCGCGCCCGGCGGCGAGATCGGCCTTCCCATAAGCGCGCGCGAACACGACCGCTCCATGCTCGACGACGGCAACGGACACGCTCGGAGCGCCGCTCTTTTGCAGCGCGGCATTGATCTTTTCGGAAAGCTTAGCGGCGAGGGCGGTGTCGTCCCGAGCGATGGCCAGGAGCGGCATCAGGCAGGCAAGAAGGCCCGGAAGCATTTGTCTCGTGCAGGCGCGCATGACGATGTTTCAGTATAATGGCGCGCTCCGACGCACAGGAATGTCGGTCGCCTGCTTACACGCGATTGGCAGGATGACGGCAGGACAAGTTGCGGCATGGCTCTCACGAAGTTGAGGGTCAGAACGGTCGACGTTTGTAAGTGGAATGTGTCGGATCAAATTACGGAGAGTTTCTTCCCGCCACGCGAACTATGGGTTGGACGAATGCACTCGCCAGGTAAGCTACCCCCAACTGAACCGCCACCCGACCGGCGAAGCGAACCGAGATTCGCAATCGGGGCCGACGCGAGGTTAAGAAGGCAGGGCGACGGCAGGGCCTATGCCGCCATTACGCTCAATGTCAGCACCGGCGGTCTGCTGCTGCGGTTCAACGAGTCGAATCCCTGCAGGGTCGGCGATGACGTGGAGTGTGAGATCGCCCTGGCTGATGCTCCGCAGCAGGCGTTTGCGTCCTGGGGTGTGGGCCGCGTGGTGCGCATCGACGAATCGAGTGCGGCTGTTGTGCTCCGATCCGGGCTCTTTACCGCCGCTGACGAGACGTAAACGGTCAGTGATCGGCAACTCACTGCCGCAGCCTGCAAACGCTAAGAGCACGCACGACGCCGCCGATATGAAGTACGTGTTCTGGGATCGACACGAGCCAGCACAACCCGCCAGTGTTCACTGACGGTTCGGATGTCGCAATGAAAACGTGCGACAAACCGAGCAAAAACCGCACTAAAGAGCCGTAGTAATATCCTCCAGCTGCAAAGCTGCTCAGAAACCAGGAGATCTATCGATGCAAACAGGGACAGGGGAACCGAAAGTAAACGGTTCCGCCACGCCGATCGGCCGGTTGGCGACAAATCGGCTTGCACCTCAGCGAACCGGGCCGGTTCCACCAGCTTCCAAAACCGCACACGCCGCTGATGACGCCTCTCAGAACCGCCTCGCCGCCAAGAAGCTGGCTGAGGAAAAGGCCAGGGCGCGCACGCTTGCGCGGGCGCAGGCTGTAGCGGAAAAACTCTCCACTGCCACCGAGCAGGTCGCGAGCGCCATCGCCGAAGCCAACAGCGCAGTCGTTGAACTGGAAAAGACGATGCACGCCATCGCTTCCGGGGCGGAACAGTCGTCGACGGCGGCTGAAGAGTCGCGCGCGGCCATCAATCAGATTGAGAAGGCCGCCGACGTGGCCAACGGACGCGCCGATGCCTCGCTCGAGAAGGTCAGTGAACTCCAAACGCTGGCGAAGACCACTCAGGCCGACATCGAAGAGCTGATCAAAGGCGTTACCGACGCGGCGCAGGCGAACATCGAATCGGCCAGAATGGTGGCCGAGCTGGAGCGGCAGTCGGAAGAGATCGGCAAAATCGTCCATGCGGTAGCGCGCATCGCCGATCAGACCAATCTGCTGGCGCTGAACGCGGCCATTGAAGCGGCGCGGGCCGGCGAGCATGGAAAAGGCTTTGCTGTTGTTGCCGACGAGGTCCGTAACCTTGCTGAGATGAGCGAGAAGAGCGCTCGCGGCATCCAGGAGGTGGTGAACGAGATTCAGACCCAGGTCAAGGTGGTCGCGGCAGACACGGAATCCGCGGGGAAGAAGAGCCGTGACGAAATCGAGAAGGCCAAAGTAGTCACCGGCGATCTTGCCAAGGTCACCAACGACTTCGCCACGATCCAGACCGGATGCCTCGACATCCGCAGGAACGCTCAGGAGTCGCTGGGCGGCGCCAAGAACTATTTGAAGGGCGCGGAGGAGATCGCCGCAGCGGCCGAGGAAGCGACCTCCGCCTGCCAGCAGGCGCAGAAGTCCGTCCAGGAGCAGTCCAAGGCCTATGCCGAGATGAATGACGCGGCGCGATCGCTGGCGGAAATGGCGGAATCGTTAAAGACTTCCACCAACGCCCAGAAATCGGCGGAGGAGCTTGCGGCCACGGCGGAAGAATTGTCCACGAACGCCGAGGAAGTGAAGACGTCCTCATCGCAGATTTCCATCGCCATCGAGCAGATCAACAAAGCTGCCACGGCGCAGGCAAAATCGGCGGAAACGTCCAATGTTCTGGCGGCGCAGCTCCTTCAGGCCGCGAAGGTCATGGGTGAGAATGCCGACGCGGGAGTTCAGAAATCGGAGGGGATCCGAACGCTGCTCACCACAAACAAAGAGAATGTCGACCTGCTTATCGCCAATATCGGGAAGGCGGCCGAGGCGTCCATGGATTCAGCGAAGAACGTTCTGGAACTCGAGGAACGAACTCGGCGAATCGACAAAATCGTGGATGCGATCGTGATGGTGACGGTACAGACGAAAATGCTGGCCGTGAACGGCAACGTGGAAGCTGCTCGGGCCGGAGAATACGGCCGCGGCTTCTCGGTAGTGGCGGGTGACATCCGCTCGCTGGCAAATGAAAGCAGCGAGAACGCCGACCGCATCAAGGACCTGGTGAAGAACATCCAGACGCAGATATCGAAGGTAGCCACGGATATTCAGCTGGCAGGGAACAAATCGCGGCAGGAAGTGGAGAAGGCGAAAGCCAGCACCGTCAACCTGGAGACGATCACTCGCGAGTGCGTGGCCATGGTGAGCGGCATGAAGGAGATCTCCAAAGGCTCAATGGAGTCGCTGGCCGCTTTGGAACAGGCGGGCAAGGCCAGCCAGCAGATCGCCAGCGCCGCGGAAGAGACCACCCGTGCGACGACGGAAGCCGCAAGCGCCGCGGAACAGGGATTAAAAGCAGCGCAGGAGATCGCTCAGGCGGTAGAAGATATCGCGTCCCAGGCTGACGAACTGCAGAACGGGTAAGCTTTCGCTGCGATTGAAAGGAGAAAGAGACCCATATGCAGAGTGAAACGCCACAAGACCGCGCGAGTTCCAAAGAAGAAAGCCAGCTCGTTACGTTTCTGCTGAAGGACGAAGAGTTCGGATTCGACATCATGTCGGTGCAGGAGATCATTCGCCTTCCTAAAATGGCCAAGGTGCCCCGCACCCCGCCGTACGTGGAAGGGATCGCCAATCTCCGCGGCGTCGTTCTTCCCATCATTGATATGAGGACCCGTTTCGGGATGGAAAAGGCGGACGAGACGGATCGCACCAGAGTCCTCGTTGTGGATATCGATGGCGTCAAGACGGGGCTGCGGGTGGACCGGGTCAAGCAGGTGACGCGGGTGCTGCGAAACGACGTCGATCCGCCGCCGCCGGCGATCCGGGGCACAACGGCGAATTACCTCGATGGCGTGGTCAAGCTGGATAACGGTCAGCGAATCATTATGGCGCTGAACGCCGGCCAGGTTTGCCAGATTGACGCCAGCCACCGCACAAAGACCTCGACGGCGGAGAGCGCCAATGGAAACACTCATGATCGATCCGGTGCGGCGATGGCCGGCACGGAAGCCATCGCGCAGATGGTCACATTTCGAATCGCAAACGAGGAGTTTGCCTTCGAGATGGAGCACGTACGAGAAATCCTGCGTGTCCAGCCGCCCAAGCAGGTCCCGGATGTCCCGGATTATGTGCTGGGGGTTCTGACGGTCCGCGGGCAGATCCTTCCAATCGTCGACCTCCGGAAGCTGCTGCATCAGCCTACACTGGCCGATGAGTTCGCCGGCAGCTGCCGTACGATTCGGGAGCAGTACGAACGCTGGATCGAACAGGCGGCTTCGGACACCGCCAATCACATGGACCTGTCTATTCCGGAGCGCCTGCGGACCTGGATCAGCAGCGCCAACAGTTCCAGCCAGGTTCTGATGGAGACCCTTTCCAGGCTGCGTGGGCTGAATGAGAAGACCATCAAGCAGGCGCAGACACTGGCGGCCGCGGACGAAATCAGGGCCACGGCGGCGGCGGTCATCGCCGGGCTGCACGACTTCGAACGCGAGGTAGCGGCCAATATCCAGGAGGACCAGCGCATTATCGTCGTAGATGCGAACGGCTTCGTTCTCGGTTTGGTTGTCGATCATGTGAACGAAGTGCTCAACGTGATGCGCAGGCTGCTCGATCCGCCACCGATGGTCACTTCGGCCGGGGGACTGGAGCTGGAGGCGGTGGCCAAGCTGGATGACGGCAACCGGCTGATCATGCTTCTCGATGTGAAGAACCTGATGCGGGATCAGAAACTGCGAGAGATCCGGGCGGATACAACTTCGGCAGCCGCCGAGCAGAGCAACGACAGCGCCGAGACGGGCGTCGACACGTCGCAGGAGCTGAGCGAAGTTCAGCTTGTTACTTTCATGCTGAGCGGCGAGGAGTACGGCGTGCCGATTTCTCAAATCCAGGAGATCGATCGTCTTTCGAAGATCACGAAGGTGCCCAAGGCGGCGCAGTTCATCGAGGGCGTAACGAATCTGCGGGGCGAAGTGATTCCGGTCCTGGATACGCGCAAACGGTTCGAGCTCGAGGCCAAGGCATCGGACGACCGGTCGCGAATCATCATTGTCGAACTGGGCGGGGTCAAGACGGGCCTGATCGTTGACTCCGTACGCGAAGTGCTGAGCCTGCCCAGGAAGGACATCGCCCCGCCGCCCGAGGCCATTCACTCCGGGATCGACCAGCGGTTCATCTCCGGAATCGGCAAGGTTGATTCGGGAAAACGGATGGTGGTCCTGCTGGACGTCGAAAAGATTCTCTCGAAGTCCGAGCATACGGCACTGGCGCAGCTTCCGGCAGAGTAAACCAACGCGGCCGGGCGCGCAGTCTGAAGGCGCCCGGCCGCCCACAAATCTATGAAATCGATTCGGGTGCTGGTGGCCGATGACTCGGCCCTCATGCGCCAAACACTGAAACGCGTGATCTCCGCCGAGCCCGGGATGGAAATCGCCGGGGTCGCGCGGGATGGTGATGATGCGGTCGCCAAGGCGCGGGACCTGCGGCCGGATGTCGTCACCATGGACATCAATATGCCGAAGCTTGACGGCATAACGGCGCTGCAGCTGATCCTGGAAGACAAGATCTGCCCGGTGGTGATGGTTTCGTCACTGACGCAGCGCGGGGCGATGACGACATTCGAGTGTCTCGAACTGGGGGCATTTGACTTTGTCGCGAAACCCGACGGTACTGTTTCCTCAGACCTGGGAGCTGTCGCCGCAGAGCTGGTATCGAAGATCCGCGCAGCAGCCGCTTCGGGTGTGCTGCAACGGGTGAGCCGGAACCGCGCGAGGCGACTGGCTTCGCGGGACCGCGTGGAGACGCCGGTCGCTCGCTGGCAGGTGACGGGAGAGGTCGCCGTGGCCATCGGAATCTCGACCGGGGGACCCGCCACCCTCTCCGAAGTTCTTCCTCTTCTGCCTGCCGATCTGCCCGCCGCAGTCTTTCTTGTGCAGCACATGCCGGCTTCCTTCCTGACCGCTTTCGCGCGACGGCTCAACGAGCACTGCGCACTGGACGTGGTGGAGGCTCGCGCCGGCATGGGCGTTGAGGCAGGCCGCTGTTACGTGGCGCCCGGAGGCCTGCACCTGTGTCCTCATCGAAAGACAACCGGCGAAATTGTCATTCGAACGCCGGCGCAGCCTCGAACTCTTTTCATGCCGTCGGTGGACGTCATGATGCAGGCCGTACTGGAGACGTATCGATCCAGCACAGTAGGCGTTCTGATGACCGGCATTGGCGACGACGGAGCCGACCAGATGGTCAGGATCCGCGAAGCCGGGGGGTTCACGATTGCTGAGAGCGAAGAAACCGCGGTGGTTTACGGCATGCCGAGGGAAGCGTTCGAGCGCGGCGGAGCCGACGTCGTCGCTCCGCATTACGAAGTAGCACAACACATCATTCAGGCCGTAGGAAAGGTTGGCGCAGGAAAATGACCGATCTCGAGCAGTGCGTTCAGACACTGGACAGCGGTGAGGAGCCAGATCGGATTTACGCCGCAGAAGACATCGGCTTCGCCAACGATGCCGCCGGCATCCCCGCGCTGCTCGCCAGGCTTCCTGTCGAGCCCTCTCGCGCCGTAAAAGAAGCCATCTTCGCCGCCCTGCTGCAGATCGAAGATGACGGCGTGGTTGAAGGAGCAGTCGGCCTGTTGGATAGTGAAGACTCGTTTCTGCGCAATCAGGCGGTGGAACTCCTGCGGACGCTGGGCAGCAGGACGATACCGTACCTGGAAGCAGCGTTTCGCGAAGGCGGCCCCGACCGGCGCAAGTTCGTCATCGACGTGGTCTCACGCCTTGCGGACCCGTCAGCGCTCCGTCTCTGCCGCCGCGCCCTGCATGACAGCGAGCTGAACGTGGTCATTGCAGCGGTCGAGAATGCCGGAAATACGCGGCAGGTCGAGTTGCGGGAACAGATCGAAAGCATGGTTACCGCGGACGCACACCCCATGTTGCTGGGCGCGTGCATCGAGGCGCTCGCGCTGATCGGGAGTGGCGCCTCGCCAGAGATGGTCCGCAGCAGTTTCGGAGGAACAGAGCGAGTGCCGGGGTATTTGCGGCCGTCGTATCTCAAGCTGCTGGGCGCGAAGGGCAGCGCGGAAGAAGTCCACGAGATAGCGTCCTTCGCGGGCGTGAGCGCGCTCGACAGCGCCGTGCTCAACGCGCTTACGTCCTTACGGAACCGCTATCCCGAGGTGGCCATGCCACCACAGCTGGCGCAGCCGCTGCGGGACATGGCCTCGAAGAATCCGCCGCAACTTGCGTATCACGCGCTGCGCCTGTTGAGCGGGCTCATCGCAGAAACCGGCATCTTCGATTTTCTGGTCGCCCGTGTAGACGATCCCGACAAGGTGATCCGAATCGGCGCCATACAAGCCGTGCGCGAAGGGGGCGGAGAGGCGGCAGAAGCCGCGCTGCGCGGGCGCCTCTCCGGCGAGACCGACCCGGAAGTGCTTCAGGCCTGGGGTGGAAAGAGCGCGCAGTGATGGAACTGTCGTCTGACCAATTCGATCAACTGACGCAGCAGATCTATCAGCGCCTCGGGCTGCATTTCGAAGACAAGAAGAACTATTTCCTGCAGAAGCGGGTAGAGAAGCGAATGGAGGCGCTGGGCCTTGGGGACCCTCAGGAGTACCTGTTCCGCCTCTGTTACGCCGATCCGAACGGAGCCGAAATGCAGGCGCTTGCCAACCTGATCACCACGAACGAGACGTACATGTTTCGCGAGTACGAGCAATTGGAGGCATTTGCGAATTGCTGCCTTCCGGAGGTGCTTTCAGCGAAGCAGGCGCGGGGCGAGCAGAAGCTTCGAATCTGGAGCGCCGGCTGCTCGTCGGGCGAGGAGGCGTACACACTCGCGATGATCGTTCAGGAGGTCTTCCCGCAGTCCCAGTACTGGGATTGCCGGATCGTGGCGACGGACATCGATGAAAACATGCTGGCGCATGCCGTACGGGCGCGGTACTGGTGGCGATCGATCCGCGATGTGCCCGCCGACTACCTGGATAAGTATCTGGTCAAGGACGGCGACAGCTATATCGTTCGCGAAAAGACGGCGTCGCTGGTGCGGTTTGAACATCTCAACCTGCATGACCGGATGGCCATGCGCGGCATGCGAAGTTTCGACTTCATTTTCTGCCGCAACGTCCTGATCTACTTCGACGACCGCTCACGGAAGGCGGCAGTCGATCATTTTTACAATTCGCTGAATCGGGGCGGTTACATTTTTCTGGGCCACTCGGAGTCCGTTGGCCGCATTTCGAGCGCGTTCAAGCTGAAGCGGGTTGAAAGCCATTTGGTGTACGCGAAGGAATAAAAGGCGCTGGGCATGAAGAAAAAGATACTGATCGTCGATGATTCCGAGTTCGTCCGGAATTATCACTCGCACATTCTCACGCAGGCCGATTTCGATGTCCTCACGGCGGTGGACGGGAACGACGGACTGGAGAAGCTCTATATGCATCCGTGCGACGTCATTCTCACCGACATCAACATGGGTCACATGGATGGATATGAGTTCATCCGGCGGATTCGCGCGGAAGTTCAGTACGAGGATCTCCCCATCATCATCATTTCAACGGAAGGCGGGAACGCCGACAAAATGCGGGGCTTCGAGGCCGGAGCGAACCTTTACATTGTCAAGCCCTCCGAGCCCGCGGTGATGATCGAGAACATCCGGCTGGTCCTCGCCGGGCGCTGAGGTTGCGCATGCCGTTCAGGATTGAAGGCACGGGACAGGACATTCTGCTGGAACTGGCGGGCGGGGTAACCGCGCGGGACGTGAGCGAACTGGCCGCGCGGCTGGCATCGTCCCTGACCACCGCCGCAAGGGTGTCGGTCAGCACTCGTGAGTTGAGCGACATCGACACCAGCGTGCTGCAGCTGTTGGTTTCGCTCCGGAAAACGGTGAACTGCCTCGTCGTCGAACAGCCCTCGGAGACCTTTGTCACCGCAGTGGACCGCTGCTCCCTTCACCGCGAGCTGCTTTCCGGTCTAAAGGACGCCGTATGAAGCGAATCATGAGCATCGACGATTCGCCCAGTCTTCGGCAGATGGTCGCTCTGACACTGGAGAGCGCCGGGTACGAGGTGGTCGAAGCTTCGGATGGCCGCGATGCACTATCCAAGCTCGGGGGCCGCGAATTCCATCTGTTCCTTACGGATCTCAACATGCCGGGAATGGACGGCATTGAGCTGACGAAAAAGCTTCGCAGCATGCCCGAGTACAAATTCGTCCCCATCGTCCTGTTGACCACCGAGTCTCAGCAGGAAAAGAAGATGCAGGGAAAGGCGGCTGGCGCGACGGGATGGATCGTGAAGCCGTTCCAGCCGCAGGAACTGTTGGCCACGGTCAGGAGGGTGATGCGGTGAGGAGTGGCGCACGGCGATGAGCGTGGACATCATTGAACGCATGCGCGCCTCGTTCCGGGCGGAAGCTCTGGAGCTTCTGGAGGAGTTGGACACGGCTCTGCTTGCACTGGAGGCGGAGCCGGAGAACGGCGACCTGGTTCACCGCGTGTTTCGCGCCATTCACACCATCAAAGGTTCGGGCGCGACAGCAGGGTTCACCCATCTTGCGGCGGTTGCACATAAGGTGGAAGAGGCCTTCGACCTGGCCCGCGGGGGGCGGCTCGGGGTTACGGGCACCCTGATCGATTGCGGGCTGAAGACGTGCGACGTCCTGCGCGCCATCCTTGGCGCGGAGAACCCCGAGGCCGAATGTCCCGGCGAACGGGAGGTCAGCACGGCCTTAGCCGCGCTCGTTCCGAGACCGGAGTCGAAGCAGGAGCCTGGCGCTTCCATTGAAATCCCCGCCACTCGGGCGCCGGCGAGGTCGGCGTTTGAAATCGTGATGCGCCCGCACAAGGGCCTTTTCTACTCCGGGACCGATCCGATCACGTTGCTCGACGAGCTTCGCGTGCTGGGCCAGGCTCATATCAACACACACACAGAGGACGTGCCTCTGTTTTTCGACCTCGAGCCGGAGTGCTGCTATCTGTGGTGGGAAGTAAAGCTGGTAACGGAACGCGGTGAGCGTGCAATTCGCGACGTATTCGAGTTTGTCGAAGACGATTGCGACGTGACAATCCGGCTTCTGGCCGATCAGTCCTCCGCGGTCGCACTGCTGGGGAACATTCCATCTGAGTCGCTCGAACTGTTCGCCGTGGAGTGCCAGGAGCATCTGGAGACGATCGAACAACGCGCCCTGGCTTTAGAGCACGACCAGTCATCGCGCGAAAGCCTGGCCGCGCTGTTCCGCGCGGTGCACAGCATCAAGGGCAACACCGGATTATTGCTGGGCCAGCTGGGGGGAACCTCTCTGTCCAGCAGCCATCCACTGCCGTCGCTGGCTCGACTCGCGCATGCGCTCGAGTCGCAGCTCGATCCGCATCGCCAGGCGGGCGCCGCACCGGTGGAGGCGCCCACGGTTACGCTGGTGCTGGAAACGCGTGACGCCATGCAAGGGCTCCTCGAGAACATCGCGGGCCAGTCGCGTGGCTTTGTCCTTCCGCCCCATCTTCTCGAGCAGCTCAAAATTCGTGACGAATCGGATGCATGCTCTTCCAATACGGCCTCCGATTCGGCTTTTCGAAATACGGCGACGCAGTGCCTCGAAATTTTTGAGAATTGCCTTCGGGAGCTGGGGAAGGGCCAGCCCAGCCGGGCAACCCTGAAGACCTATGAGCGCGGGCTGAAAACGCTGGCCTCGGCCGCTGCGTACCAGAAGCGCTCGGACCTGGAAGAATCCGTCGCCTCGCAACTCAGGATCCTGGACACCGCCCTGCGCAGCGGCGGCGACCTGAGTTCGAAAGATTGCCGCGAACTCAGCGAATGCTGTCAGTCCGCAAGGACGAAGATTGAGGCTGCGCCGCGGAACGACACATCGCCCGGCGCAATCACCGCGGCTACGCGCCAGCCCCCTGCCTCCCCGGCCGCGTCCACCACCATTCGCATTGATCAGGAAAAGCTCGAGCGGCTCATGAGGGTCGTTGGAGAACTGCTTGTGGCCAAGGGTTCATTCCCCACGCTGGTGTCTAAAGTGACGGCCGGGGAGGATCGCGTCGTCATCTCGCGATTGCTCAAGGAGACGGGCGCCAGCATCTCGCACATTGCGGAAGAGCTGCAAGCCAGCGTGATGGCCATCAGGATGCTCCCGGTGAAGACCGTATTCCAGCGATTTCCGCGTCTGGTGCGGGACCTGGCGCGCAATCTGGGGAAGGAGGTACAACTCGTCCTCGAAGGAGAGGCGACGGAGCTGGACAAAACGATCCTGGAGCAGATCGGAGATCCGCTGGTTCACCTGGTCCGCAACGCCGTGGACCATGGCCTGGAAAATCAGGAAGATCGCCGCCGCTCTGGAAAACCTCCATCGGGACGGCTGCTGCTGCGCGCCGGCAACGAGGCCGGCAACGTGCTGATTCACGTGGAAGACGATGGCCGCGGCCTGGACGCAGAAGCGCTCAAACGCAGGGCCGTCGAGACCGGTCACATAACAGCCGAAGCCGGATCGGCAATGTCCTATGCCGAGGCGTGCCGCCTGGTCTTCCTGCCCGGTCTGAGCACGGCGAACAAGGTGACCGAGGTCTCCGGGCGGGGCGTCGGCATGGACGTGGTGCGCAACAATATCCGGGATCTTCAGGGGGCCATCGACATCGTCAGCAAACCCGGTTGCGGGACGACGTTCTCGATCAAGCTGCCCACCAGCCTGATCGTCTCCAAGGGGATTCTGCTGGAGGCCAGCGGCCACGAGTACATTCTTCCCCTGACGGCTATTCGTGACATGGTCAAGATCCCCGCCTCCGACGCGCACAGTTACCGAGGCCATCAAATGGCCCGGATTCGCGGCGAGGTGTATTCGCTGTTCTCGCTGGCCGAGATGTTCGACCTTCCGGCGAACTCCGCCGAAGAGTTGTCCATCGCGGTCATCGATTCCGGGAAAGTCCGGTATGGCCTCATCGCGGACCGTTTCGCCAGCGAGGTGGAGGTATTGGTGAAGCCCCTGGCTGGTGGCCTGGAGCAGTGCCGGCAATTTCACGGCGCAGCCATCATGGGCGATGGTCGAGTAGTACTTGTTCTGAATCCGCTCGAGTGCCACCGCCTGGAGGCCTCCGAAAGCCGATGAACGCGGGGCTTGCCACGCTGCTCATCCGACTCCGGAGCACGCTATGGAAATGGCGGCGCGGCGGCCCGGCGCTTACGCTCCAGCGAGTGCGCGAACTCAGGAACAGATTGCAGGACGAAAAGCAGGCGCTGGACGTATTCACAGCTTCCCTCGAGAACGAGTTCCTGCAACTGGGAAGTTTGTTGCGAAACATTACGACACTGACGCGGGGCGTCCGAAACCGGTCCAGCGAGATCGTGGAGGCGGCGGCGGGACGGTCTGAGGACGCGGCCATCCATTTTGCGTTTCAGTTGCTCAAGAAAGCGGAAGACCTGGTGCGAGCGAGCCGGGAACAATATGACAGCGTGTTTCAGGTGTTCGCGAACATGCATGTCGACCTGACGCGGATCGCGCATGAACGCGGCACGTTGATGCGAACCCTTTCGCCACTCGAAACCACCAACACACAATTTCGCATTCAAGCCTGTTCCTTCGACGAGAGTACCCGGGCGCAGTTCTTCACCCTGGCGGATGGCATCGCAGGAATCGTTCGCGACGTTCAGTCGGCCGTAGGGCGGAGGTTCGAAGAGCTCGATCGAACCGGCCGCGCCGCGGGAGAACTGGTGACGAAGCTGACCGGCCTGGCGGCGGAACAGCGAAACGACACCGAGCGCATGTTGGCCCAGGCGCGAACGCATCTGTCAACGCTCAATGAAGCCCTCAGGTGCTCGGAGCAGGCCGCGCAATCGATCGCCGATGCCGGGGCCAATATCGCAGGCGGGGTCTCGAGAGCGATCGTCGCGCTGCAGTGCCAGGATATGGCCCGCCAGAAATTCCAGCATATCTGCGCCGCCATCGACGAAATGATTGCGCGCCTGCCGTCCGACTTCGCAAACGGCTTCAGCGCAGCGGAAGAACTTGATTGCCGGCACTTTCTGGCCGGCGCAGGGCGCGTGCAACTGGGGCAGTTGCACGCCGTGTTCGACCAATTGACGGACGCAGCCCGGCAGGTGGACTCGGGGCTCGCGGAGGTGGAGTCGGAGTCCAGGTCGCTGGCCACCGACGCGGTGCGGTCGGGCAGAGCGGCGCTGGATGGAGAGATCATACAGAGCGCGATCGGGAGCATCCATGAGGTGCTCCACGTGATCGCCAATGCCGTCCACAGCATAACGGACGTGGTGGACCTGATAGTCAGGCTGAAATCGACGTTCAGCGACTGCACAGCCCAGATTCTGGAGCTCGCGCTGCGGTTGCGAATCGTCGCACTGAACGCGCAGGTGTTTGCCGCCCACGTGGAAGCCGGCACATCGCTGGAAGTCGTGGCGCGAAACACCAGGCTGATCGCGGACGAGTCCATGCATCAACTGGACGAAATCTCCTCGTCCGTGAACGAGGTTGTAGACGCGGTTAAAGACCTCGAACAGCGGCTTCGGGATTACGCGGAGGTGGCGGCCATGGAGCAGAAACTCCTGACCGACGAAGCCGGCGACTCAGAGACGAGGCTGCGCGGTCTCGATGCGGGTCTCCGGGCTTCGATGTCGGCGATTGGACCAATGGAGGCACAGCTGACGCAAAGCGTACAGCGTCTGATCCGATCGATTCACTTTCCCGCCGCCGTGGCGCGGGCGGAAACGCGCTCAATCACTCTGTTCGAAGAGATAGCCGGCCTGCACACGGATGCGGATTCGGATGCACACCACAAGCTCGATGATCTCAAGCGCAATTACACCATGGCGCACGAACGGACGGTTCATGAAAACGCTGTCGACGGCAGGAGAGAGATGAGCATCGAAACGAATTCAGCCTCCTTTGATCCTGACCCCGCGGCAGCCCAGGTTGTGGAGCACGAAGCGGGCGACTTTCAGGAATCCCCGGCGCTGAGTCCGGTGGACGCACAGGAAGAAAAGCTCGCCGAAAACGTTGAGCTTTTCTGAGTTTGGCCTATGGAGTGAGAGCAGATGGAGCAACCAGAGACGGCAGCCGGGGCCGGGGGCGGCATTGAGCTGGACAACACGGAGCTCAAAGCCATCAACGCGCGCCAGGAAATTGAAATCGAGGATCTGAAGGCCGAATATCTCGCGGCGCGCAACGAGAACACGGATCTGCGGAGCGCGGCTCTGGCCGACCGAAACGAAATCAACGATCTGAAACGCGCGCAGCGACAGATCGAGAAACTGAATCACGACCTGGAAGCGCGCAACCGGGCGCTGGAGGCGCTGAACAAGGAACTCGAGTCTTTTTCGTACGCCGTATCTCACGACCTGCGAAGCCCGCTGCGAAGCATTCACGGATTCAGCGAGGCGCTGAAGCAAAGCGCAGCGGCGAAGCTCTCGGCCGAGGAATCCGCGTGGTTGCAGAAGATCTTCGATGCCGCGGCCAGGATGGACCGTCTCATCGAAGATCTGCTGCGGCTGTCCCGGATCACGCGATGCGAGCTCAGGCGCGAGCCGGTGGACCTGGCAGTGCTCGCGCGAGACGTGGTTCATGAACTCCGGCAGTCCGATCCGGCGCGGAACGTAGTATTTGCTATTTCCGATTCCCTTCAGACCAGGGCCGATGCCGTGCTGATGCGCGTCGCGCTCGACAATCTCCTGGGAAACGCGTGGAAGTATACGGCGCGTCAGAGGCAGGCTCTTATCTCGTTCAGAAAGGAGCAGCAGGACGGCGCCGAGGTGTTCTCGGTGCGCGATAACGGCGCAGGTTTTGACATGGCTTATGCGGCCAAACTGTTTGCGCCATTTCAACGGCTTCACTCGGCTCGTGAGTTCCCCGGTTCCGGTGTGGGCCTGGCCTGCGCAGCGCGCGTCATCCAAAAACACGGGGGCCGGATCTGGGCCGACGCAAAGACCGGCGAAGGAGCGGCGTTCTTCTTCACCATCCCGCATAACCCAGTGTTTCCCGAGGACGCTGACCGCCAGACATGAATCGAGACTACATGACAAGCAAACCAATTCTGCTGGTCGAGGATACGCCGGATGACGCCGAGTTGACGGTGATGTCCCTCAAGCAGTCGGGCCTCCTGAACGAGGTGGTCGTAGCCGAAGATGGCCTTGAAGCTCTGGACTACCTTTTTGGACAGGGACGCTATTCCGGCAGAAACCCGCAGGACACGCCGGCGCTGATTCTCCTGGACATCAAGATGCCAAAGCTCGATGGAATCGAGGTGCTCCAGCGGCTTCGCGCGGACGCCCGAACGAAAGTGCTGCCGGTGGTGATTCTAACGACCTCCACCGAGGATATCGATCTGGTGCGCGCGTACGAGAGCGGGGCGAATGCTTACGTCCGGAAGCCAGTCAGCCTCGCTCAGTTTCAGGATGCAGTGCGGCAATTGGGTCTGTTCTGGATCCTCACCAACGAACCGCCACGGGGTCCCAGGTGACCGACGCTCTCAGGCCCCTGCGCGTCCTGGTGATTGAGGACTGCGAGGACGACTACGAGCTTTTGCTGCTGAAGCTCAAACAGGCAGGATTTGAACCCTCGGCCGTCCGTGTTGATACGATCGCCGGCCTCGAAGATACGCTCGGCCGCCAGGATTGGCAGATCGTAATCAGCGATTTCGACCTCCCCGGTTTCGACGGTCTGCTTGCGCTCAATTCGATACGGGCGCGGAATCCCGAGACGCCGTTCTTCATTGTGTCGGGTGTCATCGACGAAGCGCAGGCCGTGGCGGCGATGCGCGCCGGAGCACAGGACTACTTCTTCAAAGGCAAGTTGGCTCGCCTGGGCCCGGCCGTGAACCGGGAATTACAGGAAGCGGAGCAGCGGGCCGAACGAGCGAAAGCAAAAGCGCAACTGGATCTCGACCGTAATCTCCTGAGGCATGACCGCATTCGCTTCGTCGATGTGATGTCGCATGAACTGCGGACCCCGCTGAACATCATCAATGTGGCTGCCAGCATGCTGATGCGCTACGGCGATCGCATGGACAGCGCGGGCCGACAGGAACGGGTTTCCGAGATTCGGGATTCCGTGGCGCGCATGACCCGCCTCATCGATAAAGTGCTGCTCACCAGCCGTCTTGAATTACGCCGCTGGGACCTGCGGTCCGATACGTTCGACCTCCCGGCATGGTGCGAGCAGTTCCTCGATCAGAACATTGAAAAGGCCGACCGGCGGCAGCGCGTGCATACGCGATTTACGCAAATCCCGGCGCGGGTGGCCATGGATCAGCGCGTCATAGAAATTGCGCTCCAGAATCTGCTCTCCAATGCACTGAAGTACTCGCCGCCCGGTACTCCTGTAGATCTGGATATCCAGAGCGACGGCGACGGCTGGATCAGCTTTCGAGTACAGGATTACGGCATCGGCATACCGGACAGCGACATTCCCCACGTCTCGGAATCGTTCGACAGGGGCAGCAATGTTGGCGATATCCAGGGCACCGGGCTCGGGTTGGCTCTGGTTAAGAGCTGCACCGATCTGCATGGAGGCGCCCTCCATATGGAAAGCCATGTGGGGCGGGGCACCTCGGTCACAATGCGCCTGCCGGACTGGCTTCGACGGCACACGTATGGTGAGACTCCCGCTGTTCCCGCGGAGGTAATACAACAATGAATCGAGTATTGATCATTGAAGATGACGCCGTTGCGCGACGGCAGCTATCGCAATTATTCCGGTTCGAGGACTTTGAAGTAAGCGAAGCGGATTCCGGAGAGGCGGGGATTGCCGCAGCCTCGAACGCAGCGCCCGACCTTGTGATCTGCGACATCATGATGCCCGGCACGGATGGTTTCGGAGTGCTCGAAGCGCTCCGCAGGAATGATGCGACGGCCCTGACCCCCTTCATCTTTCTGACCGCCAAAGCGGGAGGAAAAGATGTGCGGCTCGGGATGAACGAAGGCGCAGACGACTACATTACCAAGCCGTTCGATCCGGATGCGCTTCTGGCTTCTGCTCGACAACGCCTGTCCCGGCGGCGGGCCCAGCTGGCGGAAGCAGAAAGACGGGCGACAGACACCGGCATGCTTGCCGCAGCCGCTCTGCCACGTGAGATGGAAACCTGCCTGGCGCACCTGGAGTCGCTGTCCGAGGCGCTGGCGGCGCGATCCCATGGAGACCCGCAGACGAATGAGATCGGAACGTCTCTGAAGACAGAGATTGATCGCCTCCGGATCCTTTCACGGCGGCTGCGGTTGTACGGTGAGCTGCCCAGTCTGTATGCCCGGCGATTTTCGGCCACCAGCGCGAACGCGAGCTGCTCGGTACAAATCGCCATAGATGCCGCCCATCGAGCCGCCGGGCTCTGGAATCGCACCGGGAGTCTGGACATTTCGGCGCCGGAAGCCGTCCTGCCCCTGGCTCCCGAGGCTGTCGAGGTCATCGTTACGGAGCTGGTGGACAATGCCTGCAAGTTTTCCCCGGCAACCGCTCCCATCGGCGTTGAGGTCTTACGGGAACGGACTTTCTGGAAGCTCGCGGTGGCCGACCGCGGTCAGGGAATGACCGCGCGGCACGTTCGGGAAATCGGAGCCTTCAAACAATTCTGGAATGGCGCGGAACGGCCCCGCGGACTTGGTATCGGTCTGGTTCTCGTACAAGCACTGGTTCGGCTGTTCGGCGGCGAGGTTCAGATCGAAAGCGAGCCGAACGGGGGAACGCGCGTCAGTGTCATGGCGCCCGTGGAGTAAATTCATGCCGGCCATAAATACTCACGACGAAATCGAACTCGCGAAGCTGCCGATTGCGCGTATTCAGGACGTGCTCCTCAGCCGCATGATCGTCCGCGAAGAAGCAGCCCGGCTCGGCTTCGGTCCTCAGGCATTGACCCAGATTGCGACGGCCGTTTCTGAGATCGCACGGAACGTGGTGCAGCATGCGGGAGCCTGCGGACAGGTTCGAGTCCTCAAGACAACCGAATCGGGGCGGCTCGGTTTGAAGATCGCGGTTGAGGACGGCGGGACGGGAATTACGGATATCGAGCGGGTACTCGCGGGCGCGTCACCCGGAGCGGGCATCCCCGGCTCCAGAAAACTGATGGATGAGTTCGGAATACGCTCAGGCGCCGGTGCGGGAACCGCCATAACGATGGTGAAATGGCTCCCGAGCAGCTGACGTGGACTCCGGTACGCCGCCGCCGAACCCGGATCCCGCACCCAGGCGCGCGATCACTGCCGCGCGGCGCACGCCAGCAGAAATGCGGCGATGTCATTTCTCTCCCCGGCGCTGAGCGCCGCGCCGAAATCCTGCGCCTCCCGCCGGATGCTTTTCACCGTCTTCTTGTCGATGAAGTGGAATTGACCATCCGGGCTCTGCAACTGGATTGAGAAATTGTCCTCATTCCGGGCGACGCCTTCCCATCTGCGCCCATCGGACGTGGTTACCACCACAGGCCGCGCGCTGCCGTCGTGCATGGTTCCATCCTGGATGCTCTCCACCTCGCGGCTGCGCGCCGCCCAAGCCGTAAGATCCGGGGCCAGCAACCCGCCCTGGCCCGCGACCGAATGACACGCGGAGCATTGCGCTTTGCCGAAGAACAGCGCGCGCCCTTTCTCCGCGTTGCCGGCCGCGGAAGCGGTATCGGCACGTCCCTGCAGCGCCCGTACCCAGCCCACAACGGCCTTCACCTGTTCCGCGCCGATGAATGCGAACCCGGGCATACCAGCCTGAGGCCGTCCATCATGGACTAAGCGGTATAACTGCGCGTCGCTCCAGCGCCTCACTTCCGATCTGGTGGCGATATTGGGTCCGTGCTCTCCGCCCCTGCCGTCCAGTCCGTGGCAGCGTGCGCAGGTGGACGCGAACAGGCGCTCACCCGAGTCGGCGCCCGGCGCACCGCGGCCGTGGCAAGCCAGCAGGATCACCGGAACAATCATCGGTAAGCAGCGCGGTCTCATGCGACTGGTTATTATCGTACTCATAAGCGGCGCATGGGACACTCCTCCGCCATATTGCTGATCTGCGCCGCGACGGCTGTGACGCCCATGAGCGTCGTCGTCGACGTCCGCCCTGGGGACGTCGCCGCCGCCCCTCCGGCCGCGAACTGGACCTCCTATAACGGCGATTACACCGGACGCCGATTCAGCAGCCTCGCGCAGATTCATCGGCGGAACGTGTCGGCGCTGCGCGCGGAATGGGTTTTTCATTCGCCGAACTCGAGTTCGATGGAGGCGACTCCCGTCGTCGTCAACGGCCTCATGTTCGTCACGTCCGCGAACGATGCATTCGCGCTCGATGCGGCCACCGGCCGTGTGGTCTGGCATTACTCACGCGCGGTGACGGAAGGGCTCATCGACGACGCCTCGGCCCATCACAATCGCGGGGTCGGGTTGTGGCGCAACCGGCTCTACATGGAAACCGACAACGCCCACCTGCTTTGCCTGGACGCGCGGTCGGGTCATCTGCTGTGGGATGTCGCGTATGCGCCGGGCAATCCGAACTATGGCGCCACCAGCGCTCCGCTCGTGGTTAAAGACAAGGTGCTGGTCGGGACCTCGGGCGGCGACGACGGCGTGCGCGGTTTCATCGCTGCGTTCGATGCCGAAACGGGCAAAGAAGCATGGCGCTTCTGGACCATTCCCGGCCCCGGTGAGCCCGGATCGGAAAGCTGGCCTGGACAGATGTATCTTCGGGGTGGCGCCACCACGTGGATGCCGGGCACATACGATCCGGTGCTGAACACCGTGTACTGGGGCACCAGCAATCCGGCGCCGGACTTCGATGGCGACCCGCGTCCCGGCGACGACCTGTACTCCGACTGCGTGCTCGCCATCGACCCCGATAACGGCCGCCTGAAATGGCATTTCCAGTTCACGCCCCATGATCTGTTCGATTACGACGCCACGGAAACGCCTGTGCTGGCGGACATGACCTGGCGAGGCGCCCCGCGAAAGCTGCTCCTCGAGGCGAACCGCAACGGGTTCGTGTACATCCTCGACCGCACTAACGGCGCATTCCTGGCGGCGGCGCCATTCGTTGAAAAGCTGACGTGGGCGAAGGGAATCGACGCGCACGGCCGCCCTGTGCGCAGCGGGCTCGAGCCGACCTCCGCCGGCACGGTGGTTTGTCCCGGCTACGCGGGGGCGACGAACTGGTACGCTCCATCCTGGAATCCTTCCACCCGGCTCATGTACTTCATGGCCTACGAGGATTGCCAGCGCTTCTTCAAAGAACCCCAGGAATTCAGCGAAGGCCGTGAGTACTACGCGACGGGCGTCAAGAGCATTCCCGGCGAGCACGGGCGGAAGATCCTGCTGGCCTGGAATCCCGAAACCGCCGCGTTCGCGTGGAAATACCCGCAGATCGGCTCCGGGCGTTCATCCGGAGGAACGATGACCACCGCCGGCGGCCTCGTATTCTTCGCTGACGATGCCGAGTCGTTCGAAGCCGTCGACGCCGAAAGCGGCGCGGCGCTCTGGCACTTCAACACCGGCCAGACCATACACGCTTCGCCCATGAGCTACGCCGTGAACGGCCGGCAATACGTCGCCATCGCCGCCGGAAGTGATGTGTTCAGTTTCGCGCTGCCAAATACGCCATGATCAAACCCACTCTCATCGCCATCTGCCTCGCCGTGCTCGCGGGCGCGCAGGACTCATCGCGCTTTGCGGCGTTGATCGACTCTTCCGCCAAGGCCGAGAAGATCGCCGGCGGGTTCGGTTTCACTGAAGGCCCCGTCTGGGACCCCAAAGGCTTTCTCTACGTCAGCGATGAGGAGCAGAACTTTATCTATCGTGTCTTCCTGGACGGCCGGCGCGAAAAGGTGATCGCGCTGGGCGACCCGGACGGCAGCACCTACGATCGCGCTCACCGCCTTATCGACTGCGCCAGCGTGCTGCGCGCCATCATTGCCGTCCAGCCCGATGGTAAGTATCAGGTGCTGGCCGGCCGCTATCAGGGAAAGCGATTCAACAGCCCCAACGACGTCGTACTCGGCCCGGACGGCGCGCTCTACTTCACGGATCCCACGCTCGACCTGCCCAAAGGCGAGAAGCAGGAGCTTGCCTTTCAGGGTGTGTTTCGCCTGGGGAAGGATGGCAGGGTGACTCTGCTCACGACAGACCTGGCGCAGCCGAACGGGATCGCGTTCTCGCCCGATGGCAAAAAGCTGTATGTTGACGACAGCGAGCGTCGGAACATCCGGGTGTACGACTTCCGCTCAGACGGCACGATCGCGAAAGGCCGCATCTTCGGCGAGGAGCCAGGGGAGAAGAACGACGGCGTACCGGACGGAATTCGCGTCGACCGCGCCGGCAATCTGTTCGTTACCGGGCCGCACGGCGTATGGGTGTGGGACGCGGCCGGCCATCATCTGGGAACAATCGTGATGCCCGAGCAGCCGGCGAACCTGGCATGGGGCGATGCGGACCTGAGCACGCTGTATCTGACGGCAACGCATTCCGTTTACCGGTTGCGGACGAAGACGCGCGGGTTTGTGCCTTATCTGAAGTAACCACGCAGCTCGCGGATCCATTGCCAGTGCGCGCCTTCGCTTCTCTCGCCGGAGATGATGCCGTGCACGATTTCCGCGATGATCTCCGCCGTCCGCGCGACGGTCATGCCGGAGCGATTAAAGAACAGGTTGCCGTCGGCGAACGCGACCCTGCCGTCGTGCACGGCGCGAAGCTCGTGCCACCACAGGTAGTGTTCCAGTACCGAGAGCTCACCGCAGGCGCGCGGCAGGTCGAGACCGCAGGGCGCTACGATCACATACTCCGGATCGGAGCCTTTCAGCAGATCGGATGCGATCGCGAACGAGTGCTGCTCGCGATTTCCAAGCGCAGGTTCGGCGCCGGCGATGTCGACCAGTTCCGGTCCCCAGTTGCCCATGGGGAAGATCGGGTCGGTCCACTCCAGCACCGCCAGCGACGGACGCCGCAGGCCCGCGGTTCGCAGCGACGCGAGACGCTGCCGCTCACCGGCGACCAGCGCACAGCCGCGCTCCTCCCGGTCGAGTGCGCGGGCCACCTGACCGATCGACGCAAATATCTCGTCCAGCGACGAAGCGGCCAGCGGCAGCACAGGCACGCAGGGAATACATCCGCCGCTTCGTTCGAGGTCGCCGGGAGTGATGGCGCAGACCTCGCAGTGCGACTGGGCAATGATCAGGTCCGGCTTCAGCTCGCGAATCAAGTCCGTATCGATTCGGTAGAGCGGTTCGCCCAGGCGCATGCGTCGCCTTACCTCGCGATCGATATCGCCGCTCGACATCGAAACGTCGAACGCGGGCTCGCTGCACGACGGCAAGCGACGCACCCACGCGGGATTGTCACATTCATGCGAGCGGCCAACGAGAGTCGCGCCCGCCTCCAGCGCGCAAACGATCTCCGTTGCGCTGGCCAGCAGAGAAACGACCCGCATCCCGCTACTTCCTGCCGCTGCTGAACAGGATCTGGACGACATCGCGAACGTACTGCTCGCTGCTCAGGCCATCCAGCGCTTCCGGCGGAAACGCCTGCTTCGCCTGAAAGTGGCGGGCCAGATCGTCGAATAGTTCGAGCCGCGCCTCCGGGTCCAGTTCATCCCTGCGCAGCACGGCCGACAGCGCGGCCTCCGCTTCCTGGGGCGTGCAGCGCTGGCGCAGGCGCGCGCACAGCGTGGGCCACTGGCGCAGCGAGTTGTATTGCAGCCGAAGCGTCTCGCTGAGCTGTGGATGCTCCGCGCTTTCGTGGCGAATGACAACCGTTCCGGCGCCCATGTCGCCGAATCGCTGCGCCCGAGGCGAGACGGCGCACGCCAGGCCGCCCGCGCCGTAGAACAGCGGCAGCGCGTCGACGGCGCGCAGCACGTTCCGAACAATGACCTGCGCCGGTGAGAGCCGCAGCCCGCCCGCATCGATGACGCGGATGCCGAGAACGCGTTTGCCAACCGTCTGCCCGCGCCAGAGCCATTCCAGCGCGATGGCGTACCCGACGTCCAGACCGAAGAACAGGACTGCGTTGAGGGCGACGCCCCAGTCCGCGCTGACGGCGTGAACAACCTCCACGGCCGCTCGCAGGCCCTGCGCCGCGGCGGCGACGCAGCAGGTATCGATGATGAGCGCGAGCATACGCGTGATCGGACCCGCAAGCGTCCACGAGAAGGTTACGCCTTCGGGCGTCTGCACCGTCAGCGTGCGCTCGATCATGACTGCGCGCCAGCCTCGCCGCCGCGCCCCGCCGTGCCCAGGAAGGCGCACAGCGCGATCAGCTCGAAACAGCCGAACGCAATTTTGGCGGCGTACGGCAGCACGGGCCGATGGTACTGGGAGATGAAGCTCTCTACAATTCCCGCCCAAACCAGAAGCACGGCGGCGCCGCCGGCCAGTGTGACCACGGCGGGCAGAACCTCGCGAAGACGCTGCCGCGGAGGGGTCCTGTCACCGCGGCCAATCAGCGCTTTCGCCAGCACGAACGCGGCTTGGCCGGCGATGAGAATCGCCGGAATCTCGATCACACCGTGCGGCATGAGCCACCCCAGCAGAAATACCGTATATCCGGCGCGAACATAATCGAGCGCGACGGCTCCGAGGACCACGCCGTTGTAAAACAACATGAGCACGGAGCCTACGCCGCAGGTGATGCCCAGCGCCAGCGTGAAAAGCGCGACGCGGGTGTTGTGGGTCATCAGCTGCGCGGAGAACGTCGCGCGATGGCCGGCCAGATGCTTGTTCGGCCCGGCCTCCTCCTGGCGAACGCGCTCCCCGGGATCGCCCTCCAGCCCCGGAAACGGCATCAGCACCTGCTTCGCGAGAGGGTCCACCGCGACTGCAAACGCGCCGAAGGCGGTCCCGGCGATCGTCAGCGCGACCGAGAGCATGAACGCGCCGAAGTGCCGCCGGAAGATTCGGGGAAACTCACCGAAGAACCAGCGCGCGGGAGAAAAACGGGATTGCCGGCGGCGCGTTTCGTAAATTTCGGCGTACACGCGCCCCACCAGCGCACTCAGATACCGCCGCGTTTGCGATTCCGCACTGAACGTGCTCAGGCGCACGAGATCGGCTGACGCTCGCTCATACAGGTAATGCAGCCGGCGCGCGCCCTCATAGCTCAGCTTCGCGCCCGGATCCGCGCCGAGCCGGTCGGCCATGCGTTCCAGCTCCTGCCAGTGCGGCCGATTTTCGGCGACGAACCGTTCGAGGTCGAGAATCATATCGCCTGCCTCTGCCGCACGTTTCGATAAAACTGCGCCAGTTCCAGCGTGAGGCGCGATGCGTCGGCGGTCATCATTCGAATGCCTCGCGCCCCCAGCTTGCCGGCTGTTTCGCGCAAACGCCGCCACGCCAGGTGCCCGCCCAGGCGTTCGTAAACCTCAGAGTCGGAAGCGGCGGGCAGATCGAACAAGGATCGCGTCGCGGCATCGCGCACCGAGGCGACCGCCAGCAGGTGCCTGTGCGACAGCGTCGCCGCAGCCCGTATGAAGTCCTCCGCGAGCACCGGATCATCGAGTTCCGTCAGGAATACCAGCATCGCCCGCCGGCGCAGCCGCGCATCGAGGATCGTGAAAAGCTCCCCGTAATCCGGCGTCACCATGCGCGATTTCAGATCGAGCAGCGCGTTGCGGCAGGCGCTGAAGTGCGCGTGCGTGCTGCCCGCGCGAACGAACGCGTGCACCGTATCGCTGAACGTGATCAGCCCGAACAGATCGCCCTGTTGCCGGCTGGCCAGTGCAAGGCCGAGCGTCGCGCTGACATAGCGCTCCAGAATGTCGTCGCCATCAGCGCACGCGCGTCCGGTAAGCCGCGAGCAATCGATGACGGCATAGATCTCCTGCGCCCGCTCGATGCGAAACGTTCGCGTGACCAGGCGGCTGCGGCGCGCCGTAGCCTTCCAGTGAATCTCGTTGATCGCATCCCCGGGGATGTACTCTCGCAGGTTCTCGAACTCGCGGCCACGCCCTACCTGCCGCTGGATGTGCAGCCCCGACCCACGCCGAGTCAGCAGCGGCGCGAGCAGTCGCCGGTCGGCGCCGAGGTCGGGATAGACACGGACCTCGCTTTGCAGCGGAACGGTGCGCCGTACGCTCCACAGGCCCAGCGGCGACGCTGCTTCAAGGGCGGCAGCGCCAATCGGGAACGTGCCGCGAATCGGAGCCTTGCATTCCATGGAGAGAACGGAGGGCACGGCGGCATCGAAATCGTCGCGCTCGCAGCCCAGCTCCGCGGGCACGAGGATACCAACACGCACCGTACGCTGCGCATGCTCCGCCCCCCGAATCACCACGGGAACGGTGCCGCCCCTGCGCCGCACCAGCCGGATCACCTGCGGCAGTTCAACGGCAACACCCTCTGTCTTTCCGCGGCCCAGCATGGCATCTACCGCCAGCACGGCAACGAACAAAACAACCAATACGACAGCAGCAAACAGAGCGCCTGGCGCGGCCGCGAGCAAAGCAGCCGGGACGACCACAAACCCGAAAGCGACCAATAATCGTGTGCGCGGAACGATCATTTGGGAACCGGGATCTCCGCCACAATCTGTTGCAATACTTCCGCCGCGTTCAGCCCTTCCAGCTCGAACTCCGGCCGCAGCACCAGGCGGTGGGCCAGAACTGGAATGACCAGTGCGCGGATGTCATCCGGGATGACGAAATCGCGGCCCTGAATGGCGGCATATGCGCGGCTGGCCAGCAGCAGCGCCTGAGTCCCGCGCGGGCCCGCGCCGGCCATCACCGATTCGTGCGATCGCGTGCGCCGGACGAGATCGACCGCGTATGTGGCCAGCTCTTCGGCAAACGTAATGGCCGCGAGCGCACGCCGCACCACGGACAGCTGTTCCGGCTGAAGCACCGGCTGCACGCACCCAGCCGCAAGCGCATCCTCGGGCGCGGCGCCGGTCAGCATCCGCCGCCCCAGTTCGGCTTCCTCATCGCGCTCCGGAAAGGACATCGGGATCTTCATCATGAAGCGGTCCTTCTGCGCTTCCGGCAGCGGATAAGTGCCCTCGTACTCGATCGGGTTCTGCGTCGCGAACACGGTGAAGTCAGGCGAAAGCGGGTGCGTCTCCTGATCGATGGTCACGGTGCGCTCCTGCATCGCTTCCAGCAGCGCCGCCTGGGTACGCGCCGGCGCGCGGTTGATCTCGTCGGCCAGCAGGAACGTCGTGAACACCGGTCCGCGAACCAGCGTGAACTCCCCGCGCTGCATGCTGTAGACATTCGTGCCCGTGATGTCGGACGGCATCAGGTCCGGCGTGAACTGCACCCGTGCGAAAGTCCCGCCGAGGACATGCGCGAGCGTTCTCGTGAGCAGCGTTTTTGCCACGCCGGGAACGCCCTCCAGCAGCGCGTGGTTCGCGGTGAAGATGCACACCAGCGCGAAGTCGATGGCCTGGTCCTGACCAATGACCACTCTTTTCACTTCGCTGCGCGCGCGTTCAAGGACGCCCCTTAACTGCTCGAAGTCTGCTTCCATGGATGGCGGATTTCCTCCAGTGTTCTATGCACGAGCTGATATGCGGCCGCGGGGTGCTCGGATGTCGAACTCGCCGCCAGCGCCGATTCCAGTCGTTCCCTCTGCCAGCCGGCGAGTTGCTGCGCGGCGAGCAGCGATAGATATTCAGCCGCGCACACTGCCGCGAGCTCCCGTTGCGGAATGCTGCGCGTCAGCAGGCAGACCAGACCTTCCGCGGACGAGCCGCCGCGCAGACGCGCATACTCCCGCCGTGCTGCGGGCGCGCGCGGGGGAAACACGGCAGCGTTCTTCCAGATGAACAGGGCGGCAAGCACGAGCAGCGCCAGCACCGCTCCCACCAGATGGTATCGGCGCATGAGCCCGGCGATGCTCCCGGCCTCCTCGATGCCCAGATGGCTTTCGTCGAAAACGACAGTGTGGTTCGGACCCACAAGGCTGGACAGCGCCTGCGCGTCCGGCTGCTTCGAGAGCGCATCGTTGCTGAGCATCCAGGAATCCGCGATGAGCACGACGGAGCCGGCCTTCCAGCGCCGCTCGATAAGGACCGGATGGTCGCGCCACGTCTGCACCACGGTCCATTCCGGCGCAAGGCGATCGAACCAGAGCGCAGTATGGCGCGGCAGGTCGGCCTCATCGATCTTCACGTCCGCAGTTCGATTCGTCGCGTGCTCGCGCGCCAGCGACACGCCCAGCTTCTGTAACAGCGCCTGCGCCGCGGCGGGCCTCTTTTTCTCCTGTTCCTGTTTGGGCGAGGGCTGGTCCGGCCGCTCCAGCGGCGAATTCCGTGGGACCTTGTACCGCCATTCCGGGAGGAACGCGATGACGACCCGCGCGCCGTCACCCGCGAGCCGCTCGATATCCGGCGCCATCTCGCTCTGCAGCTGAGCAACGCCTGCATCGCCATTCAGACCCAGCAGGAACACTGTCGTGTTTCGACCGTGAACCTGTTTGAGTGGAACGGTGTTCCGCAGCACCGTCACGCCGGGCTGAAGGGCAATGCTCTCGTACAATGCGCGCGTCCCCAGAGGGTCCGGTCGAAAGCTCGAATACGCGGGGTACACGTCGCCCGATTCGAAGCGCAAATTGAACAGCTCGCCGAGCCCGGCGGCAAAGCCGAGAGCCAGCGCGGCTATGAGCACAACCTTAACTCGCGGGCCCATCGGTCCTTATTGCCAGCACATCGCCCTGAAACATATCAAACGCATCGCGCGAGATGGGATGGAGTCCGTACCAGGTGCGCTCGAACACGCTCACGATCGTGGCGAACGTCTGCTGGACCGCGGGGTTGGCCCGCGCTTTTCGCGCCAGCTCGCGCCGGTAATCGAGGTTCGATCGGGAGCGGTGCAGCGTGAGCAGGCCGCTGCGCCCCAGCCCGGCGAGCGTCGCCAGATACAGAGCCCGCGTCGCCAGCCTCAGGTCGCCGGAGTTCGCGAAGTCCGCGGCCATCGCCAGCCACTCGTCCTGCCGAGCCTGATCCGGTGAAATATCGTCGCTCGTCAGATTCAGAACCGCGGGAGCAGGCATTGCGGCCACCGCCGCGCGACTGCGCCGCCGCCGAAGACGCACGCGAAACAGCAGCGCGATCAGCGCGCCCGCGGCAATGGCGATCAACAGATACAGCACGGCGCCGGCGAGGCGCGCATCGGGTCCGCGCGTTCGTGCATCGGGCAGGGTCTCGGGGCGGCTACCTGTCAACCAGCGCACGATCGCATCCACCGCGTCTCGAATCCACGCGATGACACGGCCAATCTGGCGGGCAATAAACTCCACCGACTGCTCCGTGAACGCAAGGAACGCGTTCGAAGACGGCGACAGGCCGGGCAGACGTGGTTCGCGCCAGACGTACTCCGGCCGCCGGGTGACTTCACGGATCGTGCGCTCCAGCGACTGCGCGTCGATAGACAATCGCGCCTGAGGAGGAGGCGCGGCGGCTGCGCAGCGCACGCCCGCGGAA
>DASRCB010000229.1:0-34486 GCA_035653295.1 Bryobacteraceae bacterium
CGTGCACGGAGATGTCAAAGCGTCGAATGTCATGCTTGCCGGAAGCGGCGTGAGTTTCCGCGTCGTGCTGATGGATTTCGGAATCGCGGCGGGACAGGCGGTTCCGAACGGAGATGGCCGGTGGGCTCGGATTGCGGGCACGCCTGCGTACATGGCGCCGGAGCAAAAGCGCGGGGTCCTGGTTCCCGCTTCCGACGTATATGGATTCGGGCTGCTTGTTTGCGAAGCAGCGACAGGCAAGCGCCCGTCCGGCAGCGATCCTCAGGCGGTGATTGCCGCGGCCGACGCCGCTCTGCGGGACATCCGATTATCGAAACGATCCAAGGCGCTCCTGCGGCGATGCCTGGCGGAACATCCGGCAAATCGCTTCGCCAATGGGAAGGACCTGTATCGCGCGCTGGAGAGCGTACAGCGGCGGCCGCGGCGGCGAATGGCGGCAATCGCAACCGCAGTCGCGATCGCGGCAATTTGCGGGTGGGTTTGGCTCGGGCGGCAGGGTCCCCGCCGCCATCCTGCGCCGACCGTCGCCGTGCTCGGTTTCAGGAATCAGACGGCGTCTTCCCGCGCCGCGTATCTGTCACTCATGTTTTCCGTCGCACTCGATGCCGACCTTGGCGCCGACGGTCAGGTGCGTGTCGTGCCACCGGCCGAGGTCGCACGGAGCAAAACAGAACTGGACATCCACGATTCCGATCGGCTGTCACGCGAGACTTTGCAGCAGGTGCGATCGGACCTCGGCGCCGATCTCGTGGTGTTTGGGTCGTACGACGCCCCGCAGGATTCGGGCCGCATTGTGCTGAACGTGGATGTGTCGGACGCGCGTTCCGGCGCCAGGGTGGGTTCGGTTGCGGCGACAGGGCGCGAGTCAGATCTTCCGGCGCTGCTGTCCACCGCCAGTGCACGGCTGCGCGCACTGCTGCGGCTGCGGGCGACGCCTCTCGCGGCGGAGAGCGTCCGCACCGCTCTACCCGGCAGTCTTGAAGCGATGAAGCTCTACTCCAGAGGACTGGAGGAACTGCGATCCTTCGAGACCATAGCCGCCAAAGACGACCTGGCGAGCGCGGTAGAGGCCGCGCCGGACTACCCGCAGGCACACTCCGCGCTGTCGCGCGCATGGGCGGCTCTCGGCTACGATGGCCGCGCCCGCGAGGAAGCGGAGAGGGCCTTCCAATTGCGTGAGCGGCTGCCCGAAAAAGACCGGCTGCTGATCGAAGCGCAATATTACGAAACTCTGCGGCGTCCGTCGGAGGCGGGGGCGTACCGGCATCTGCTCCGGCTGTCGCCCGGAAACCCGGACTACATGCTCGCCCTCGCCGCGGTTCAAAGCAGCGCCGACGCGCTGAAGACCATCGCGGCAATTCGGCGCATGGGGCCGCTGATCGCGTCCGACCCGCGCGTTGACCTGGCGGAAGCCAAAGCAGCGAACGCGGCCGATTCGTACGTGCTGGAACAGACCTGCGCGCGGCGGGCTGCCGCGGGGGCCATGAGCCGCGGCGCGCTCCTGCTTGCGGCGGAGGCGCGTTTGTATGAAGGCTGGTCGTCGCGCGTGCTCGGCAAGAGCGGGGAAGCGGTCTCGGCGTACACATCGGCGCGCGACATCTTCCAGCGCATGGGCAACCTGGCGGGGGTAGCCCGGGCGCTCCGGGGACTGGCTCTGGTGGCTCAGGATCAGGGGGATCTCGCGCGAGCGGGCTCACTGTTTCAACAGTCGTTTGCGACGTTCAGGAGCATCGGGTTTCAGGAAGGAGCCGCCGAGGCCGTTAACGATCTGGCGATGGTGTCGAGCGACCAGGGCCGGCTGGACGAGGCACAAGGATATTATTCGCAATCGCTGGACATCTGCCGAGAGGTCAAAAGCGCGGTTTGCATCGGCACGGCCCTGAACAATCTGGGATACGTGCTGTTCCGGAAAGGGGAGTCACGCGAAGCGCAGCGGGACTTCCACGATGCGATGCAGTTGTTCGCCTCCGTCAATGGAAAGTACGGCGAGAGCTTCGTGCTGAGCAGCATGGGAGATCTACTGGATGCCGAAGGCAAGCTGGACGAAGCAGAAAGGGATCTTCAGCGGGCTCTCGACCTGAGCCGCGCGCTTGCGGACCGTACGAGCGAAGCATCGACGGAGAGCAGTCTGTCGCTGGTGCTGGGGCATCGCGGGGAATTCGCGGCCGCGATTCAGATGGGGCAGCGCGCCGCGGCTGAACAGGAGCACCTGGGCGAAGCGGGAGCGGACGCGCACAGCGATCTGGTGCTCAGCGGCATAGCGATCGATCAGGGGCGGGACCGAGACGCCGAAGCGGAACTCAACAAGGCGCTGCCCGAACTGGAGCGGTCGGGCCGCGGCGATGAACTCGCGGTGGCGCGGGCCATGCTCAGTGAGGCGCTCGCGCGTGAAGGGGAACGAGCCCGGTCGCGGGCCATGGCTGAAACCGCGGTGAAGACGCTCGGCAGCAGCCAGAACCGGCTGGCTCGCGTTCAGGTGCTGCTGGCGACCGGGGTTGCCGCCGCGAGCTACGGCGATCCGAAGCAGGCAGAACAGCGGCTTCGGCTTTCTGCCGCGCAGGCGCAGGCGAGCGGATTTGCCCTGTTCGCCGGCCGTGCGCGGCGGGAACTGAGCCGCCTGAAGATCTCTCTGTAAGGTATTTCAGAGCCGCGGCCCTGGTGTTGTGCCTCTGGCGTTTGCGAAGCGAAGAGCCGATAGCACCATGGATAGCCCGCCGAACCCCCATGGATGCAAGAGAAAGAATCCTCGGCGCTCTGAAACATTCCGAACCTGTTCCCGCCGCGGACGGGCATTCGGACCCCGCGCCCACTCAGGAACCCGAAGCCGTGTTGCGTGTGCCGGCTGAGGCCAAGCAACTGCGGCAATCGCCGCCCAAGGCGCCGCCGCCGCTCGAACAGGCATTCGATCGCGGCGCCCCGCCGCTGGAAACGCTGCGCGCGAAGAATCGCTCCGCGCGGGGCCGTATCGCGGTGTTCGCCGCCTGTGTAATCATCGTGGCGTCGGCGGGCACGGCATCGTTACTGCTGCGTCCAGCGCGGCCGGCGACGGCTACCAGTGAGCACAACACCGCAGCGGTCGCGCCAGCCTCGAGTGAGGCTCTGCCGAAACCGGCGCCCGAAAGCATCGTCTTTGGCGAAGACAAACCCTACGAAGTGACGGTGCGCGGGCAATCCGACGCGCCGCAGGATATGCCAACCGCCGCCGTTTCCGAATCGCCGGCGATTCCGGAGCGGGCCTTCGTACCGCCGCCAGAGCAACCGCGCGCCGACACCGCTCGCGTCATGCTGCCCGAGCCTGCGCTGTCGGTGCAGACGTCCGGAACAGCGGTGGCTGAGGCGCTCCCGGCGCCGGCGAACCGGCCCGAGGTTCCGGTTTTCAAACCGAAGCCTTCGCCGACGGTGGTGGTTGGAGGAAAGGTGGACCCGCCACAGCTGATCCAGCGTTTCGCGCCCGTGTTTCCCGAGGCTGCACGCGTCTCAAAGACGGAGGGCCTGGTGCGTCTCGAGGCAACCATTGGGAAGGATGGGCGGGTTCGGAACGTGCGCCGGCTCAGCGGCTCAGTGATTCTGGCCGGCGCGTGCGAGAACGCGATCCGCAGATGGATTTATAAGCCTGCCATGGTGGACGGCCGCCCGGTGGAAGCAGAGACGCGGATCGAGATTAACTTTCGAATGAACGAATAAGCGGCGCGAGGCGGCCCGCGGGAGGTCACGCCAGGGCGGGCCACCGCTCGGAGCGTTCACTGGTATCGCAGAGCGCGGGTTGGATCGGCGTTCATGGCCCGACGCGCGGGTAAATAGCTCGCCAGCAGCGCCACGAGCGCGAGCACTGTAGTAACGGTGGCCAGCGTGGCAGGATCCTGTGACGTCACTCCGAAGAGCAGGCCGGACATGAGACGAGTCAAACCCAGCGACGCCAGCAGCCCGACGGCCAGGCCGCATGAGAGCAGCGCTGTTCCGTGTCCGAGCACGATCCTCATCATGTGGGTTCGGCCGGCTCCCAGAGCCATGCGGATTCCGAACTCCTGGGTTCGCTGGGTCACCGCGTACGAGATCACGCCGTAGATGCCGACGGCGGCCAGCGCCAAAGCTACGGCCGCGAAGATTCCGAGAAGCAGCATATTGAAGCGGCGCTGCGATGTGGAGGCGCGCATGATGTCCGGCATGGGTCGGAGGTGGGTCACGGGAACGAGCGCGTCTGCCTTCCAAACGGCGCGCTTCATCAGGGGAGCGAGGGCGGCGATATTGCCACGGGACCGGACCACGATGTACATCCACCGCTTCCATTCCTGAAGCGACTGCGCATACGACATGTACACGGCCGGCTCATCAGCCTGCTCGAGAGCGAAATGCCTTACGTCGCCGACCACCCCGACGATGGTGAACCAGTGCGGAGGTCCTTCCTCACGGGCCCAGCGGAAGCGCGCACCGATGGGGCTCCGGTTGGGGAAATAAGTGCGCGAGAAGGTCTCGTTGACGACTGCCGCGAGCGGAGCTCCTTCGCGGTCGCCGTCGGTGAAATCGCGCCCGGCGCGCAAGGGGATTCGCATGGTTCGAAAATAATCGCCCATGATGCTTCGCGCCTGCACTTCCGGCTCGGAGCCTTTCGGAACCGGCGCCCGCCCCTCGAGCACGAAGGAATGGAAAAGCCACTCGCCGGACAGTGGAAGCTCGCTGATCATGGCGGCCTGAATGCCCGGAACGGCGTTCATGTTGGCGAGGAGATCGCGCCGGAACCGCGTCTGCGCGGGGATGCCGGAGTAGCGCGATGGGGGGAGCTGAATGAACATCGTGAGCAGGTTTTCCGGACGAAAACCCGGATCCACCGAATGCAGGCGCCAAAGGCCTTTTATGAGCAGCCCCGCTCCGGTCAACAAAACGAGAGCGAGCGCGAGTTGCGCGACCACCAGCACGTTGCGCAATCGCTGGCCAGCCCTGGTGGCAGTGAGTCTGCTGGCGGTGACGGCCGTGCTGTGGCCCGCAAACGATTTCATCGCACCCCAGGCGGGCACGAGCCCGAAAATAATGCCGCAGATCAGCGCAACGGCGAGCGCGAACAGAAGCACTCGCACATCGGTTCGAACGCCGGAGATCTGGTCGAGGGAGTCCGGCTTCAGGCGCATGAGCCAGCGGACTCCGGCGGCGGCCAGGGCGAGACCCGCCAGGCCGCCGAGCAGCGACAGCAAAAGGCTCTCGGTTAACATTTGCGCAACAATGCGGGATCGGCTCGCGCCGAGAGCCACGCGCATTCCGATTTCCTGTTGCCGTTCGATGGCGCGCGCCAGCAGCAGGCCGGCGTAGTTTGCGCAGGCGACGAGCAGCAGCATGGAGACGGCGGCCAGCAGCATGAGCAGCGCCGGGCGGCTCTTTCCCGCGAGCCATTCCCGGGCGGGGACTAACACTGTGTGCCGGTCCAGATTTTCGGCGGGATATAACGAAGCCAGGCGGCGATCGAGCGGCTCGAGTTCGGCCTGGGCCTGCGCCAGGGTCACGCTCTGCTTCAGACGCCACCACGTCCGCAGGAAGTGCACGCCGCGATACCCGGCGCCCTCCGGATAAACGACGCGCAGCGATGCAAGCACGTCGGCCCTGGTTTGCGGGATGGCGAAGCCGGAGGGCATCACGCCTATTACGGTGTAGCTGTTGCCGCCGAGCGTGATCGCTCGTCCGAGGATCCCTGCGGAGGCGTCGAAGTACTGCCGCCAAAAGCCATCGCTGAGGATCACGACACGCGGACCGCCGAAGCGGTCTTCTTCCGGGGCGATCGGGCGGCCGATGGCCGGCATGACGCCGAGTGCGCGGAACAGGCCGGCGTTGATCAGCGCGGCGTCGATCTGCACGGGCTCCGTCCCGCCGCTAAAATCGAGGCGCTGATACGTGACCCCGCCGGCGGCCTCGTACGAGTGCGTCCAGCCGGCGATGTCCTGCATATCGAGCAGCGACTGATTGGCTTTCATGGTTACCAGCCGCTGTGAATCCGGGTACGGCAGCGGGCGGAGCAGGACGGCATTTACGACGCTGAAAATGGCGGTGTTCGCCCCGATGCCGAGCGCCATGGTCAATACACCCGCGGCTGTGAAGGCCGGGTTCCGGCGCAAAACGCGCACCTCGCAGCGCAGGTCCTGAAGCAGGGCATCGAGCCTCGGAAATGAGCGCGCCTCGCGATGACGTTCCTTGTTCAATTCGATACCGCCGAGGCGCAGCAGCGCGGCCCGCCTTGCCTCCTCCGGGCTCATGCCGGCCTTCATGTTGTCCGCGGTGAGGAGCTCGAGATGCTCTTCGAGCTCCTTATGAAAATCGTCGTCCAGGCTAGCGGTTTTGAAGAACGCGCGAACTCGCGAGGCGATTACGCGGGCCGCTGTGAACGACATCCGCTATCTCCCGGAGGCAAGCCGCAGCAGCCGGCCGATAGCCCCGGCGACCCGGCCCCAGTTTTCGGCTTCGCGGGCGAGCTGTTTGCGGCCGGATTTCGTGATGGCGTAGAACTTCGCCTTGCGGTTGTTCTCCGAGGCGCCCCATTGCGCTTTGGCCCAGCCTTTCTCGACCAGCCGCACGAGGCACAGGTAGATCGTGCCCTGGTTCACCTGCAACGCATCCTCACTGACCTGTTCGATGCGGCGCGCGATTCCGTAGCCGTGGAGAGGGCCCATGGCGTCCAGAGTCTTGAGGACCATCAGATCGAGCGTGCCCTGAAGAATCTCCGACTTATCACCGCTCATGGCGCTCCTCCTGTGGGATGCATAGAGGAGTGTCACACGGATTCCTGTGGGATGTCAAGAGGAAGCACCTCCGTGTCCCGGCCGTTTGGGGCTCGAGTCGAGTACTTGTTAACCGCGAGCCGGCGCGGCGGCGCCCTCGAAGCCTTCTGCCGCGACGACCGCTCGATCCTGAACGCGTCTCATCAGCAGCGCTGCGATAATCATGAAAACGCCGCCGGCCTCAACGGCGGCCAGGCGGTTGTTGTGCAGCGCGTGGTTCATGACCCAGCCGAAACCGAGCGAGGCGATGATCTCCGGCAGCACGATGAAGAAGTTGAAGATGCCCATGTAGATTCCGATACGCGCCACGGGAAGCGCTCCGGCGAGGATCGCGTACGGCATGGACAGGATGCTGGCCCAGGCGATGCCGACGCCGGCCATGGATAACAGCAGGAAGTTCTTGTCATGGATCAGCGCCACGCCGAGCAGTCCGGCGGCGCCGCACAGCAGGCACAGAATGTGCGTGCCCTTGCGCCCAAGGCGGGCGGCCAGGCCAGGCAGGGCCATGGAGAACAGAAAGCACACCAGCGAGTACATGCCGAAGCAGATGCCGCCCCATTCGATTCCGGCGTCGTAGACCGGCGATTTCTCGCTCGGCGCGCCGAAGATGTTCCACGCCACCGCGGGGGCAAAGTAGAGCCACATACAAAACAGACCCAGCCAGGTGCACAGCTGGACGATGGCCAACTGGCGCATGGTGGGAGGCATGGCCCGGATCGCTGAAACGATCTCGCGCGCACTGACGGCCAGCCCGCGAGAACTGTGCTTCGCCCTGCGGAACTCCTCCAGATCCTCGGGAGGATACTCGCGGGTGGTCAGGACGGTCCACAGAACCGCGCCGAAAAAGACCGCGGCGCCGGCGAAGAATGAAGCGCGGATCGGCAGGGGGATGCCGCCCCGCTCTGTGCGCACATGCAGGTAATTGGTCAGAATGAACGGCAGCGCCGAGGCCAGCACGGCGCCCGCCCCGATGAAGAAGCTCTGCATGGCGAAACCCCGCGCCCGCTGGCGCTCCGGGAGCATGTCGGCTACAAAAGCGCGGAACGGCTCCATGCTGATGTTGATGGACGCATCCAGAATCCACAGCAGCCCGGCCGCCATCCACAGCGCCGAGCACGTGGGCATGAGCACCAGCGCCAGGGAGCTGAGGATTGCGCCGGTGAGGAAGTACGGCCGCCGCCGGCCCAGGCGGTTCCAGGTATGGTCGCTCATGTGGCCGATAATCGGCTGGACGATTAATCCCGTGAGCGGGGCCGCAAGCCAGAGCATGGGGATCTGGTCCGGCGTGGCGCCCAGCTTTTCGTAGATGGAGCTCATGAAGCCCATCTGCAGGCCCCATCCGAACTGGATTCCGAAGAATCCGAAGCTCATGTTCCAGATCTGCCAGAAGCGCAGCGCGGGCTTCTGCATAAATGCCTCCACAGCTTACCGGTCGTAGAGCCGGTTCAGACGCGCGAGTCTCTCGGAAAGACTCGATGTTATCGCATCGCGCCGCATGCGCCAGCGCCAGTGGCCGCGCGTGCTGCCGGGCAGGTTCATGCGCGCCGAGCTGCCGAGTCCCAACACGTCCTGCATGGGAACCACGGCCGTGTCGGCAACCGAAGCCATTATGGTCCGAATGAAATCCCACTGAATTTCGCGGCCATCGCTGTGCAGATACGCGCGCGTGAAGTCCCGCTCTTCCTCGATGTCCTTCTCCGAGCGAGTGCTGTCGGTGGCCGCGGTGCTGTTCCACCAGCCCACCGTCGTGTCGTTATCGTGGGTGCCGGTGTACGCCACCACCTCGCGAGGATAATTGTGCGGGCGAAAGGTGGGCGCCTGCGGATCGGTCCCGAAGGCGAATTGCAGAACGCTCATGCCGGGGTAGTTGAAGCGGTGGCGGATGGCTTCCACTTCGGGCGTGATCACGCCCAGATTCTCGGCCACGATTGGCAACGCGCCGAGGGCCTGCTCGACGGCAGCGAAGAGCTTCGCGCCGGGTCCCTTGACCCAGCGCCCGTTGCGGGCCGTCTTTTCTCCGGCGGGCACCTCCCAGTACGCTTCGAAGCCGCGAAAGTGATCGAGGCGCACCATGTCCACGGTGGTGAAGGTCTGGCGCATGCGGTCGATCCACCAGCCCCAGCCTTTTTCTTCGATATGGGCCCAGCGGTAAATGGGATTGCCCCACAGCTGGCCGTCCGCGCTGAAATAGTCCGGGGGGACGCCGGCCACCACCGTCGGGTTGCCGCGCTCATCGAGTTCGAACAGATCGCGATGCGACCACACGTCGGCGCTGTCGTGCGCGACGTAGATCGGAATGTCGCCCATTATGCGGGTGCTGCGATCGGCGCAGTATTGCTTCAGCTCACACCACTGGCGCGAGAAGCAGAACTGCTCGAACCGGCGCAGGTCCAGGTCGCGCGGTGAAGGCTCAGTGGTGTTCCTCCATTGCGTCCAGGCGATTTGTTCGTTGGCGTCCTTCAATGCAATGAAACGTGAGAAATCGTCCAGCCACCAGGCGTTCTGCTCGCAGAAGCGGTCGTAGTCGGCGCTCGGACGGAAACGCTCGAAGGCGCGGCCCAACAAGTCGCGCTTCCATGGCATCACCGTCTCGAACTGCACGGTTTCTTCGGCGAATTCGGGCGCGCCGGTTAGATCGGCATCGGTGAGCAGGCCCTCGCGCGCCAGCCGCTCCGGGCTGATGAGCAGGGGATTGCCGGCGAAAGCGGAGAACGACTGATACGGGGAATCGCCATATCCGGTGGGACCGAGCGGCAGCACCTGCCAGATATGCATTCCCGCCGCCTGGAGGAAATCCGCGAAGCGGTACGCCTGCGGCCCGAGGTCGCCGATGCCGAACGGAGCCGGCAGCGACGTGGGGTGCAGCAGGATTCCGGCGGCGCGTGGAAATTTCACGAATTCAGGATAACGAATGAGGCTCATCTGAGATCATGTACATTGCAGTCATGAGGTTCCTCGCAGCTTTCCTCCTTGGCGCATCTCTCCTGGTCCCCGCGCCCGCGCGCGAGAAGCAGGTCATCAGCGACGATCACATCCACGATGAAGTGATGCGCCGCCTTGTAGCCGACCCGGACGTCAAGGGCGGCAACCTTCAGGTGGAGGTGAAAGATGGCGTGGTCACTCTGCGCGGCCAGGTGGACAGCCTGAAAGCGCGATCCAAAGCGGAGAAGCTGACGAAGAAGGTGCGCGGGGTGCGCAACATCAACGACCAGCTCACCCTCCCGCAGTAGCGTTTACACGATCTCGATACTGCCGGAATCCGTTTGCAGGTGAATCATTGGACCGCCGCCGCGAATGCGGCCCACAGTTTCGCCACGCGAAAGGCGGCTATCCACCGCCATTTCCGGGGTTCGAACATGGCCGCTATCGGTGTTCACGCGCACGTTGTACCCGCCATTGGGCGCCAGTTGCAGCGCGATACTGCCCGAATCGGCTTCCGCAGAAACGGGCGCGGCGGCGGACTGCGACAGGCGGATTTCTCCGGAATCGGTTCGCGCGTTGATGCTTCCGCCGATTTCGAGCGCCTCGATGGAGCCGGAGTCGGCCTGCGCGTCCACGGAACCCTTCACGCGGCGGATGCGGACGGCGCCGGAGTCGGCCGAGGCGCGCACGTCGCCGTCAATGTCCGTGATTTCGATGCTGCCCGAATCGGCACTGCTCAGAACGGGACCCGCGATACCCGCGATACAGACGTCGCCGGCATCGACCAGCGCCCGCACGCGGGTATCCCGAGGGACGGAGATCTCCAGCAGCATGGTGATGCCACGCAGAAGCCAGCGATCGCCGAAATCGCCCACACGGATGGAGTTGCCGCGCAGCTCGATGGGTGGCCGGCCGGTCAGCTCGGCCATCCTGTCGGTGGGATCGCTGAATCCGAAAATCCAGCGCTGGCCGCGGAACAGGGCTCGAATTCGGACCTCGCCAGGCTCTCCGCCGCAAACGCGAATCAGGCCGGAGTGTGTGGCGACGTCGAGGTCGACGGGACCGGTAACGGCGAGCGTGCGCTCGAAGGAGGATTCGACGGGAGGTCGGGGCATGTACTACCAAATACGCAGGTCCGTGTTCGTCCGTTCAGGGCGATTGTGGAGCGGCCTGGCCGGCTCGGTCGAGCCGAAGCCCACCCCCCATCACTCGTTCCGCAAAGCTCGCAGCGGATCGAGCGCCGCGGCCCGGCGCGCCGGGACGTAGCTGGCGGCTGCGCTTACGAGCGCGAGCAGAAGTGCGACCACAGCGTATACCCCGAGGGAGGAGGAGCCGATGCCGAAGAACGCCGCGGACAGAATGGAACGAAACGCCATGGTTAACGCCGCGCCGCCGACAATGCCGGCGGCGGCGAGAATCAGCCCGCGGCGCTCCACGAGCCAGAGAACGTCGCGCCGCTCGGCACCCAGCGCGACGCGAATGCCCAGCTCCTTGACGCGGCGGCTCACCGTGTACGCAATCAGGCCGTAGAGGCCGGTGATTGCCAACACGAGGCCGATGAATGCGATGGTCCCGACCATCTGGAAGAACTGCAGCCAGGTGTCCGTGGCGCGGCTTTTATAAAGCGTGGACACGGGGCGGAGATTGAAGATCGGGACATCCGGATCGATGGCGCGAACCGCTTCGCGCAACGGCGCGGCCAGGGCGCCTGGGTCGGCGGAGGACTGCACGATCAGGGTCATGCGCTCGCGGGGGTTCTGCTCATATGGAAGGTACACATACGGCGCGGGCGCCTCATTCACGGTCAGATAATGGCCGGTCTTCGCCACGCCGACCACCTCGGCGGCCGTTCCGTCCGGGCGCTCCAGACGAATGCGCCTGCCGATCGGATCCTTTCCCGGCCAGTAGGTCTTCGCGAACTGCTCGTTCACGATCGCCACTCGCCTTGTGCCGGCGCGGTCGTCCTCGGTGAACGCGCGCCCGCGTATAATCTCGATCCGCATCGTACGGAAATAATTGGCGTCCACCGCTCCGCCGAACACGACCGCCGTTTCGCGGTCCTTTGGGAAGCGGTAGCCCTCGGGCGCCACTGTGAGGGTGGTCTGCGATGTGGAGAGCGGCAGCGACTCCGCCATGGCGACGCCCTCCACGCCAGCCAGGTCGCGGACCGCATCCACCAGCCGGCGATAGAACGCTTTCGTCTGTTCGGGAGAATAGTGCAGCATGGCGGGCGCGGTGTCCATGCTGATGAGATGGTCGGTGCGGAAATCCGGCGTGGTCGCCAGCATCTTCTGGAAACCCGCGAGAAACATGCCGGCGGCGATGAGCACCACCATGGCAAGGGCGATCTCACCGATTACCAGGGAGTCGCGGCCGAGAGTCCGTCTTCCGCGCCCCGAGGCTCCGTCTCCGCCCGATTTCAACGCCGTTACGAAATCCGTTTTGACGGTTTGCCAGGCCGGCACGACGCCGAACAGAAGGCAGCTCACCACGGCCGCCAGAAAGCTGAATTGCACGACGCGCCAGTCCAGTTCGACTCCGAGCACGGAAGGCGGGTCGCTGGGCACATTGAACGTTTGCAGCAGCGCAATACCGGCATATGCGAACAGGAGGCCAACCGCGGCGCCGGCCAGGGCAATGACAAGACTCTCCGTAACCAGCTGCCGGACCAGGCGCCGCCGCGCCGCGCCGATCGAAAGCCGAATCGCGATCTCCCGAGCGCGTGCACGGGCGCGCGCAAGCAGAAGGTTCGCCAGGTTCGAGCAGGCGATGATCAGGATCAGCGCGACCAGCCCCATGAGCATTTTGATCAAGGCGAGCAGTTGAGGCGTCTGCTGGACCCGCCGCTGCAGCTCGGTTCGCAACGCCATTCGGCGATTTCGGTTTGTCTTTGGGTACTCTCGGGCCAGGGCGGCCCCGATTGCGGCCAGCTCCGCCTTTGCCGATTTCTGCGTGACGCCCGGCCGCAGTCGGCCCTTGACCACCAGATCGCGGCGGCTGCGATCCTCGAGCGGATCAGAGGGCGCCATCTCCAGGCGGCGGCTCAAGGCCAGGGGGATGAAGATCGTAGGCCGGACGAAGCGGTCGAGACCGGTAAAAGACTCGGGCGTCACTCCGACGATGGTGCAGACAATACCGTTAACTCGCAGCGCGCTCCCAATGACCGAGCGATCGCCCGCGTACTGCTGCTGCCACAACTCGTAACTCACCATGGCCACGGCCTGGTCATCGCTCATGAACGTGCGACCGAGCGCGGGCGCCACGCCGATTGCGGGAAAGAAGCCGTCGCTCACGAGCATGCCCAGCCGGACCTGCGCCGCGGCCCTGGGGTTCGCCGCCGCAGCGACTGTAGTAAGGCGATAAGCTGCCATTGCCCTGAACGAGCGGCTCTCCTGCCGCAGGTCACGGTAGTCGGGATATGACATGCCCTCGAATGGGTTGTCGGGCGTGGTGTTTGTAATATCGAGCAGCCCGGATGGGTTCGGCACCGGCAGAGGCCGGAGCAGCAGGGCGTCGGCGAAACTGAAAATCGCGCTGTTCGCGCCGATGGCGAGCGCCAGCGAGAGTACCGCGACCGCGGTAAATCCTGGCTGCCGCCGCAGCATCCTCAGTGCATAGCGCACGTCGGCGACGATGCTTTCGAGCCACGTCCAGCCCCAGCCGACGCGTACCTCCTCCATCGCTGCTGTGAGATTGCCAAGTTCGCCGTCGCCGGCGATGGCGCGCAACGACTCGACTTCCGCCTGCATTTCGCGCTCCTCACGGTCGCGACGGGACGGGGATAAGTATTTCAGGCGTGTCCAGACGCTCATGCTTTGGTCCCCGGCGCCGGCCCCATAATTCGTGCGACGGCATTCACGAAGTCCGCCCAGCGCGAGTGTTCCTGGGCCAGCTTCTTCCGCCCGACCTCAGTGAGCGTGTAGTACTTAGCGCGCCGCTTGTGCTCGGATGTATCCCAGCTCGAACCGATCCACCCTTTGGCCTCCAGCCGCTTGAGCGCCGGATAAAGAGATCCGAACTCGATGTCCAAAGCCTCCCCTGACGTGCTCCGTATGTTCTTTGCGATGCCGTAGCCGTGCAGCGGGCCGGCGGCGAGCGTTCGCAAAACGAGCATGTCGAGGGTGCCCTGTAGGAGATCCATATAAAGACACCCTATATAAAGGCGCCCTATATGTCAAGAACTCCTGCGATTCGCCGCGCTCCGCGGACCCGGACCCCTGTTCCCCGGACCCGGTTTTTGTACACTGTGACCAGGCAGGCTGTATCTTTTGACATTTCGTCGCATCCGAATCCTCCTGATAAGTTGTGCTGTATCCATCGCCGCTGTGGCGGCGCAAACGACCCCACCGCCCGCCACGGCTCCGGATGCATCCACATCCGCCGGGCCGCGCGAAGAGGGCCAGCTCGACGCCAGTGAATCGGTCTTCGCGGTTCTGGCGGCCATCAACGCCGCCGGATACGATATTGGCGCCAACTCCTCCGCCGAACACCCGCTGCGCAAATACGTGCGCCAGCAACTGGCATCGAAGCAGTCGCTGCCCTCCGTAAAGGAGCTGCACCAGTTCTTTCTGGTTCACAACCAGACGGATCCCGGGGCGGCGCTGGGCCAGTACATTTCGTTCGCGCTTTCGACGGACGGGCCGCCCGACTTCAAAATCCGCTTCGCCCCGAATCAGGTACCGCCCGACGTGGCTTCGCTGGAAGGCCTGTCCGACCTGATGACTCGGGTGTACAAGGACGCGGACATCGCTTCGCTGTGGCAAAAGGCTCAGCCCGCCTTCGATCAGATGATCGCGTATTACCATTCGCCGCTGTCGCAGGCCATCCTGCAGGCGAACGCCTATCTCCGGAACCCCACGAGCGGGGTGCTGGGGAGGCACTTCCAGATCTATATCGACCTACTCGGCGAAGCGGGCCAGACGCAGTCGCGCAGCTACGGGAATAACATGTACGTGGTGGTAACGCCTTCGGCGCAGCCGCCACGCGAGCACATTGAGGAGGTCATGCGGCAACAGGTGTTCCAGGTGCGGCATGCCTATCTGCATTTCATCCTCGACCCGCTGTCGATCCGCTACGGGCAGGAATGGCAGGAGAAGGCAACGCTCGCCCGCATCGCCGATGCCGCGCCGGCGCTGGGCCAGGAATACAAGGGCGATTTCCTGCTGCTGGCGACCGAGTGCCTGATCAAGGCCGTAGAGAGCCGCCTGGATGGCGGGGGCGTGCAGGCCCGCCAGGCGAAAGTCACCGAGGCGCTGCACGACGGCTTCATCCTGACGCCGGCATTCGCCGAACTCCTGCCCGAATACGAAAAGCAGGAGCGCGCGATGCGGCTCTACTATCCCGACCTCATTAAGGCGATTAACGTAAAGCAGGAGCGCAAGCGGCTGGAAGGGATTCAGTTCGCCAGCGCGCCGCCGCCGCCGAGCGAGAACGGCCCGAAGCAGCCGCAGTTGAGCCCCGGAGAGCAGGCGCTCAGCAAGGCCGAGGAGCTTTCCGATCGCCGCCAGTACGACCTGGCCAAACTGGAGTTCCAGAAGACCCTCGAGCTCCCGCCGTCCACCGGCGTGCACGCGCGCGCATATTTCGGTCTGGCCCGCATCGCCGTGCTCGAGAACGACCCGGAGCTGGCGGAAAAGCTGTTCCAGCGCTCCCTCGATCTAAAGCCTGATGGCGAGATCCGGTCGTGGGATTATTTCTACCTTGCTCGGCTGGCTGAGGTGGCCGGCGAAAGCGAGCAGGCGCACAAGTTGTACCAGTCGGTGCTCGATACCGACGGCGGCTCGAAAAAAGCAAAGGAGCAGGCACAAAAGGGACTGCGCGGCGAGCTCAGCCGAAAGGCGGAGACCCGCAGCGCGCCTTCAGGTCCCAAAACGGAGTAAATCATGCATACCCTAAAGACCCTCGCTTTCGCATTCGCAACGGCAGTGTCATTCATGGTTCCATGTGCGATGCCGGCCCATTCGCAGGATCTACCGCCGGCCGCTCCGAAACCAAAATCGCAGAAGGAAGTGGAAGCCATTCGAGCCGTGCAGGCGGCCACCGATCCGGACGCCAAGCTGGCCGCCATCGATAACGTGCTCACCAGCTTCACCGACACCGAGTACAAGCCGCTTCTGCTAGACATGGCCGTGGAAGCGGCCGAGCAGAAGGGGGATCTTGCTCTCGTGCAGGTCTGGGCAGAGCGGGACCTGCAGTCGAACCCGCACAGCTATGTCGCCATGTTGGCGGAGGCAAATTCCGTGGCGGCATCCACGAAGGAGTTCGACCTTGATAAGGACCAGAAGCTGGCCACGGCGGAGAAGAACGCCAAAGGCGCTATCGAGGAGCTGAAGACGGCGCAGAAGCCGATGCCTGGCATTCCGGACGCGCAGTGGGAGGCCTCGAAGAAGCAGTCCCAGGCGCAGGCATATCAGATTCTCGGGATTATCGAGACCAAGCGCAAGAACTGGGATGCCGCTGTCGCCGATTACAAGAAGGCAATGGAAGTGGCGCCCAACCCCAATATCGAAGTGCGCATGGGAGACGCCTACGAAAAGGAAGGCAAGTACGACGAGGCCATTGCCGAGCTGGACAAGGCCCTGGCGGAGCCGAACCTGGATGCGCGAACGAAAAACATCGCGACCAGCCTGAAGAATGTCGCGGTGAAGATGAAAGCAGCCGGCATCAAGCCAGCCGCGCCTGCCAGCGACAGCGCCACCACCCCGCAGCCCGCTGAAGTGAAGAAATGACGGCTACTGTAGCTGGGGCAGGCGGTTTCGCCGGCCGGGATGTCGCGGGTCGTCCGTGGCCTCTGACGTTTATCCGATGAATGAGAGCCCCGAAACACTGGAGCGGGCTCTTGGCTACACGTTTCGCGATCGGGAACTCCTCGATCGCGCTCTGACGCACAAATCGCGAGCCTACGAGGACGGCTGCGAGCCGGGCCGCGGCGACAACGAGCAGCTGGAGTTCCTGGGCGATTCCATCCTTGGGTTTGTAGTCAGCGAAGCGCTCGTGCGGCAGTTCCCCGGCTGGCCGGAAGGGCGGCTTTCGCGGGTCAAGGCGCATCTGGTGAGCGCGACGCATCTGCACGAGGTGGCGCAACAGCTCGGCCTGGGCGAGCATTTGCTGCTGGGCCGCGGCGAGGAACTGAGCGGCGGCCGCCAAAAACGCGCGCTGCTGGCCGACGCGGTGGAGGCGCTCATTGCCGCGATGTATCTGGACGGAGGCATGGACCCGCCACGGCATTTCGTGCGGGAGCGCATTATAGGGGCGCTCAGCGCCGATGAGCTGGTCACCGATTCCGCCACTGACTATAAGAGCGACCTGCAGCAGCTCGCACAGGCGCTCCGCCTGCCGCAGCCGCGTTACAGCATCGTCGAGGAACGCGGCCCGGAGCACTCCAAGACATTCATCGTCGAGGTGCGCGTCGGGCGCGAGTGGACGTGCCGCGCCGAAGGCCTGTCCAAAAAGACAGCCGGACAGCACGCCGCCCGCGAGCTGCTGGAGAAGCTTTCCGCCCGCGAGGTCTGAGCCAATCCGCGCGGTCGCCGGGCGCGTATCGATGGTAGACTCACTCGATCGAGGTCATCCGATGAAGACCGTTCCCGCTCTGCTGTCATGCTGCGTCCTGCTCTGCGCGGCGGAAAAACCCGTCGCCCTTTATCCCGGTCTCGGCACGTGGACGCACCCGATCCACACCACCAGCCCCGAAGCGCAGAAATTCTTCGATCAGGGCCTGGTGCTGAACTACGGCTTCAATCGTTACGAAGCGCTGCGCTCGTTCCGCAAGGCCGCGGAGCTGGAACCGCACGCCGCTATGGCTTATTTCGGGATGGCCATCGCGCAGGGTCCATACGTGAATATGGACATGGACCCGGATATCCACCTCAAAGAGGGGTGCGACGCCGTGAAAACCGGCCTCGCCGTCCCGGGTATCGGCGATGACGATCGCGACTGGCTGAATGCGGCCGCCTCGCGCTGCCCCGACTTCGACCCCGCGCGCAACGTACAGGCGATGAAACAGCTCGCCGAACGGTACCCCGATGATCCCGACGCGCAGACGCTCTACGCCGAGGCGCTGATGCTGACGGCGCGCTGGCGCTGGTACGCCAACGACGGCACGCCCGCGGCGGGGATTCCCGACGCGGAACGCACGCTCGAAGCGGTGCTGCGCCGGCATCCCTATCATCCGGGCGCGAACCACCTTTACATCCATGTGGTGGAGTCGTCGCCCACGCCCGAGCGGGCCATCGCCAGCGCGCAGCGGCTGATGGGGATCGTGCCCTGGGCTGGACACATGGTCCACATGCCCGGCCATATCTGGCTGGTGCTGGGCGATTACAACAATGCCGTGGCGGTGAACGAGCGGGCGGTCGAGGTGGATCGCGAGTATTTCGCGAAGACCGGCGTGGAGAGCAGCTACTACCCTTACTACATTCACAACCTGCAGTTCATTCTTTATTCGCGCGCTATGCAGGGCCGGCTGGCGGACGCGAAGGCAGCGGAGAAGCAGTATGCCGACGCTGTCGCTCCCATGGAGCAGATGATGCCCGAAATGGCCGGCATCTTCAGCTTCGCCATGACCATGGCCGACATGCGCCTGGGCCGCTGGGACGATCTGCTTGCCGCGCCGCGGCCGAAGTCGGGCAGCGCGATCGATCTCACGCTCTGGCATTACCCGCGGGCACTCGCGTTTGCCGGCAAGGGCCAGCGCGACGAGGCGGTTACGGAGCAGAAGGAGTTCGAGCGCGTGCGAGCGACGCTCGATCGCAACACGCCATGGAGCTCGAACAAGACCGGCGACGTCATGGATCTCGCCTCCGCGATTCTCGATGCGCGACTCGCGGCAACGGCCGCTGCCGCCGTACCGAAGTGGAAGCGCGCGGTGGAGCTTCAGGATGCGCTGGCGTACGATGAGCCGCCGAGCTGGTATTATCCGGTGCGCGAATCGCTTGGCGCAGCCCTGCTGCAGTCGGGCGATGCGCCCGGCGCTGAGGTGGTGTTCCGCGAAGGCGTCCGCCGCAGCCCCAATAACGGCCGCATGCTCTTTGGCCTGATGGCCGCGCTCAAACAGGAGGGGAAGACATCCGCCGCAGCATGGGTACAGAACGAATACGAAGCAGCCTGGAAAGGGGCCGACATCCAGATCCGCATCCAGGACCTGTAGGGCTTACTGAGCCTCGGCGAGCACGCTCTCGGACAGCGGCCCAACGTACACGGTCTTCAGATGCAGCGCCGTGACGGCGCCCGCATCCTCCGTGGTCAGGGCATACAGCGGGAACCCCGGCGTAATGGCACCGCGCTCGATCGGCGCCATCCACGTCCAGCCATTTTTCACGCGATAAAAATTCAGTGAGGGCTCGAGCTTCCACGAGCCGCCCACGCGTATTGACTCGGGAGCATCGGAACTCCGATGGGTGGCAATCCGCTCCGCAATCGATCTGCTGTCCGCGTCGTATTCCCAGAGGTAAAACGTCCGCACATTGAACTGCGCCGCGAACCAGCCAAGCACCAGGAGCACCGGAACCCACGCGCGCCACCCGAGATCGCGCGCCAGCAGCACCGCGGCAAGCATTACCAATACGGGGAAGTAGATGCCGGTGCGATCCATTGGCAGCGGCATTTGGGTCACGGCGTGGCCGATGGCCAGCAACAGCCCCGATCCCGCCGCCACCAGCGCCGGTGTGAGCACGACCATGTCCTTCCGTCGAACGCCGATGACGAGCGCGGCCGCGACCAGTGCGGGCGCAAGCACGAAGGCGACGGTGTCGCGCAGGGCTCCCATGCCGCGAGCCCATCGCGCATACAGCACCGATATGGATGCCAGGCTCCGCAGGCTCTCCACTACGCTGGCGGATCCGGCATAGAAATCGGCTGAACGGGCAACATCGATCGGAGCAACGAGACAGAATGCCACCGCGCACAAGGCGATGGGCAGTACGAACCAGCGCCAGACACCCGGACCACGAGCCGCGAGCGTCGACTTCCTGGCCCGTTTCTCGACCGGGGCCGCCGCACGCATCCTGAGCATCAGAACTACCGCGACGCCGGCCAGCAGCGCGGCCGGAAACAGGAAAACCAGATTCGCCACGACGCTGAGCGACACGGCGATGGAGGCGCGCAGCAAGTCTCGATTCGCCGGCGATTGCCCACTCAGCAACGGCAGCAGCTCCGAGAACGCCCACATCCAGAGCGCGAGCGCCATCCCGTAGCCGCGCGCCGCCACCATGAAGTCCAGCACGATGGGGTTGAGTGTCAGCGCCGCGACCGCGGCCAGGATCCACGGCCAGCCCGAAACGGTTCGCCGCGCGATGCGATACACGGCTGCGAAACAGAGAGCGGCGCCGAACAGCGCGGGCAGGCGCATGGAGAATTCGGAGACGCCGAGCAGCCCGGTCGTGATCCGCATCAGGACCGTATTCAGGAAGTGGTGGTTGGCATCGAAAAAGGTGAACATCATGGAGGCGGGCGCGGCCAGGTAGAGCTTCCAGGTGAGCGCCTCGTCGTGTACGATCGGCTGCGTCACGGCCCGATACAAGCACACCAGCCAAAGCGCAGTGAGGAAGGCCATCGCGGGGTGAGGGCGCAGCGCCGAAACACGCTTCATTTTCGTTTTTTGCGAGCGGGGCGTGCTGCGTGTGCCGCGACAGGAACGAACTCGGGCATCAGGCTCTCCGGCGTACGAAGCGCCATGAACAAGGTCAGCAGCAGCAGCGGCCACACCTGCACGATCAGCCGATTTACGGTCGTGCCGATCAGCCACCCGATATCGTCGGGAGCCACGATATATACGGCAAAATATCCCGCCAGCATTGCCGCCGCCAGCAGTCCGGCGAAAAGGGTGAGGCGCCGCTGCGTGCGCTCGAATCGCAGCAGGGCCGCCGCCGCGATCATGGGATAAATGGGGTGGTAGAGATTTGCTCCCATGGCCGCGAACGCTCCCGCGAGCGAACCGAAGGCAAAGGTGTAGCGGTGGAAGTCCGCCAGACGCGGACCGAGCCCGGCGGCGGCGCGCGCCGGCAGCGACGCCGTGCCCTGCGCCAGTACGAGCTTGAACACGAGCACGATGGCGACCGGAGCCGCCGCGCCAATGGCGCCGCGGAGTAAACCGGTCCTCCGGAGAAGCGCCATGGCCACGAAGAACACAACCAGAAACAGCAGCCCTTCATCCTTGGTCCACGCGCCGAAGCCGGCGAAAAGGCCGGCGACAATCGGCTGATCGCTCGTGGCGAGCACAACGGCGCCGAGCATATAGCATGCCAGCGGAACATCCGCGTACTGCGTTGTCGCTTCGTGAATGAACACCGGCGTGCTCGCCAGGATCAGGCCATAGAGCAGGCCCAGGCCCACGGACCTTACACGAGCGACGCCGGCAGTTCCGACGGCGCAGATGGCGAGGTAAAACAGGTACGCTGTCGCCATGGGCACGGACTGCGACGTCGCGCCACCTCCATAGGCCCAGCAGCGCGCAATAAAGCCGGAGGTCAGCAGGGGGTACTCGGGATGGCTGCCATGGAGTTGCGGCGACCAGGCGCGCTGGATCAAACCGTCGGGTGCGGCCAGAAAGCGCGCGCGCAGGTTCCAGATGGCCCACGCATCCCAGTCGCCTGCGGGGTTGTTGTCCCATGAGGCGGCGATCGCGGCAGTGCCCATCGCCAGCACGAATAATGACACGCAGGCCAGCACCGGGAAAAATGGAATCCGGCGCGGCGGCTCAGGTTCTGATCCCGGGTCGCGTCGCGTTCGCCGCAAGTTCCAGATAGCCAGCGCGAACAGGATAATCTCGATGGTCAGACCCAGCCACGGCACGCCGGGCACGATCAGGCGACAGACGAAATAGATGCACGATGTCAGGCCCATGCCGCCCGCGGCGCCGACTCCGAATACGAGCGCCGCGCCCGCCCACGGTGGCCGCAGGTTTCCCAGCCTGCTAAAGCCGAGCACGAGGGCGCATCCGAGCGCGACGGCAAAAAACGCCCAGAGCAAAGCCATCATTTCACCGCGTCATTGCGAAACAGCACCGCGCCGTTGGTGAAGCCGATCTCGGCGGACAGGTTGTGGATGCGGGCCAGCGTGATCTCGTCGTCCGGCCTGGAGATGATGCCCAGAACCCAGTGCGCGTACGATCCGCGCTTCAGCAGACGCGGCGCCAGCACATACTGAGCCGTGCCGAAGGCGGCCGAGTCCTCCGTGCTGCCGGGTTTCAGGTCGCTGACGTAACCCATAACCGCATCCGCCGGCACGGCATTGCGAATCTGGTCGAGGCGCACGTCCTGCGCGCTCAGCATGTACGGATCGTGACTCTGCCTCTGCATCGCGGCTTCCCACGAGAACGCTTCCAGCGCTCCCCACGCGCACAGCACAGCGCCGGCGATGAGCGCCGGTTTCACGCGGCCCGTGCTTCCCGAATCAGGCATGACAATAAATGATTATTGTAAATGCCGCCTTCTCCGGCCGACCTTCTCGAGCTCGCGCTCCTGGTGTTGCTGATCCTCGGGGTAGTCGCCGCGCCGAGGGTCGAGTCATGGGCGCGGAGGCTCGCACAACGGCCTGGCCTCACCATGGCGCTTGTGGCAGCGGCCCCCGTTGTTCTGCGGCTTGGGTTGCTGCCGAATCACCCCGTCCCAAGACCCGACGTCTGTGACGAATTCAGCCATCTTCTCGTCGCCGATACGCTGCGCCATTTCCGGCTTGCGAATCCGTCCCACGCGCTGCCGCAGTTCTTCGAGACGATATTTGTGCTCCAGACGCCCAGCTACAGTTCGATCTACCCGCTCGGCCAGGGCATGGCGCTGGCCATTGGCCGGGCAGTTTTCGGACTGCCCTGGGCTGGCGTGGTGCTGTCCACCGCGGCACTCTGCGCGTTGTGCTTCTGGATGCTGCGCGGCTGGACATCGCCCGGATGGGCGCTTCTCGGCGGCATGCTCGCGATCATCGAATTCGGTCCGCTGAGTGCGTGGATGAACACGTATTGGGGCGGCGCCGTTCCCGCCGCCGCTGGCTGCCTCGTCTTCGGCGCCCTACCGCGATTGCAGGCGCAGCGGCGCACGCGCGACGCAATTCTCCTGGGCTCCGGACTCGGCATCCACCTTCTTGCCCGGCCGTTCGAATCGGTGTTCGTGGTCCTGAGCGTTCTCTTCTTCTTGGCTCCGCAGGCGCGGCGCATGTTGAGACCCGCGGTCATTGCCGCGCTCGCCGCCTCGCCAGCCGTGCTGCTGATTCTCGCTCAGAACAAAGAGGTCACCGGAAGCTGGACGGCTCTCCCGTACGTGCTCAGCCGCTGGCAATACGGTGTTCCGGCCAGCTTCACGTTCCAGCCGAATCCAGTGCCGCACCGCGAACTCACGCCGCAGCAGGAGCTCGAATACAGGCTGCAGTGCTCGTACCACGGTCCGGGCAGGGACACGGTACAGAGGTACATGACGCGTTTCATCTATCGCCTGCGCTTCTGCCGGTTCTTTCTACTGGCGCCGCTGTGGATCGCCGCGCTGGCGTTTTTACCCGGGCTGCGGGAGGCGCGCTTCGTCTGGCTGGCCGTAACGCTGCTGCTGTTCTTCGTTGGGACGAACTTCTACCCCATGTTTCTGCCGCACTACGTCGCGGCTGTCACCTGTCTCGTAATTTTGGCTGCCGTTGCGGGGCTCGAACGCCTGAGCCGAATCAGCACGCTTGCCGCGCGTCTGCTGGTCCTGCTGTGCGCGGCGCACTTCGTGCTTTGGTATGGCGTTCATGTTTTCGACAACACATCCGGTTCTGCTGCATTGCGCCGGTACGAGCCCTGGGATGCCATCAATCACGGCAATCCCGAATCGCGAATCCTGGTGAATCAGCAGCTCGCGCAGGTAGACCGCCGGCAGCTCGTGTTTGTACGCTATGCCGCCGGCCATCGCTTTCAGGACGAATGGGTGTACAACGATGCGGACATCGATGCGGCTCACATCGTTTGGGCGCGCGACCGGGGTCCGGCGGAGAATCAGCAGCTCCTTCGGTACTACCCCGGCCGCACGGCGTGGTTGCTGGAACCGGATCAATTCCCGCCGCGGCTCAGCCGTTATCCGCGCTGATGGTCTGGAACCAAATGCGCCTTTCGTTTCGCGCAGTACCGACCAGGGCCCGAACTCCGGACCCCCTACTCCCCTGATATGCTGGTCGGTGAACCCAAAACACCTCGGGACGTCGGTCATCGCGCTCGCCTTGTGCGCACTCGCGGCCCAAACGCGTGACGTCTCCACGTGGACCGGCATCGTACGCGACGACCGCGGCAAAGCATTGCCCGGCGCGGTCGTGCACCTCGAGGCTGCCGGGCAGGACCGGTCCGCCACTTCCGATGCCAACGGCCGCTTCACCTTCACCGGCCTGACTCCCGGAAACTACGCGCTGTCCGTTGATTCCCAAAGCCATACGGCGATTTACAAAGCAGAGGTTCGCATCCCCAGCGGCGCTCCGCCGGTTCTGCTCATTGAGGCAAGTGGCGCGCTCACTGCTCTCGAAACCGATTCTTCGCGCGAGGGCGGCGGCGGCGAACAGCTCTCCAGCAAGGCCGTCTCCGAATTGCCGCTCAACAAACGCGACTTCAGCCAGTTGCTTTTGCTGGCGGCGGGCACTATGACCGACACCAACGGCACTGCGAATTTTACGCAGCAGTTCGCCGTTAACGGCCAGCGCGGCACTGCCGCCGTTTTCTCCATGGACGGGGCGGACATCAGCGACCCTGAAATGGGCGGCGCCACGTTCTCCAACTTCAACGTGGACGCGGTGCAGGAGATCCGCAGCAGCTCCGGCTGGATGCCCGCGGAGATCGGCCGGGGGGCGGCCGGCTACACCGACATCATTACCCGCACGGGCGCGAACGATGTGCATGGCTCGGCATTCGAGTTCCTGCGCAATTCGGCGCTCGACGCCCGCAACTTCTTCGATCGCCGCTCCCTTGCCCAGCCCGGCCGCATTCCGCCGTTCATCCGCAATGAGTTCGGCATCACCAATGGGGGTCCGGTGTTCATTCCTCACCTGTACGACGGCCGCAACCGCACTTATTACTTTGCCCAGTATCAGGGCTTCCGCCAGGTGCTGGGCGCCACTGAAGTCATCCCCGTGCCTAGCGCCGCGGAGCGCGCCGGCCGCGACACCACCGCCTTCCCCGGCGACACTCTTTTCGTTCCCGTCGATAACCGCATCGCGGCTCTCATGGCCCGCTACCCGATGCCCAACGATCCCAGCGGCCCCTACGGCCCACGCACTTACGCGACTTCATCCAAAATAACTACCTTCTCGGATCAGTTCTCCGTACGCATCGATCACCGGCTGTCGAGTAAGTCGCAGCTATTCGGCCGGTTCAGCCTCGACAATATCGACGGGCCCACAACCAACCCAAGCCAGACTGCCATCGATCCCGAATTCGCTGTTGAGTTCCTCGACCGGCAGCGCAACGCCGCCATCACATTCACCCACGTCGCTTCTCCAACATTTACCACCGAGTCTTCGATAAGCTTCACGCGCACGACGCCGTCTTTCCCAACGCCCGACCACACAGACCCGGCGCTCACCTTCGGCGATGGCCTCTACGAGGCGTTCAACGCCGCCGCCGGTTCGGTAATGGCGTCCTACGGCAACCTCTTTCAGGTGCGGCAAAACCTCGTCTGGATTCGCGGCCGCCACACCATAAAGGCCGGCGGAGAAGTCCGCGGCAACCGTGACACGACTCTGTTTGGCATCTCTCCGAACGGTTCTTACCAGTTCGGTGGCGGGACGGCATACGCGCCTGTTGCGATTCGGTCCGCGAGTGGCGCGCATGACATTCACGCCGGCGACCCGCTGCCCGATGCACTTACTGGCCTGCTGACGGCCAGTGTCTTTACCTACACCACCGCTGTAGCGCCTCTGGAGTTCGCGCAGGGGGCCAGCATCGGAGATTCCGCGATTCACCGCGACGCCTATAACGTCTACGTCCAGGACAGTTGGAAGATATCCGACCGCCTGCTGCTGAACTATGGCCTGCGTTACGAGATAGACTCGCCCATCCGCGAGACCGCTAAACGCACCTCCGGCCCCGTTCTCAGGTATCCCGCCGGGACTCTGCCCGGCTCTGAGCTGCTCATTAATCCGCAGCCGCCTTACCCCTGGGACAAAAACGGCTGGGGGCCGCGGCTGTCTGTCGAGTTCCGGCCGGCATCGAACACAATGCTTCACGCGGGCGGGGCGATTACTACGCTGCTCCCCAATCTATGGCAGGACAATGCCCTCACTGGCAGCACTCCGTTCGTGGTCTACCCGCGCGTTACCGCCGCACCCGGCGAGCCGATCCCGTTCGGCTTCACGATTACGCCCGCCGAGTTGCCCGTTGTGTACAACACCGCCGGAGCTCCGGTTTTTCCGGCCGCCAATTCAAAGCAGGTCCCGCCCAACACGGTGATGGACATCCTGCGCTACGAGAACGACCTCGCCGCCCTTTCGCCTGATCACAAGGTCACTCCGCTGACCGTGTCGGGAATCACGAGTAACTTCAGGAACGGCTATATTGGCACGTGGACCGCGGGGGTCGAGCAGAAGCTTCTGGGCGTAACCGTCGATGGCTCCTACGTCGGGACCGCGGGCGTTAAAGTTCCCGCGATGGATTTCCCGAACGGCTTCACCGGCGCGAGCCCCGCCTATGCCCCTTACACGTTGTTCGATTCCACAGGCCACATAACTGGCGGCTACGGGCCGATAACTCTGGTCACGAACCGCTCACATTCTACCTATCACGCATTAGAGGTATCGGCGTCGAACAACCTGACCAGCTTTGGGCTCGGCTTTCAAGCCAGTTATACCTGGTCAAAGGCCATCGACGACACCAGCTCGGTCTTTGGTGGTTTCATCTCCGGACAGTCGGGCGCCATCGCTCAGACCGCGCCCGAGGACCCGTTCGACACGCGCCTCGACAAGGGCCCTGCCGGCTTCGATATCGGCCAGGCTTTCAGCTTTAGCCTCGTTCAGGATCTGCATGCTGACCGCGCACCGCTGATCGGCGCCGCCCCCCGCGTCTTCACTCGCGGGTGGCAGATTCTGGCCATCGGGACCGCTCTTACTGGCCTGCCGTTCACCATTTACTCGGGCGTGCAGCAGACCGCAGTGGGCTCCGACGGAACGGATCGGCCCGATCAGGCCGGCCAGCCCGACCTGTCCAGCGGCCGCACCGTGCGCGAGGATTACTTCGGCCTGGGCGCAAACAACGCTTCGTTCTTCGTTATTCCTCACGGCCGTTTCGGCGCCGTCGGCCGCAACACCTTCCGGGGGCCCGGTCTGACCAACCTCGATTTCGCACTCATAAAAGACACGCCGTTCGACCGGGCCTCGCTGCAATTTCGCGCGGAATTCTTTAATATATTCAACATCGTCAATTTCGGCCTGCCCTCGAACATCGTTCTCGGCCCCGGCTTCGGGGAGATCAGCCGCACGGCCGCATCGTCTCGCCAGATCCAGTTCTCGCTGAAGGTGATTTACTGAATTCCTGACCGTGGCTCGCTGAATTTACCCAATACACTTACGGTAATAAGCGCACGTTACGGTAATCACAGCGCTTATTGTAACTGATACACAGCACGTACATAGGTAACTCTGTGGCTCTGCCCGAGTCCAGTCTTCAGCAATTCCGGCCGGCAATGCCCGGCAGCAATCAAGGAGGAGAAGAAATGAGGAGACTCAACGCGCCAGGGATAGTTGCGCCCTGGTGCTTTGCCGGGCTGCTCTGTGTACCTGTCGCCGTGGCGCAATCGCAGCCGGGCTGCAGCGACAGCCTGCTCTCGGGCAACTACGGACTGCTTGCGACGCAGACTACCGGCGCCGGATCCGTCTCGGGTTCGAGCTCGTCAACGGGCGCCACGGGCTCAACGAGCTCCGGAAGCGGCGCTATAACTTCAGGCGGGGCCAGCGGCTCAGGGAGCAGCACTGGAGGCGGCAGTTCCGCCGCGAGTGGCAGTGGCGGCTCGAGCAGCAGCGGAAGCGGGATGTTCAGCCAGACCAGCGTCGGTCAGCTGCTCGGCGGTATAGCCGGGGGAACGCAATTCAACACCACCGGCTTGTTGTATTTCGACGGGCTCGGAAACGTCTACGGCTATCCATCGCTGTCTGGCGGCACGCGCACCGCGGTCGGCACTTACACCGTGACCACCCGATGCGCCGTGGTCATTTCGCTCGCGGACACGTTTGGGACCGGTACACTTGACGCGCCCCAGGCAGCGGCAAGTGGAGCCGGTACCGGAAACATGACACTTGTCGGCGCCGTTCTCGGCAACGGTAACGAAATCGACCTCGGTGTCCCAGGCACACTGTCTGGCAGCACGGGCTTCGGGGCGTCGGCCAACTCCGGCAGTGGTTCGGGTGGCGGAAGCGGCGGGTCCGGCTCGGGCACGGGCAGCGGAAGTGGAACCGGCACAGGCAATGGATCAGGAACAGGCACGGGCACTGGATCAGGCACGGGATCAGGAACGGGCACTGGAACAGGGACAGGCACTGGAACAGGGACAGGGACAGGCACTGGAACAGGGACTGGAAGCGGCACCGGTACGGGCAGCGGCAACGGCTCGAGCAGCACGGTCACGTCCCTGACGCTCAGCATTCGACTTATGAAAGTTCCGTCGGCGACGGGATGCACTGTCGCATCAGTTAGCGGTCCTTTCGGTCTCAGCGCGATCGGCTTCGCGCCAGGAACATCGGCCGCCACGTCGGGAAGCGGCAGCGGCACGGGCTCCGGGACCGGTTCGGCAAGTGGGTCAGCCAGCGGTGGCTCGGGATCCGGCAGCGGTTCAGGTGCTAGCGGCGGCTCCGGCCCGGGAAGCGGTTCAGGCGGCAGCGGCGGCTCCGGTTGGGGCGGCAGTGGCAGCTCGGGCAGCGGTTCAGGGAGTGGTTCGTCCACCACCAACTCGACGGCTCAGGAAATAACGTTCGTCGGCACGGTGTGGTTTGATGGCGCGGGTCATCTCATCGCGCCACCGGCAGACGCCACCTCGACCGCGGCTGATGTCCCGAGTTTTACCGGAACGTACACCGTCAACTCCGACTGCACGGGAACGATGACGCTGAACGCGCAGAACGCGAGCGCGAACGGCTTCGGAACGACCGTCGCAAGCAATGGCGGCAGTAATACTTCCGGCACTGGCGCGACGGGTTCCGGCGATAATTCCGGAACGGGCGGCAGTGGATCGTCCTCCGGTGGTACCAGTTCCGGTAGCGGAAGCAGCGGCTCCGCAAGCGGCGGTTCCGGCTCCGGCGGCAGCGGCTCCACAGGCGGTAGCTGCACTTCCGGAGGCGGGTCGGGCAGCTCTGGAACCGGTGCAAGCGGTGGTGGCTCGGGCTCAGGCAGCGGCGGTTCAGGCTCGGGCAGCGGCAGCTCAGGCTCAGGCAGCTCCGGGTCAGGCTCAGGAAGCGGCAGCTCCGGCAGCAGCGGGGGAACGTGCAGCACTGGCCCGCTGACGGCCGATTTCGTCATCCTGCAGCCGACGGCTGTGGTGCCTCCAGGCTTGGCGACTATCAACGTCGGCGACCTCAGCTACATCCAGCAGATCCTGTTCAACATCACCAGCAACGGCGCGACGGTCTCGGGCCGTGGCGAGTCGAGGTAGACAGGGCTGTTTCAATGTTCCGGGCGGATCCACCTCCGCCCGGAACTCACTTCTTACGGGGAATGCCATAATCGAGAGAGTGACTGACGAGCTGCGTCCGTTCGATTCCATCGAGAGCGCCCAGGAGTTCATGGAGCTCCTCGAGCAGACCATCGATGAAGCCCGCCAGGAGATCGAGCACGACCTGCGCAGAGCGAAAAGCGAGCGCGTGTCCCGCCGCGTCGAGGCGCTCGATCTTACCATCTACAAGCTCGGCCAGCTCTCGATGCACACCAAAAAGAGCCGCCGAATCCTGAACGATCTGCGCACTATCCGCCGACTCCTGATCGCCGAGCGCGCCCAAAACGCCGCGACGCTTTAAGCGTTCACCACTCCAAACTCGTTGGTTCGCCGCGCCTTCACACCGAAACCTTTGCATTCGCAGGCTAGAATAGGGGTTCAGGGAGGATGAATGGCCGAAATAACTCGCCGCGCGTCTGTCGCGGTGAACGTGGGCGGTGTCATGGTGGGCGGCGACAACCCTATCGTGGTTCAGTCCATGACCAACACCGATACGGCGGATGCGGCCGCTACCGTCAACCAGGTGATGGCGCTCGCGCAGGCCGGCTCCGAATTAGTCCGCGTCACGGTCAATAATGAGGAGGCCGCTGCCGCTGTCCCGCGCATCGTCGAAGCGCTCGATAAGTTCGGGATGCGTGTTCCCGTCATCGGCGATTTCCATTACAACGGCCACATCCTGCTGAAGAAGTATCCCGCCTGCGCGCGCGCGCTGGCGAAATATCGCATCAACCCCGGAAACGTGAACATCGGCAGGAAGCACGACGATAATTTCCGGACTATGATCGAAGCGGCCATCGAATACGGCAAGCCCGTGCGCATCGGGGTCAACTGGGGCTCCCTCGATCAGGCGCTGCTGACGCGCATGATGGACGAGAACTCGAAACGGCCGGAGCCGCTCGACGCCAAGACGGTAACCATGAACGCCATCGTCGCCAGCGCCGTGGAATCGGCGCGCGCCGCCGAGCAATACGGACTGGGACGCGACCGCATCATCCTGAGCGCCAAAGTCAGCGGTGTTCAGGATCTCATTGCCGTTTATCGCAAACTTGCCGCCGCCTGCGATTACGCGTTGCACCTCGGCCTCACTGAAGCGGGCCTCGGCAGCAAGGGCATCGTAGCGACGACCGCGGCGCTTTCCGTCCTTCTGCAGGAAGGTATCGGCGACACCATCCGCGCGTCTCTCACTCCACTTCCAAACGGCGACCGCACCGAGGAGGTCATCGTCTGCCAGCAGATTCTTCAGGCGCTCGAACTGCGGCGCTTTACCCCGCAGGTCACTGCGTGTCCTGGCTGCGGCCGTACCACCAGTACATTCTTCCAGGATATGGCGGACCAGATCCAGACTTATCTCCGCGAGCAGATGCCGCTTTGGAAAGAGCGGTACTCCGGCGTCGAGGAAATGAAGGTCGCCGTCATGGGTTGCGTGGTCAACGGTCCCGGTGAGTCGAAGCACTCTAACATTGGCATCTCCCTCCCGGGAACGTTTGAGGAGCCGGTCGCGCCCGTGTACGTCGACGGTCGTTTGATGACCACGCTTCGCGGCGACCGCATCGTGGCCGAGTTCATCGCCATTCTGAACGAATACGTCGAGCGCAAATACGCGCAGCGGCCGGCCGAGATCGTTGCCGTCTGATGGCGCGTCTTTTCACTTTGCGCGAAGCCCAGCGGATTCTGCCTGAGGTGTCTGACGCCGTTCATGGCGCCATGCGGGCGAAACAGGACTTCGAGAACGCTCAGCGCAGGCTCGCCTCCACCCTGCGGGATTTAAGTATGCTCGGCGGCGTCATTCCCGACACGCAGCATCTCGGAGAACTGCGCGCCGCCAGCGATCGCGCGCTGTCCGGCCTGAAGATGCGCATCGCTACAATCGAAGAGTACGGTTGCCTGCTGAAGGATCTCGACATCGGTCTGATCGATTTTCTGACGACGTATCAGGGCAGGGAAGTGTGCCTGTGCTGGAAAGCCGGCGAGGACGGCATTCACTTCTGGCACGGGGCCGATGAGGGCTATCGCGGCCGCAAACCCATCGACGACGATTTCATCGCCGGCCACAGCGGCGGGGAACCTTCAGGCCACGCCTGAACGCGGCAAAGTTCAACTTTCGGGTCGGACGGCGCTGGTTGCGGGATTTACCCAGAATGCGTATCCCCAAATGACGAGGGCCAGCACCCCCGCGCCGTACGTCAGCAGGTCCGGCAACCATACCAGGCTTCTGCTGGAGTACATCTGAAAGGTCGTCGCGATAACCGCGCCGGTTACCTGAAGCCCAATGCCGGCGCTGACCGTCAGGAGAAGATTGTCGCGAGTACGGCCGCGAACCAGGGCCGTCCACAGGAAGAAGGTCAGGATCGCTTCGGAGAAGCTGATATTTCGGGTTAGCGGGGTCATCCACTCATGCGAACCAGGCTTGTACAGAAGGGCGACCGACCCCAGAACGAAAAGGAGAACTGCTCCGGCGAGACCTAATACAAATCCGCTCTTCTGTCCCGCTGTGCGTGCGGCATCGCCGGTCAGCGACAGGAGCATGAAGACAATCAAGCCGTGAGAGACGATGTCCTGGGTCCAGTAAAGGAAGCCATAAGCGGGTGTGTCATAGCCGTATGTCTGAATGATTGCAATAGAGCCTACCGTGCCCAGCGCATACCATATGCACAACGCGAGTACGAGCCCAAACCGGCGAACATGGTGGCCGCGAACAATTGCGATTACAACGAAGACTTCAAGCAGGAAACTGAGGAGCGACAGGAGCCAAAAGCCAATCGACATCGGATCTGGACTCCCGTCGACTGAAACGGCGTCAGACTCGGGGAATTAGTTCACGAAGGGGTCTTGTTCTCTCAGACCAATCTGCCCGGCGGTGGCGGCCAGAGAGGAACGGCGGCCAATCTGCCCGGCGGTGGCGGCCAGAGAGGAACAGCGGCCAGTCTGCCCGGCGGTGGTGGCCAAAGAGGAACAGCAGCCAGTCTGCCCGGCGGTGGCGGCCAAAGAGGAACAGCGGCCAGTCTGCCCGGCGGTGGCGGCCAAAGAGGGACAGCGGCCAGCCTGCCCGGCGGTGGCGGCCACAAGGGAACGGCGGAAACGTGCGTGGAGGCTAACAGTCCAGCGCCGATACCAACCGTCATCGCAAAAAGAGCAGAAGCAAACGTTATTCTGATTACTTTCTCGCGCATTTTTGATTTACACCAAACGTAACGTGAATTACGCACCTAGAACTGGATTGCGCTTGGTTCTACGAAAATCATCTTACGTTACACTGGGTGAAAAGGGAAGGATTTTTTACCGGAGAAGGGTACGCCAGTACGGGTTTCCCCTTACGAGAGCTCAGCTAACAACGCTGCGGTGACGGTGCGGTACCAGAGGCGGGATCTCAGTCGGACTAGAGACTGTAATTAGACTTACTTTTCAACCGGATTTTCAGCCGGGCCACGAGCCCTGCTCAACACGTTGCGTCTCCGCATAGTGGGTGCGGCTGCGGCCACGGCGGCCGGCCCAGTCGAGCCGCATGTCGCGGCTTACTTCGTCCAGCATTTCCAGAGTCGCCGTGCGGCGCTCCATGGCGAACGCTGTGAGCAGCAGGTTATCGCAGATGCCGTTGATGATGCGGGGTATACCGTGAGAGCGGAGGTGGATCTCGGCGATCAGGTCCGGAGCGAAGACGGTCTGGCGGGGCATGCCCGCCTTCTCCAGGCGGGAGTTGATGTATTCGGTGGTGTCCGCCAGTTCGAACGGCTGCAGTTCGCACCGCAGCACGATCCGCTGCTTTAACTGCCGGAGGTCGGGGGATTCGAGTTTCCGGTCGAGCTCAGGCTGGCCGGCGAGGACGATTTGCAGCAGTTTGCCCGCGCGCGTTTCGAGATTTCCGAGCATGCGAATCTCTTCCAGTACGTCCCAGCTCAGGTTGTGCGCCTCATCCACGATCAGCACCGTAGTGCGCCCGTTGGATGCCTGCTGCAGCAGAAACTCGTTCAGGGCGTACAGGACCTCTGTCTTTGACTTGCGGTCGCAGCGCAGGTCCAGGTCGTAGGCGACCATATCGTAGAACTGCTCGGGAGTGAGCCGAGAACTAAAGATGAAGGCGAACTGGATGTACTGCGAGTCCAGGAAATCGCGGAGGCACTCCAGCATCGTGGTCTTGCCGGTGCCCACCTCCCCGGTTAGGACGATAAAGCCTTTACGGCTCTGGACGCCATAAATTAGGTTAGCCAGCGCCTCTTCGTGTTGCTCGCTGCGGTACAGGAAACCGGGATCGGGACTCAGGTTGAAGGGGCTCTCGGAAAATCCAAAAAAGGCGTTGTACATAGGTGGGGGAAGTCTGGCGAGCCCCTGCTCAGATTCGCTCTTGCATCTTAACACGTTGTGGCTGTAGGGCTCAGCGTGAGGCAATGGCGAAAACGGAGCCGAGGACGATCGCGCACCCAATGGCATAGAGGATGACCATGCGCGCCGCGCGTTCCAGCGCATTGGCCGGCGGTGGAATCCCTCGCAACATACTGAAAGAATCGGCCTTTTGGCTGGAGGCCTTTACGGCGCCGATCGTCACGTGCTCTCTGAGCACCTGAACGGCCATTCCAAGCGGTGACCCTCGCGTTCTGGTACTTCGCACAGGGTCATAGTATTTGCTTCACGTTGCGGCTATCAGACCCTGTCCGCAGAATCGCAAGTGGGCTGGCATTCGTGTCGGCCCACTCATCATGGTTGACCAACGAGCACTGCCTTCACCCTTCCCGCGGACCGGAGCCGTCGGCGTTCGTGAGATTGCCGACAGCCTCTTCCGGCAGAAGCGTATTCTGGTCCCGCTGTTCGCCGCGATCCTGCTGGCCACGGTGGGGTATCTGCTTCTGGCCCCGCCCACGTGGCAGGCCGAGATCACGCTGATGGTAAAGAGCAATCGGACAGACCTCGTCGTCAGCCCCGAGAATAACGCCTCTCAAACGCCGGTACAGACCACCGAGGCGGATATCGCCACCGAGGTCCAGTTGCTATCCAGCCGGGAATTACTGCGCAAGGTAGTGCAGGATGCGCATCTAGCCAGGAACGGCTCCGAGGCGGCCATTGACAGAGCCACCGACGGGCTCGCACTCGCCCTGAAGATCTCGCCGGTGCTGCGCTCGAACATGATCCGGGTGCAGTACGGATCGCACGATCCGCAGCAGACAGCGCTGGTGCTGC
>DASRCB010000230.1:0-48376 GCA_035653295.1 Bryobacteraceae bacterium
GATTTTCCCAACGGGGTGGCCGGGGTGCCTGCGGTCATGCGCGCCGCAGCCGACCACGGGGTGCGCATCGGCGCGATCAATCCCAACGTTTTTCAGGACCAGTGCTATCGCAACGGGTCCCTGTGCAATCCTGATCCCGAGGTCCGCAAGACGGCGCTGGCCCATATCCTCGATTCCGTCGCCATCCAGCGCCTGACTGGGTCGCGCGACCTGTCGCTGTGGTTCGCCGACGGCATCAGCTATCCCGGCACGGGCTCCATCCGCGGCCGCCGCGATGCGCTCATTGAGGCGCTGCGCGCGGTTCACCAGGCCCTCAGCGGCGAGCAACGCATGCTGGTGGAATACAAGCCCTTCGAGCCCGCCTTCTACGCCACCGACCTCGCCGACTGGGGCATGTCCTACATCTGCTGCAAACACTGCGGCCCGCGCGCGAAAGTGCTGGTCGACACCGGCCACCACTACCAGGCGCAGAACATCGAGCAGATCGTCGCCTGGCTCCTCGCCGAGGACATGCTCGGCGGTTTCCACTTCAATGATCGGCGCTACGCCGATGACGACCTCACCCTCGGCTGCATCGATCCTTACCAGGTCTTCCGCATCTTTCACGAGATCGCGTACTTCGCGTGGGAGACCGGCCGCGCGCCGGACATCGCCTACATGATCGACCAGAGCCACAACCTCAAAAACAAAATCGAGGAGACCATCCAGACCGCGAACAACGCCCAGGAGCTATTCGCGAAAGCCGCGCTCGTGGATCATGAGAAGCTTGCCGCCGCGCAGCGCAAAGGCGATCTCATCGACGCCGAAGAAATGCTGCGCGAGGCATTTTTCACCGATGTCCGGCCCATGCTCCGTGAGTGGCGCGAAGCCCGCGGACTGCCGGCCGATCCGCTGGCCGCCTTTCGCGAGAGCGGGTATACGCAGAGAGCCGCCCGCGAGCGCGCAGCGCGAAACCAGCACGCCGTCTCCAGCTACGCCTGACCATGCCGCAGCGCGCGTTCGTCGCCATCGACCTCGGCGCCACCAGCGGACGCGTTATGCTGTGCCGCCTCGCTGACAGCCGGCTCACTCTTCGTGAGGCGCACCGCTTTCCCAATCAGCCGGTCTTCTACAACGGCGGCCTGCACTGGAATATGCCCGGCATCTGGCAGGAGATCCGCCGCGGCCTCGATTCCATCGACACGCCCGTCGATTCCATCGGCGTCGATTCGTGGGGTGTCGATTACGCGCTGCTCGGCGAGGGCGGCGCGCTGCTCGAGAATCCTTTTCATTACCGCGATGCTCGCACCGACGGTGTCATGGAGGAGGTGTGCGCGCGGATCGGCGCCGATCGGCTGTACGACATCACCGGCGTGCAGCTCATGCCCATCAACACCCTCTATCAGCTCTGCGCCGCGCAACGGCGGATGCCGCGTGTCCTCGCCGCCGCCGAACATCTGGTCACCATTCCCGATCTGGTGAACTTCTGGCTCACGGGCACGATCGGCTGCGAGTACACCATCGCCTCAACCACCCAGATGCTCTCGCAGCGTACGCGCGATTGGGCCGCGGACCTGCTGCGCGCACTCGAGTTGCCGACCCATCTGCTGACCCGCATCGTGCCGCCGGGAACGCGCCTGGGCGCGCTGTCCGGAGCGGAGGTGATCGCACCCGCCTGCCACGATACAGCCTCGGCCGTCGCTTCCGTGCGGGCCAGCGGGGACACGGCATTCCTCAGCTCCGGCACATGGTCGCTGCTGGGGACCGAAGTGCCGGCGCCGGTCGTCACGGCCGCCGCCCGCGATCTCAACTTCACCAACGAGGGCGGCGTCTGCGGCACGACGCGCCTGCTCAAAAACATCACCGGCCTGTGGCTGCTGGAAGGCTGCCGTAAACAGTGGACCGCAACGTGGGATGAATTGCTGGCGCAGGCCGAGGCCGCTCCGCCGCTGCGCAGTCTGATCGATCCCGACAACCCGGCCTTCGTCCGCCCCGAAAACATGACCGCGGCCATCTGCGACTACTGCCGCCAAACCGATCAGCCCGCGCCTGCCGATTGCGGACAATTCGTCCGCGCTGTTCTGGAGAGCCTCGCACTGAAGTACCGCTGCGTACTCGAGCAGCTCGAAACCGTAACCGGCTCCCGATTCACGGCCATTCGCGTCATCGGAGGCGGAGCGAAAAACGCGCTCCTGAATCAGTTCACCGCTGACGCTACCGGCCGCACCGTGATCGCCGGCCCCGCCGAAGCCACCGCCCTCGGCAACGTAGCCATGCAAATGCTGGTCCTCGGCGAGGTAGCCACACTCGACGCAGCCCGCGACTTTATCGAATGGTCACAAACACCTGCGCATTTCGATCCCAGACCATCCCCCGCCTGGGATAAGGCCTATAAGAGCTTCATCGATGTCTGTCGGCGCTGATTCGCGTCCATCGTCCACTAATCTGATTTCAGCGTCACCACCGTAGCCCCCCAGCCGCCCGCCTCCCCAGGCGCGTCGGAGAAGGACTCGACGAACGGGGTTCGGGCCAGCACCGACCGGACGATCTCTCGCTGAACGCCGATTCCCCGCCCGTGGATGATTCGCAGGGCCCGAAATCCGAGCCGATGCGCTTCCGCCAGGTACTCCTGCACCACATCTCTCACGTCCCGTGGCGGTACGGAGTGCAAATCGAAGACGTCCGTGATCGGGATTCGTACGGGTTCCTCGTCCGGAAGCATGAAAACCGTATCCTACCGCTCGTGTGAAGGCCTGAGTTTTAGGGCGGCGATTGCTTATGGCTTGGCCATTCCGCACCTGGTACCGCAATACCCGGACCATTGAACTGGTACACTCAGGCAGCAAGTTTTCAGAACGCATGAAGTGCCTCTGTTGCGGGGAAAAAATCGGGTTCCTCCGGCGGCTCGCGGGCAGCAGATTCTGCTGCCCCGATCACCGCGACCGCTACCGGCGGCAGTCGGCCCGCGCGCTGCGCGATGTCGAAGACCTGACCGGAGAGGATGATTGGTCCAGCAACGCGGTCTGGCGCGGCGCCCGTCTGTCCGACCACCGTGCGCAGCCGCCACAGGACTCAAAGGCCACGGTTTTCGGTTTCATGGCCGCGGCTTTCCTGGTCATTGCCGTGGTCGCAGGTGCGGGGCGGGGTGGCGGGGAAGCGGCCCCGCCCCGTCCTGCGACGTACAGCGTGCCGATGCCATCCCCTGCCCAGCTGCCCGCCATTTCGCGATTTTTCCACAGCGGCGGATCCACCGTCCTGCATGATAATTTCCGCTCGGGAATGTCCGGCTGGCTCTCCGCCCACAGCGGCCGCGGCTGGAGCTTCGCCGACGGTTACGTCAAGCCTGGCGGGCTGCGGCTCTGGGGCCAGTCCACCAGCATGGCGGACTACGAATTCGAGTTCGTCGGCCAGATTCAGCGGCGCAGCATGAGCTGGGCATTCCGGGCGCCCGACGTCGCAAACTACTACGCAAGCAAGCTCATCATTAACGGCACGTCCTCCGAGCCCACCGCCGGTCTGGTGCGGTTCGTGGTCGTCGGCGGGCGCGAGTGCGAGCGCGTGGAACTGCCCCTGCCCATCGCACTCGAGCGCGGCACGGACTATCATGTCAGCCTGACCGTCCGCGGGTCGCGATTCCTGACCTCCGTCAACGGCCAACTGGTGAGCTCGTGGAGCGATTCCCGAATTACGCGCGGCGGAGTCGGGTTCTTCTCCGAAGACGGCGATGTCGCCGCTGTGAAGTGGGCAAGCCTCACCGAGCACGACGGCTTTATCAGCCGCCTCGCCTCGTACTTCTCTTTAATCGCGTTTCCTGCTGACCCGCTGGAATGAAAGGGTTTTGTGGTGCGAGCCTTTGGCTTGCACGCGGCGGGATGTAATCCCGTCAGCCGAATCCGCCGATGACATGACCGAGGTCCGCCACGGAGCCCGCGCTCCGAACGCGTTCCCATTCCGGGCAAATGCGGATACACTGGGGTTTCCGAAGAGCCGTGAAGCACACCACTTTGCTCCTGGCGGCGCTGTGCGCCTGCACCCTCACCGCCTCCGATGGGGCCCTCAGCCGCTCCGTGACGAAGACCTGGCAGGACGCCGTTAAGGCTGCGGAATCCGGACATCGAGACCACGCGCTGGAACTGCTGGGCACGGTCATCGAAGCGGCCCCACGCTTCGTTCCTGCGCGCGAGCAGCGCGCACGCATGCTGTTCGACGATGGACGGTTCGGCGAGGCCCTCAGCGATGCCGAGGAGGCACTGCGCCTCGACCCCGCGGACAGTGGTATGGTTCTGCTCCGCGCCGATTGTCTGCGCCAGACCGGGCGGCTCGCCGAAGCTGTGCGCGATTACGATCGAGCCGCAGCCATGCACGTGGAATCACCACGTCTGTACACAGGCCGAGCCGCGGCCTATGCCGCGCGCGGGGAGTTTGCGAAGGCCGTTGAGGACTACGGCCGGGCCATTGCGATCCAGCCCGATTCGGCCGAGGCGCTGCGCGGGCGTGCTGCCGCGCACGCGGCCAGTGGCGAGAACACGGAAGCCGTGGCCGATTTGAACACGGCCGTTAAGCTCGATCCCAAAGATGCCCGGGCGTGGACGGACCGCGGAGATCTGGATGCGAAGCTGGGCCATGATGCAGAGGCCATAATCGACTACACTCGCGCCATCGCACTCCAGCCGGCCGATTTCGATTTGCATCTGCGCCGGGCCTCGGTCATGGACCATATGCATCGCATCCAGGAAGCGCTGCAGGACCGCGAAACCGCCCTGGCTCTGAAGCCCGATTCCCCTGCTGCCCTGCTGGCGCGCGGCGCCTCCTGGCATGAGCTCGGGCTGCACGATAAAGGCTTTGCCGATCAGAATGAGGCCATCCGCGTAAACCCTGAAATGGCCGACGCCTGGTTCGCGCGCGGCGCCGCGAGGTTCGCCACTGGCGATTTGAGTGGCGCTCGCGAGGATCTGAAGCACGCTGTATCGCTTCGCTCCGATTTCCCCGAAGCGACGGACCTTCTTGCTAAGATCGACGCTCGGCCCAAGCCGGTGTCAATCACCTCCGTTGCGCCGGTCCAAGTGCACGATGCTCCGGCAGCGGGACATGGATCCGCGCCTGCGCCATCACCAGTGAAGCAGGTTTCCGTATCGCCGCTCACCGCCGCCGAACACGAGGCGCGCGGCAGGAAGCTCATCGCCGCGGGAAAACTCGCCGACGCCATGGTTGAGCTGAACGAGGCGGTCCGGCTCAATCCCGAACTGGCGACGGCGTGGAACGCGCGCGCGTTTGCGCACTTGCGGGTTCGCGATTATCGCTCCGCGATTGCGGACGCGAACGAGGCGATTCGCCTCAATCCGAAGTACGTGAACGCGTACGTCGTGCGTGCTACGGCCCTCAGGCACTCCCCCGAACTCGCGAAAGAGCACAGCGATCAGACCAAGGCCACGCAGCTCGCGCGCTGACCGCGCTCCCCGAACATTTCTGAACCGCGGTTCATGAATGAACCGATATGAACCCGCGCGCCAGTCGCGCCGTCAACTCCCCCAGAGAGGCCGCTAAGCGGCCGGGGAGGAATCGAGATGGCGAACAAAGCAGGACTGGCAATCGTTGCGCTGGCGGGCGTGCTGGGCGTTTTAGCGCCCGTGAATGCCGCCGCGCGCGACTGGGACGATTATTACGGAAATCGTCATGAGCGGCACGAACGGCAGGAGCGCTGGCGCAGGCACGAAGCCCACGAATGGCGCGAACACGAGCGCCGTGAGTGGCGCGAGAATCGGTGGCGCGAGCACGAATGGCGCGAGCATCACGGCTACGGCTATGGATACGCGCCCGGTTACTACGGCAACGGCTACAGCCCGAACGGCTATTACGACTCCTACGGCAACTACGTCGCGCCGTATAACCCCTACGGGTATTGAAGCTTAGCCCGCGGCGCGGCGTACTCTGGGTACATGAGCGGCGCGCCCGCGACTGATGCGTTCAAAACCGCCGCTGCCGAGGCCGCCGTTCAGCTCGTCGACGACGGCATGATTGTCGGTCTGGGCAGCGGCTCCACCGCCACATTCGCCGTTAACGCTCTCGGCCGGCGTGTGCGTGAGGGGTTGCGCATCACCGGCATTCCAACCTCCGAGGCAACGGCCCAACTGGCGCGCCAGGTCGGGATTCCGGTCTCCAGTCTCGCCTGTCACGATCATGTGGACATGACCATCGACGGCGCCGACGAAGTGGAGGCCGACACCCTGAACCTGATCAAGGGCCACGGCGGCGCGCTCCTTCGGGAGAAGATCGTGGCCAGCGCAAGCAAAAAGCTCGTCATCGTAGTGGATGAGAGCAAGATTGTTTCACGACTCGGCTCACATTTCGCCGTGCCGCTGGAAGTGGTGCCGTTCGGGTGGCAGGCCACGGCGAAGGCGTTGCGCCGCCTGGGAGCGTCCCCTGCCCTTCGCACTCTTCCCGGCGCCGACCCCTTCATCACCGACGGTGGACACTACATCCTCGACTGCAACTTCGGCCCGATCTCCGACCCGGCCCTGCTCGAGGAACAGTTGTCCATGACCATCGGCGTGGTCGAGGACGGGCTCTTCCTCGGTATGACCTGGCGCGTCTTCGTTGGCGGCGAAGCGGGCGTCAGGACGATGACCCCGGCCGCGCTCCGCGGCAGTTAGCGCTCGCCAGGCGGCGGCGCCCAGCGGACGCCCGCTGCGATCGTCGGCTGATAATACTCGCGCTGGATCATGTACTGCGGACTTCCCTGATAGAAGCCGAAAACTGCGTTGTTCAGGTTCAGCCCGTACATTACGAAGCTCAGCCCGTGCGTCAGACGAACGCTGCCCTGCGCATCCACCTGGAAATGCGAGTAGAAGTAAATGTCGCTCATCGGGCCGTTGACTCCGCCGGGCGTTCCATCGGCGTATTGATAGCCGTAAATGCTCGCCTGGTTATAAGACATGCCGACCCGAATCGACAGCCGCCCGCGATCGTAAGTCGGACTGACGTTAAAGGCGTTGGGCGACGTTCGCTGCAGCCGCGGATGATCCGACCTCCCGGGAATACCGCTCGTACCCGAAGCAGTGTACCCGTAGTTGGCGGAAAGGCCCAGCCCGCTGAACCGGCCGTACAGGAACGAGAAGTGCTGGAGGTACGACGCTTCGAATCCGCTGATCCATGCCGTTCCGGCGTTAACCGGCTGCGTCGCCAGGTAATTGCCGAGGGGACCGCCCGGAGGCTGATACCCGGCCAGCTGGAACGTGTGCGTGATGATCGGGTTCTCCAGGTGCTTGTAGAAATAACCGGCGGAGACTTCGCCGAAGGACCTCAGGTAATGGTCCACCAGAATGTCGATGTCATCTCCCGTTTCGGCCTTGAGATTCGCGTTGCCAAAGCTGACCGAGTAACGGTTGGCGCCGTTCCCTGCATCGGTCCAGCTCAGCGGCTGCGCGATGTCCTGCGGATCGGGGCGGGACAGGCCGCGCGCGTACACCAGACGAACATACGTGTCTGATCCGAGCGCGTATTTCAGCGACGCGCTCGGTAGGAGCGTGTAGTAGGAACCGGAGAACTGATTCGGGGTGATGCTGGAGCACGATTGGTCGGCGTTCGGCGGCGGGCACGGGTAGCTGCCAAAGGCCAGATTGTTCACGCGATCGGTGGTGTTCTCGACACGCAATCCGGCGATAACGCGCAGCCGGCTGGAGAAGTCGATGGTGTTCATGATGTAACCCGCGGTGACTCTCTCGACCAGACCGTAAAACGCCGGGTCCTGCCCGATGGTGCTGCTGGACGTGAATGCGTCAGGGTGTGCGTTCGCGTAAGCGAATACATCCTCGAATGTCGGGTTGTAACCCAGCGCATAAGAGCCGCCGTTGTAATACCCGGTGTTCTTCAGACGGTTCGGGAACGTGTTCAGCGGAATATCGCCGGTTGGGTGAAGCGTGGTGTTGTAGGTGTCGTCGTATTTGTGCTCGTTGCGAAATTTCCCGCCGTATTCAAAGACAGCGCCACGCGAGCCGATATGATAACGCTTCGCGCCCGATCCGGCGGCCACGAGATTCAGCTGCGCGGCGTGACCGAGGTTCAAACTGATTCGATGCAGCGTAAGGTTCGCGGGGTTGTAGCCCTTGCCGTAGCAGGCTGCCGACCATTGCGGGAGATACTTGTCCTTCGTGGCGCCTGGGTCGTACTGGCACCCGCTTGTATCGAGGATGGAATCGAAGGACGCTGTGCCTCCGCCAGAGGTGTTGGTGTATGTCGAGCGAGCCGCGGAAAGCTCCCATGAGTACCACGTCGTGGACAACACGTGACTGCCCCCGAGGACAATGCTGCCGATGGAGATATCCGGATGCCGAAGCTGAGTGTTGAACGTTGCCGGTCCCGTGCATGGCGCCACCGTGACGCCCGCATCGTTCGTGCCGCAGCCGACATTACCGGGGTTCAGTAACGTGATTCCAGGAGTGTTATCGGTCAGGGAGTACGCCCAGCGGTCGCCGTAGTTCTTGAAATCGGAATAGAGGGCGCGGAGGTAAATGTTAGATCCGTCGGCTATCCGATAATCGGCGCTGCCGGTAATCCCCCAGCGGCTTCGGAAATATTCGTATTCGCGGATGTCCATGGCGTCTTTCCATGGAACGCTGCTTCCGTTCGCCAGCGTCGCCACGTCCGGAACCGGCTCGATGTCGTCGATCCCGCGCCCATTCCAGTCGTAGGTTCCCCCCACCAGCAGACCGAACTTCCTGCTTGCCCCGAAGCGCTTCCCAACGGTCCCGGCGTCCTCCGTAACCCCGCGCCCGTTAATAATGGGCGTGTACCCGTTCATGCTGCTCAGAGTAACCGTGGGACTGTCCGTCGCCGTTTTGGTCACGAGATTGACTGACCCGCCAATGCCGTCTCCGTCCATGTTCGCCTGCAGCGTTTTATTCACCTGGACGGATTCCACAATGTCCGCCGGAATGGCGTCAAACTTGATCTGCCGAACGCCCGGCTCGGGCGAGGGGACGTTCATGCCGTCGATAGTCGCGTTCGTAAGCCGGGGCTCCGTGCCGCGCACCTGCACGTACTTGCCTTCGCCTTCATCGCGCTCCAGCGTCACACTCGGCATGCGGCCGAGAGCGTCGGCCATATTCGCGTTGGGAAGGCTGCGGATGATCTCCGCCGGCAGGATCTGAAGGATGTTATCCGCTGTGCGCTGCTCGTTGATGGCCTCCACCTCACCGCTGGCTCGTGGCGCCGTGACCAGCACATCCTGGTTCGCGGATTGCACCTCGAGCCTTGCGTCGACATTCACCGTCTGTCCCGGCGCGACGTTCACGGCCTTGGTGAAAATCGCGAATCCCACATACGTCACCTGCAGCGTGTAATTTCCGGGCGCCAGTCCCTTGATGACGAACAGCCCCTGTTCGTCGGACGCCACGTTGACGTCCTGCGACACCAGCGATATCTGCGCGCCGCGCAGCACCGCGCCGCTTGCATCGGTGACCGTTCCCGCAATCGCGCCGGTTTGCGTCTGCGCCGAAATGGCGGTAACCGACGCCAGACAAAGGACAACAATGCGGATCAATCCTCGTGCTTCCAAGTGATTTCTCTCCGTCTGAGATGACTAAAGATTCCGCGCAATTGCGCGGCAGCGGACCCATCAAGTGCCTAATGCTAACCACCGCCTGTTACACCCGCATGAATTCCGGGTTAACCGGGTGTGAATCATGACGCCTCCGGACCCGCCTATACTGGGTTCCGTGCTTCGATTCTTTTTCGCCTGCTGCGCGTTGGCAGCCGCCGGGGTATGCCAGACCTCGCCCATCGAAGAGTGCCGTCAGACGCTCGAGACGGCGCTCCACGACCGCAATCCCGACATCCGAAAGCTGGCCGTCGTCGCCCTCAGCCTCGCGGGCTCGCGGGCCCCCTATCTGTCCATGCTCGAAGGCGCGCTCGGCGACAACGACGTGGAGGTCCGCCTTGCCGCCGTCGCCAGCCTGTCCGACCTGAATGGGAAAGCGTCGACCCAGGCGCTGCACAAAGCGCTCGCCGACCCCGTGCCGGAGGTCAGTTTCGCCGCGGCAAAGGCTTTGTGGGCGCGGCAGGATCCGGCGGGCCGGCAAGCCCTGCTCTCCGTCCTAAGCGGCGACGCCAAAACATCGTCGAACTATTTCACGAAGGAGAAACGCGACGCGCTGCGCATGGTGCACACGCCCAAAACCATGTTCCTCTTCGCCGTGAAACAGGGCGTTGGATTCGCTCCCGTCCCAGGACTTGGCGAGGGCATCGCCTCCATGCAGGCGCTGCTGTCCGACCCCGGCATGTCCGGCCGCGCCACGGCGGCGCTGCTGCTCGGCAAAGACAAGAGCCCGGCTACGACCGAAGCGTTGCGCGACGCGCTGTCCAACAAGGAATGGGGCGTCCGCGCGGCCGCGGTCCACGCGCTCGCGCTGCGCGATGACCCATCCCTGACCAGCGCGGTGCTTCCCCTGGTGCACGACAAGTCCGAACCCGTCCGCCTCCGCGCCGCCGCCGCGTATCTGCGCCTGGAGCTCATCAAAGCATCGCCCCGCGCGAAAAAGTCCGCGCACACCCCCAGGACCTGACGCTTTTGGTGGGGCAGGCTCTCAGCCTGCGGCGGGCTCCCAGCCCGCCTGGTCCGGCCAATTTTAAAACCCCACGCGCTTCAAACCGCGCCGACGCCAGCCAGAAAGCCCGCCGCGCCGCAAGGCCCGCCCCCCCAACCTACCCGCACCTGTTCCGAAATTCCTGCTCAGAGACATTCTTCCAGTACCTCGTATAGTTCTCGGTCGTCATCAGCGACCGCGGCCACATCCGGTCGACATACAAGGTCCCGTTCAGATGATCGATCTCGTGCTGCAGGATGCGCGCATACCAGCCCTCGGCGCGAATCGTCACCGGCTCCGCGCGTTCGTTGAGGCACTCCACCCGTACCCGCAGCGCGCGCCCCACCATGGCCGTCCACCCGGCTACGCTGAGGCACCCTTCGAAAAACTCGGCGCTCTCCTCACCTTCAGCGAACAGCTCGGGATTGATGATCACGTGGAAGGGCACCGGCGCGCGGCCACGCTCGGCGGCGCGTTCGGGCGGCAGCATGGCAATGTATTCCGCCGGATCCTCGATGACAGCAACTCGCAGCGGCACGCCGACCTGCGGCGCCGCCAGCCCGACTCCCGGCGCATCGCGCATCGTCTCGCGCATCGAATCGATCAGTCCCTGAATGGCGTCACTGCCAATCTCGCCCGGCGCGAGCGAGCGCGCTGCCTGGCGCAGCACCATCTCGCCAGCCTGCCAGATCTTCAGCCTCATGCCGGCCGGCGGCGCCGTTCGCAAATATTCAACAGATCGATGCCGTCGAGGATCGTCTTAACCACCAGAGCGTCACCCATCGCTGTATTGATCATCTGGTGATAGACGTGCCGGGCCGGCCAGTCGCTGTTGTAATACCGTCGAACAAACGCCGCTCGCTCGCGGTCCACGTTGTCCACCAGATCCTCAGCCTCGGACTGGCGCTTGCCCGCGGCAATCGTCCGGCGGACCTTCTCCTCCCGGGAGGCGTACAGGAACACCCGATACGTGTCCTCGCGGTTGCGCATGAAATACGGCGCCCCGCGCCCCACGATCACGCAGTGACCCTGCGCCGCAATGTCGCCGATAATACGTTCGAAGAGGGAGGCCAGGGTCTCGGCGTTCAGCACCTCGGGCTGCTGGTCGCCCGCCGTCGTTTCGTAGCTGCCGCGCATGAAAACCCGGAACAGCCGCTGGTAAACCGGATCGGGTTTCTCCTCCAGCCGCTCCACCGTTTTCTGCGAACACTTCATGCGGCGCGCGATCTCACCGGTGATCTCACGGTCCCACAGCTTCCATCCCAGCTCGCCTGCAACAGCGGTGGCGATGGCGGCAGCCCCGCTGCCATACTCCCGCTCGATGGTGACGACGCGAATCACAGTCATCCAGGATACCGCGTTTCCGCGCGCCCGAGCCGTGGGCGTCCGCGGTCGCCGCCCTGCTCTATGACGCTTTCGTGAGGAAAATCGGCAGCCCCGTTTTGTTCGCGTAATTCGGCCGGTACCGTTCCGTGTTGTACATAGTGGACACGTCCACCCTCCGTGGCCCCTGCTTCGGATCGGGAATGTCCACCATCGCGTACTTGCCCTCCACCAGCGCGGCCATCTTCCCGCTACCCCCCTGCAGGACGTAATCGAGCGCCATGGTGCCGAATGTGGACGCCACCAGCTTGTCCACGAAATCCGGCGCGCCGCTGCGCAGGTCATAGGTGAGGTCGCTCACCACCGTCTCTTCCTTCGCGCGCCGCTGGATCTCTTCGCTCAGCGCCTCCGCGACGTTGTACTTCTTGCGATGGCCATACGCATCCGGTTCCCCGTATTCCTTCACCTCATAGCCTTCCCACTGCGCGCCCTCGGAAAGCACCACCAGTGAATAGTTGCTCGGATTATTCTTCTTGTCGGTGATCAGGAGCTGGATCAGCTTCTCCAGATTCACCTTGTACTCGGGAATCAGACAGCGGATGGAAGTGACGAATGCGGTGTACAACGCCGTATAGCCGGCGTCGCGTCCGAAGACCCGGAAGATGCCGATGCGCTCGTGCGAACCAACCGTGGTGCGCTGCCGGTTAATAGCGTCCGTGGCCCGGGTGATCGCGGTGGAGAAGCCGATGCAGTACTCGGTGTTGCGCACATCATTGTCCATGGTCTTGGGCACAGCGACTACCGAGAATCCGGCCTTGTCCAGCTCCGCCGCATAGCTCAGCGTATCGTCGCCTCCGATGGCGATCAGCGTGTCGATGTTCAGCCGCTGCAGGTTGCTGAGCACCTGCTTCGTCATATCGAAAACCGTGCTGGTTACGCCCTTCTTCGTGAACTCGACCTTGGGAAACTCGGTTCCCTTGAGGAACTCCGGAACGCTCTTCATCTTCGATGGATTGGTGCGGCTGCTGTGCAGGAACGTGCCGCCGGTGCGGTCGATCGTCCGCGTGTTCTCGCGCGACAGCGGCATGATGTATCGCTCGCGGCTGGCGGGCTCGTCCAGGTTGACGTGCGTCAGGCCCTCCCAGCCGCGGCGGATGCCGATCACCTCACAGTCGTTCTCCGTGCTGCGATAAGTGACTTCCTTGATGACAGAGTTGAGGCCCGGCACGTCGCCGCCTCCGGTGAGAATACCGATGCGCTTGCGTCCCATGAATTCTCCTGTTAGTTAGAAGCGCAGGCGGTGCGGCGTCCAAACGACGGGGCAGCTGTAAATCAGGATGGAACGGACCGGCTGGGCGCCATCCTGCGCGGGTATCAAAAGCACTATTGTATCCAGTGCGCGCACGCGCCGCCGGATCTCAGGTCTTCTGAGCCTCCGCGCAATAATAAAGCGATGAGCGACGGGAGTGAACCCGCCGGCGCGCAGCGCGGACGCGAGGACGAAATCGCAACGCTCCGCGAACAGCTCGATGCCGCGAATCAGAAGCTCGTGGATTCCCACAAAATGGCCTCGCTCGGCCGTCTTTCCGCCGGCGTTGTCCACGAAATCCGCACCCCCATTGGGTCCATCTTCTCCAACAACGAAGTCATCCTTCGCTCCCTGGAGAAGCTGAAAACCATGCTGCAGGAGGCGCGAACCAGGTCCACCCCTCCTTCGCAGCAGTCCCTTGATGTCGTCGACATCATCGTCGGTCTGGCCGCCGTGGACAAGATCGCCTGCGAGCGCATCTCCTCCGTCATTCGCAGCCTCAAGACCTTCGCCCGCGTGAACGAAGGCGACCTGGCGCGTGTGGACATCAACGAGTTGCTCACCAACACCATCAAGCTCACCGGCACGGTCTTCCGGCGGCGCATCGAAACACAGACCGAATTTGGCGACCTTCCACCCGTGGAGTGCTATCCCGGCCTGATGAATCAGGTTTTTCTCAACCTCGTCGTCAACGCCGGTCAGGCCATCGAGGATGAAGGCGTGGTCACCGTGCGCACGCGGCTCGAGGGCGACGAGGTGCACATCTCCGTCTCCGATACCGGCCGCGGCATTCCGCCCGAAGTTCGCGGCCGCATCTTCGCCGCTGGGTTTACCACCAAGCCGATCGGCGAAGGCACCGGCCTCGGCCTGTCCATCACGCGCGAGATCGTGGAGGACACCCACGGCGGGAAGATCTGGTTCGACACGGAACAAGGCAAAGGCACTACGTTCCACGTTCGCATTCCCATTGAGCAGAGAGGAAGGAGCGCAGCTTGGCGGAAAACGGACAACCCCGGGTCCTGATCGTCGACGACGAGGACATGGTGATCACCAGTATTCGGGCTTTTCTTCAGCTCGAAACCGACTTCGACGTGCAGGGCTTCACCAGCCCGGAGCAGGCCGTCGCGCACCTGCGCACCACCCCGGTCGACGTCGTCGTCAGCGATTACCTGATGCCCCGCATGAACGGCATCCAGGTTCTGGCCAAAGCGCGCGAGTATCAGCCGGAAGCAGCGCGCGTGCTGCTGACCGGCCATGCCGACAAACAAAGCGCCATTCAGGCCATCAACGATGTTGGCCTGTTCCAGTACCTCGAAAAGCCCTGGGATAATTCCCAGCTCCTGCTGGTCATTCGCAGCGGCATCGAGCGCACCCAGTTGCTGCGCCGGCTGCACGATAAGGTGCAGGAACTGGACCAGGCCCATAACAATCTCAAGGACGTGCAAAGCCGTCTGCTCCGCGCCTTCCTGTAGGTTCCTCCATCATCACAATGAAACGAGCTTTTCGGTTATTCTCGCCACTGGCGATTTTCGCCCTGGCCCTGCTGTTTTGGGAGCATGCCGCGGCGCCACGGGCCTGGGCGCAGGGTCCCACGAACCCCAAACTCGTGCTCGCCGTCGTGGTTGACCAGTTTCGCTACGATTACCTGACTCGTTTCCGCTCCGAGTACAAGGCCGGTTTCGCGCGGTTGTTCCGGGAAGGCGCCGTCTTCACCGACGCGCACCATATGCACTTCCCCACCGTCACCGCGATCGGCCACTCTACCTTTCTTTCCGGGGCAACGCCGTCCATCAGCGGCATCGTCGGAAACGAATGGTTCGACCGCGAGAGCGGCAAGGTGGTCACCAGTGTGGACGACCCTGAAACGAAACTGCTCGGCGGCCCCCCGGGCGCCATCGGCTCCTCGCCGCACCGCCTGCTGGTCAGCACCGTCGGCGACGAGCTGAAAATGTCCGGCCAGCACTCCACCGTCATCGGAGTGTCCATCAAGGACCGTGCGGCCATCCTGCCCAGCGGCCACATGGCCGATGGCGCGTACTGGTTCGACGGCGATACCGGGAACTTCGTGAGCAGCACCTTTTACTTCGGCGATCTGCCGGCCTGGGTGAAGACTTTCAACGCGCAGCGCGCCCCGGATAAGTACGCCAACGCCGTCTGGAAGCCATTCACTCCCGCGGTCGGAACGGAGCCGCTGAAGACCATGCCGGCGAGCGGCCCGGCGCTCTACAGAGCGCTGCCCGCATCTCCGTACGGAAACGAGCTCATTGAGGCCTTCGCCGAGCAGGCCATTCAGGCCGAACAGCTCGGACGCCATGCGGCCACCGATATCCTTACCGTCAGCTTTTCATCGAATGACTACGTCGGACATGCCTACGGTCCCGATTCCGCCTACGTGCACGACATGTGCCTGCGTACCGACGTCATTCTTGGCAAACTCCTCGATTTCGTCGATCAGCAAATCGGACGCGGCAACGTGCTCTTCGTCATGACCGCCGATCACGGCGTGACCCCCGTGCCGGAGGTCAATCAGAAACGGCACATGCCCGGCGGGCGCCTGGATGAAGCGGATATTGCGTCCACCGTCAACGCAGCCATTACGGCCAAATACGGCCAGGGGAACTGGGTCGTCGCCGCCGGCCTGATTCCGTACCTCAATCGCCAGCTGATTGCGGACCACAAGCTCGATCTCGAACAAGTAGAGCGGACCGGCGCCGATGCGGTCCTGAAGCTGCCGCATATCTTCCGCGTGTACACCGGTGAAGAGATTCTGCACGGCGAGGTGATGGGCGATTTCGTCACCGCCGCTGTTCGGAACGGCTATTATCCGAAGCGCTCCGGAGACATCATCGTCGTGCCGGACCCTTACTACATCTTCGAAAAACACGGCACATCGCACGGCACGCCGTTCAACTACGATACTCACGTACCGCTGATCTTCATGGGCCCACGGATCCGGGCCGGCACGTACTATTTCCACGTCGCGCTGAACGATGTCGCTCCCACCCTTACAGCACTTCTTGGAATCGATGACCCCAGCGGCTCCGTCGGCCGCGTCCTCACGGAGATGATCGAGCCCTCACCCCCCGCCCACTAACCCCGGTGGGGGGCAGGGCCTCGCGCTGCGGCGGGCTCTCAGCCCGCCTCCTGAACTTTTGGACACTCTCCCGAATGCCGATTGTGGTGCAAGCCTTTGGCTTGCACACAAAAAAATCAGCTCCGATTGCTTTGGAAGCCTTCCCCAACGACACTCCCCCACAAAAAAAGACGCCGGAAAACCCGGCGCCCACTGAAGGTAAGGAGAGACGAAGCTTACTTCACATTGCGGCAAGCCGGTGCTGCGACCGCAGCAGATCCACCGAAACCACGCGCCGCGTGCGGCGGGTCTCCACCATGCGCGCGCTGGCCTCGGCAACTGCTACGGCCAGGGATTCATGTCGCGCCTCGGCGCTGCCCCACGCGAACACCAGCGAGAAACGGTGCGCGTTGCGCAGCTGGTAATCCCAGAGCTGTTCGGAAATCGCAGTCAGGCGCATGTGCGCCTCTGCGCCTCGGGGATCGGGACATACGATCACAAACTCGTCGTTTCCGCGGCGGCAGGCAAATTCGGTGTCAGCCAGCAGGCTTCCAATGAAGATCTCAATCGAGCGCAGCAGGTCATTATCGCTGCACGGGCGGCCATCGTTGTCCGTAACTCCCACGGACAGGACCACACCCGTGAACCGCTTCCCTGAGGCGATCGCGCGGCTCAGCACGCTCGTTTCATGCATTCCCGGCGGCAGGGATACGTCGGCTGCCGAAGCCCCGGCTCCGGCGCCCTGAATCAGCTCGAACCTCGGCTGCGCGGCCGCTGCCGCCTGCGCTTTCGGTTTTCCAGCCAGAGCGGGTGCGGACATCGCGTTCCAAAGGTCGGCATAAGACCGCGAAACAGCCGGCGGGTTGTGTTCCAGCATCTCGATGATGTCTGCATCGATCTCAACGGGCAGAGGCGCGGCCTCGCGCCACGCAGCAATTGGCGGAATTTCTTCGGCGGGAGTGGCCGCCTCAGCCGCCTCCTCCTCGCAATGCTCCTCCGCCGGATCCTCCATCTGCAGCGGGCTCTCAAATGCCGAGCGCCGATCGAGCGCGCGTCGAAGGATGTTGCGGATCTCCTCCCGCGGTTCGTCCACCGTCTCCTCGCTGCACGTAATCGCTGGAACCGCGGCAGGGACCTCCGCCGGCTCGGGCAATTCGGAAATCAGGACCGCTGGTTCGGACTGCGGTTCCATCGGCGCCGGGTTGGCGTCCATTTCCTCTGCCTCCGCGCCGGCGATCATCTCCTCTTCAACCGGTGTGTCGTATTGCGGCGGAAGCGGCGCCGGAACAGGAACCCTCTTCTGTGCGGCGCGAGCCGCGGCACGCTCATCCAGCCATTCTGCGAGTGCTTTTCTGGGATTCATTTCAAAACTCTCCGCTGAAAATTTCGAAGCATCCGCGGGCGCTTCTACGCTCGGAGCGGCCGCCGTTTCCCTGATCTGCCGGCGTAAGGGCGGGAGGAGCGTCTCTGTAGCCCCTGGAGCGTCGGCCGCAGCCACAGCCATTTCGGGCGGGCCTGCCGTCAACGGCTTCACTTCACGCCGGACCGGCCTCGCCGCACGCCGCCGCAGATAATCGCAGAAAAGCGCCGCGGCGGAGGCAGCTCCGATCAGAACTTCAACAGGAGTGATCTCCATGGGCCGAATCCCCTCCGCACGATTGTGCGAATTCAGCCTGTGTTCGCGAATAGCCCGCGTGGGCCAGACCAGGCGCGCCCGGCGCGCTCTGGTACCAGAACCCGGTATCCGGTACCGGCCCTTAGTGCACCGACATCGTCACTTCTGCCTGGCTCGGCACGCCGCCCATCTCGATCACCACCGTCACGCTATTCCCCGATACGCCGCTCGGAACCACGGCATTCACCTGCAGCAAGCCCGCGGTCAGATGCGGCGCCGCGGCGCACCAGGTGGTCTTCGCCGCGACGCCTCCAATCTTCACTGTGCATGTCGCAGCCGGCTTCGGATAGATATCGATCGCGATGCGCCCGTCCACGCCCGGCGGATAGCTCTGCCCTTCCCCCGTGGCGAAGATCGAGACGATATCGCCGGCGTGCGCCGGATGCTGCGGCGAATTCACCGCATATCCGTACTTCGGGTCATTCAGGATCGAGCCCTGACCCTTGCCGCTGTAATCGCTGGTGAAGATCGCTGGAACGGCCGCGGCCACATTCATGGGGAACGCGTCCGAGCGCATGCCGTTATACTCGACCGCGATGTGGGTCGTCGGCTGCAGCGCGACGAAGTACGGCACGATGGCCGCCGTCTGCGTATTCAGTTCGTAAACCAGGCGGGCCGGCACGCCATCGAAGAGCACGCGCACGCCCGCGGCGCTGTCGGTGAGAAAGTTGCCGTCCGCGGTCAAAGCCGCGCCGGAGATCGTTCCCGGGCCGAGGTTCGATCCCTTGAGGATAATGATCTCGCCCGGTGAAACCGCGTGCGCGTCGTACGATGCGGCGCTCTGAACTGCCGTGATCACCGGTTTCGCCGACGTGGCTTGCTGGGGGATAACGAACAATGTCATCGAGTATGCCGGAAATGTCGCGGCGATCCCTGCGTTTCCGACTGTGGCGTCGTTCTGCCGCACGATCGCGTTCAGGTTCGCCTTGCTGTACCGCCAAACCTGCGCCGTACCGGCCGCTTTGAAACTCGCCAGCCCCACCGTGCTGCTCAGGTCGCCGGTGGTCTTGTTCAGCACCAGCACAGTCAGCGCGCCATCGCTCCTCTGCGCCGCGAAAACTGAGAGCTGATCGGGATTGCCGGTCGTGGCGCTCACGCTCGTATCACCGAATCGCCCGCCCGCGCCGTCGTAATTCAGGAAGATGGCGAACGCATACACGCCCGGTTGCGCTGGCGTCGGCGGGGCGCCGTTGTCGCCCGGCTTCGCGGCCGCCGGTGGTCCCCACAGCGTGGCCAGATCCAGGCCTTCGCGCCCGAAGATGCCCATGATGTCCGCCTGCGCGATCGCCCCCGTGATATCGTCCAGCGCGCCCCAGTTGTACTCGGTGATGGCCGTCTTCGTGCCCGGATAATCGTTCTTCACCCACTCCAGCATGCGCGGAATTAGCCGCGGCGGCTCCGCCTTCGCCGATTTGCCATCCGCGCTGGCCAGAACGATGTCGGCGTTGTTTGGAACGGTGTAGTTCGGGTCCCAGAACTCGCGCGTAGAAGTCAGGCGCAGCGTATTCAGCGCGTCGGATCCTGCCTCGCCGAATCCAATCGAGGTACACGTCTTTGATTCGTTTGGATTGGTACAGTAGTTCGGCGCGATATAGGCGTGCAGATCGACATAGTCCAGCAGCCGCTGGCCGTGCTGCTGCTCGTATTTCCGCATCTGCTGCATGTACCACTCGATCAGCGGTACGCCGCCGTGCGCGTTGCGATCGACTGGGTTGTCCCAATACTGGTGCGGCGCCGTACTCCAGCCGGAAAAGAAGTCCGTCGTTGAATAGAAATATCCCAGCCATCCAGCGGCGACAGGACCCGTCACGAGCGCTGTCGAATCCACACTCTTGATCATCTGCGCGTACGTGAGCCCGCGGCTCAGGATCTCGTCGTAAGTGGAATAAGAAGGATGGATGTCCTGGTGCACGCAGCACCACCAGTCCGGCTCGTTATCGAGATTCCAGATCTGCACGCCGCCGCGGAACGCGTGGGCATACTTCGTCACCAGATACTCTACCCACTGCTTCTGGTATGAGGAATCGGTTGGGACGCTGGCGTCCTTCGGGTCATTGGCGATTTGCGTACTCCCATCGGGCTTGTAGCCGTTGCCGCAGTCGCCGCCGCGGTCGGGCGACTGCTTCTGCTGCGGGCCATACTTGCTCACGCTGTAACTACAGGATGCGTCGCGCGCCCTGGTGCGCCAGTCCAGCATGGGAACAGTGCCGATAGTCTTTGTCCGGGTGCTGAGGTTCTTCTCCTCGAACAGGTCGAATGCCGACCCATCCGGCAGCTTCGATGCGTCGGAGTTGTAGATCTGCGTCTCGAACCACCAGTCCGACGCGCTGTTGTAGGTATCGTTCAGCCAGTTGTAGCGCGTCGCCGCATCCCCGCCCCATCGATTCACGGGAATGCGCATCGTCTGCGCCAGCCCATTGTCGCCATAATCATTGATGCCGTAAATATCGGGACTAATCGGATGCCGCGCGGCCCCGGCATCAACGTTCAGCGCCGGTCCGGACGCGGCGATCGCAGGCAGCGAAGCTGCGGCAATGCACAAAATAAGAGGGGTAATTGGTCGCAAGATGGAAGACCCGCGCCCATAATATCGAAGTGCCGGGTTCTGCGGGACCCCGGGCCCCGGTTCCCCGGCCCCGAATTCTTTCACCCCTGCATCAGGTGGAATCGCCGCTGAATCGCGCCCATCCCCAGCGCGTGCACGAATGCCTGATTGATATGGCAGTTCGCCACCCGCACCTTCTGCAGCAGGTCCGCGAGCGCCGCGCGCGAATGGTCGAGCGCGGGCCGCTTGCTGATGAAGCTCTGATCGCCCACGCTCGCCGGCCGCGCCTTCGCCCAGGCTACGATCTCGTCCCAGTATTTCGGCTTGTCGAACGTGACCATGCAGCTCTCGGATGAGATCTTCTTATACGGCCAGAAGCACCACCCCACGTTGTTCTGCTCCAGCAGCGCGCGAAACGTGCTGATCCACTGCGCTGTGTTCTCGCCCGACTCCCCCAGCCAGATGGGAACCTTGTAGCCATCCCGGAAATCCAGATAGGGCTGAATTACCGCTTTCACGGGATCGGTCCAGTACTTGTGAAACGTGTACATGGAGTTGCCGTCGAACGGCGGACCGAAGACCGCGAAATTGCTGTCCCACTGCGCTCCGCCGAGGATGACAACGTGGTTGGAGTCCACCTCCCGGATCGCCGCAACGATGCGCTTGTACAGCGGCTCGAGCCGGTCGTTGTAAATCTCCACCGCGGGAAGGTTCGGAATCGGCTCGTTCAAGAGATCGTAGCCGAGCACGATCGGCTCGTCCTTATAGCGCGCCGCGATCGTGCGCCACAGCGAAACGGTCGCGTCCTGATCGGCGCTGCTCTCCCACAGCCACGGCCAGCCATAACTGTTGTCGATATTCGTACCGGTCTGGCCACCTGGCGCGCAATGCATGTCCAGGATCACCCACAGCCCCGCCGCCCGGCACCAGCCGATGACGCGATCGAGCAGCGCAAATCCAGGATCGGGAATGAGGCGGTAATCGAACGGAATACGAATGGAGTTAAAGCGCGCCGAGCGAATCAGCGCGATGTCGGCCTGCGTGATGTACGCCTCACGCCATTGCGTCCAGAAGGCGGCCCCATCCGTCGGTCCGATCAGCTCGTTGAAAAAATCGGCGATCTCACGACCCGCGGTCGGCGCCGGATCGAAGCCGAACATGTATCCTTCCGGAACCAGCCAGTTCCCGAGATTAATCCCCTTCAGCAGCAGCTTCGCGCCGCCGGAGATTAGGTCGGGTCCCTGCGCGTGTACGAACCCGCCGCCGCTCTGCGCGGTTACCGCCGGCAATGCCGCCGCAGAAGCCAGAAATGCGCGCCGCGTGCTCTTCAGTATGCCCATCGCGGACCGGGCAGTCCGCGTTCCCTGCGCGGCGGTTCAGGTCCGGGACCCTGGCTGACAGTGCGCCCCGCCGGCGCGCTGCTGAAATCGAGTTCGCTAGCCTGGAACGTCAGCGGACGGTCCAGCACAAGTTCCACCGTCGAGCCACGCGCCAGCACCGCGTCCGGTCCGCGCGTCAGCAGGACGCCCAGCAAACCTGCCGTGGCCCCCGCTGCCGCGCCGATACCCACGCCCATGCCTGGACGTCCCGCGCCCCAGCCCGCCAAACCGCCGACCGAAGCGCCCGCCGCCGTCGCCTCCGCAACCGTGCGCGTGTCCCCGCCCTTGTCGCCTTCGCTCTTCACCGTGCCTTCACGCTTATCGACGTCCTCGTTCGCGCGACCATCCACGCTGTTCAGCCGCGCCCGAAAATCGCGCGTCGTCCCGTTCGGCAATGTGAGCGAATCGAACCGCAGGTAGAATTCCCCCCGGCCTTTCACCTTCCCTGGGCGCTTCACGCGAGTAACCGTGCCCGCCACGTAGCTGCCCGCCGGGATCACTACCTTGCCCTTGTCCACCACCGGGAACACCGTCTCTAGATAAACGCGGTCGCCCTCCTCGGCGTGCCTGGTGCTGATGCTGTTGATCATGCTCAGCGGAATCTTTGTCCCTGGGTTGACGACATAGGTCGGCGCCGGCGCGCCGCCGCTGTCCTGTCCAAAAGCAAGCGCGGCAACTGCCACGGCCGCGGCAGAAATTCCCCTGAAATACATGGCTTGACCTGCTATTCAGTTTATCCGGTTTGCAGGTCAACGCCGCCGCCAGGCATCGCAATTCAGAACCGGACCTGTTGTGCCCGGGATTCTCCTGCCCTGCCCTCCTGCGCCGCCGTGGCCTGCGCCGATGCGAGCGCCGCTACGCGCGCCTCCAGTTCCGCCAGCGCGCTCTTCAGCTGCTGGTTTTCCCGTCGCAGATCCTGCTCCTCACGGCGAAGCTTCTGATCGTCGCGGTAAAGCTGCTGGATCGCGGCCAGGGCCACGCCACTCTCATCAATGGTCGTAATGTGCTTGTCATCGCTGCCCAGCCGAAACGCGGCCGCAAAATCCTGAGCCATCGGTCCCATGTGACGTACCTCCTCACCCTCGGCTTTGTAGCTCCACGTGGTGATCGGAACCGCGCTCAGCCGTTTCAGCACATCCGCGCCGCTCACCTGACGAAGCCCGCTCTTCAGGTTCCGGTCGGAGCTGTTCGTCCACGCGCCTCCACTGGTCAGGTAGGCGCCGTTGCTCATACTCATCAGGTTGGATCCGCCCGGCGTGAGCGACATCACGTTGCCAACGTCGTGCCGATAAAAATTCATCGCCGGCTGAGCGCCGCCGCCGGCGGCAATGTCCCAGGCCTGCGCCGCCCCGCCCTGAACAAACATCCGTAAGCGTGAATAGTCGCCCCATGCCTGCTGCACCAACTCCGCCTGCGGATTGCTGAATCCTCCGCTACTGATCACGTACACCTGCCCGGAGAACCAGCCCGCGGGAGCTGGGTTGCCACTGTTATCCTTTCCCGCCACTGCGTAGATGCCGCTGCCGCCCACTCCACCGGTTCCTCCAACCGCGTCAATGCCGTCGCCTCCCGACCCGGTATCGGAATTCCCACCCGTAGCAGTAATTCCAGCTCCGCCCTGGCCGCCGTTACTGCCATTCGAGCCCAATGCCTGGATCGCCGCGGGTCCGTTCCCGGCCCCGGACGGAGCCCCGCCGTACGCCAGAATGCCTGGAACATCCTGTACCGGCTGAAATGTCTGCTGAACTGTGAAGACATTCGCAGACGCCAGTTCGGGCACCTTCGTCGTATCGACGTTGACGACCACCGATCCCGGGCCTCCGCTGCCGACGGTCAGGTCGGTTCCAGCTTTAACCGAGCTCAGAGGAACCACACACTGCCATCCGGAACCGCTCGATTCCAGCTCCTGCCCCGCGGAACAGCTTTGAAGTCCGAGCGTCACCGACCCGCTCGTGCCGCCGCCGGTCATTCCCGCACCCGGATTCACCGCCGTAATCGTGCCGCCTCCGCCGCCTGGAAACGTCTGCCCCGCCGCGAAGGTGATCAGCCCGTCGAACTTCGCCGTTCCGTTCACCTCCAGCTTTGCCGCCGGCGCCGCGGTGCCGATGCCGACATTCCCGTTCGCCAGTAAGCGCATCCGCTCCACGCCGTTCGTCAGGAAGCTCATCGGCGCGTTCGCGATCTGCTGGAAGGCCATCATCGTGTCCCCCTGACCCTGGAAATACAACCCTCCGCCATTCGCCGCGCTGCCGGCAATCATGGAGAAAACCGCCTGATCGGACAACAACCTCAAATTGGCCCGCGCTGTGCTGCCTGTATTCGGATTGCGGACCTCGAACACGGTGTCCTGATTCTGGCTTTTGTACAGGTCGAAATCGTATGAGGGAACCGTCGTGCCCAGCCCGATTCTCGTGCCCGACTGAAACAGGACCGAGTTTCCGATGTCCGCGCTGTCCGTCCACACAGGGATATACCCCGCCGCGCCCGCACCGCCGATTGCGGCCGTGGCGCCGATTGTCTCCCGCGAGTGGGTTCCGCTCACCGCGGCCACGCTCTCCCCCGCGGTTGCGCTCGCGGCCTCGCGCGTCACGAATGCGGATGCCGGTTTGCCGCCCAGAGTATCTGCGTCGGCCGCTTTCAGCGCGTAGGGAACGGACACCAGCAACACGCGTGCCTGTTCCACCGCGCCGCGTGACTGCGCCAGCGCGCCGAGCCACAGCGACCCGCCGGATGCGAACAAATCCAGCGGAAGACCATCAGCGGTTGCCGCGCCGAGATGCACCGTATACCGTCCCTGCTCGTCGGCCGTGATGTTTTGCGTTTCCTGCCACAGCGGCGTGCGGCTGTCCGCATCCGCGTAGATCGAAAACGTAACCGCCTCCGAACCGGAGACCGGCTTACCCGCGCCGTCGCGCAACACGCCACTGTAGTTCACCAAACGCGGCACCGGCCCCTGCTGCGCATATCCAGCGGCCACGCACGACACGCCAAGGCACACTGCGAGCGCGCTCCGTATGTGAGTCATTATTCTCTCCTCCACCGCCACTCGGGCGAGCGGAATTCGCCGGAAAAAGCGTGCGGTGAAGGTAGTCTAAATCAAACTGAAGACGGGACACACCACATGAATGGGTAGCGCCAATCCCTACAGCGCGGCCGCGCCCGGCGCGAGTCCCTTGCGGACCGCATACAGGATCAGCTCCGGCAAACTGCGAACCTGCACTTTCTGGAAAATATTGCTGCGGTGCGTTTCCACCGTCGACACGCTCAGGTGCAGTGTATCGGCGATGTCGCGATTGCTCCGGCCCGTCACCAGCAGGTTCAGGATCTCCTTTTCCCGCAGGCTCAGCAGATCGTAGCTGTCTTCTTTGCCGCGCCGCCGCACCTCGCCAACATAGTCTTCCACCAGAATCTTCGTGACCGCGGGGCTGAACCAGGAATTCCCCGCCGCCACGGCGCGAATCGCGGCGATGATGTCCGTCTCGGGTGACGCTTTGAGCAGGTACCCGCGCGCTCCCGCCTTCAAGGCGCGCAGCACGTACCCTTCGTCGGAATGCATGCTGACCATGATGATTCGCGCCCGTGGCAGCTTCTGGCTGATGGCCAGAGCAGCGTCGGAGCCGTTCATCCGCGGCATTCCCACGTCCAGCAAAATGACGTCGGGCTCGTATGCGGCGGCCAGTTCGATGGCCTGCAGGCCGTCCTCTGCCTCGGCCACGACTTCCAGGCCCTCCTCGTGGTCCAGCAGCGCCCGCAGACCGCTGCGAATCAGCGGGTGATCGTCTGCGATCAATACACGGATGCCGGACCCGCCCATAAAACCAACTCCAGAATATCGGCGCGTCGGAGCGCCGTCATCCGGTGCACAGGGTATCTTTTGCCGCGCGGCGACGGGAAAATCGGGCGTCCGAGGCGCAGATTTTCCCGTAACCGGGGTATTCCGGCCACCGCTCGTCGCTCATAAACTCGGAACAGAGCCTCGCGCTGCCGCGCTTACCATGCCAACATCCGCGATCAAACCCATACTCCGAACTGCCCCGCTGCTGTGCGCCGCCGCCGTTTTGCTCTCTTCCTGCGCGCAGCGCGAAGTCGCGGCCAGTGTTCAACCCGCGGGTCCAGCCGCCACCGTGGGCGTCACCAAAGTCACCACACGCCCGCTCTCCCAGAACCTGACGATCAGCTCCGAACTGGTCCCGTTCCAGCAGATCGACGTCTACGCCAAGGAAGCAGGGTATGTGAAGAAGCTGCTGGTCGACTACGGCACACACGTCAAAGCGGGACAGTTGATGGCCGTGCTGGAAATACCGGAGCTGGAAGCACAGTTACAGCAGGATGAGGCCGAGATCCGCGCGCAAACGGACCAGGTAAAGCGCGCTTCCGATGAGGTCGGCCGCGTCAAAGCGCAGCATGAAGTGGCCCATCTTCAATACCAGCGCATCGCCGGCGTGGCCAAAAGCCAGCCCGGCCTGGTGGCCCAGCAGGAAGTGGACGACTGGCAGGGCAAGGACCTCGCCGCGGAATCGCAGCTGGAAGCCGCGCGCGGCGCCCTCGCCGCCACCGAAAGCCAGCTCGAGGCTTCGAAAGCAAAGCTGGTTCACGATCAGGCGCTCTATTCCTATTCCCGCATCACCGCGCCGTTCGACGGCGTGGTCACGCAGCGCTACGCCAACCTCGGCGCGCTCATGCAGGCCGGCACCAACTCCACCCAGGCCACGCCGCTTGTCCGGCTCTCCCAGGAAAACCTCTATCGCCTGGTCATCCCCGTGCCCGAATCGTACGTGCGCTACATCAAAGTGGGCGATCCCGTGGAAGTCAGGGTCCCCGCTCTCAACAAGAGTTTCCGCGGCAAAGTTACTCGCTTTTCCGTCGACGTGACCGCCGACACGCGCACCATGCACACCGAGGTGGACATCCCCAACCCGAATAACCAGCTGCTTCCCGGCGTCTACGCCGAAGCGGTGCTCACCCTGAACCAGCAGGCCGACGCGCCTGTCGTTCCCCTCCAGGCTCTGAACCATAACGGGAATCAGAGCTCGGTCTTTGTCGTCGGCCCCGATAACCGCGTTGAGGATCGGCCGATCACGATCGGCGTCCAGACGCCCAACTACGTCGAAGTGATGTCCGGCGTCCGCCCTGGCGAAAAGGTCATCATCACCGATCGCAGCGGCATCAAGCCCGGCGAGCAGGTGAAACCGCAACTCACCGCCGCAATGGCCTGGCAGGGGTCCGGTCAGCAAGAGCAGTAACCACAATCAATGGCCAGATTTTCGATTCGTAATCCCTACTTCGTCGTCGTCCTCTGCCTCGTCGTCTGCCTGCTCGGCGTGACCGCGCTCACCCGCATGCCGGTGGACCTGTTCCCGCCCATCAACCTCCCGCAGGTTGTCGTAGCCACCTTCTACTCCGGCATGCCGCCGCAGGACATCGAAACCGATATCACCTCACCGCTGGAGCGCTTCTTCACCCTGGCCAGCGGCATCGACCACATCGAATCCCACTCGCTCCTGGGCGTCAGCATCATCCGCGTGTTTTTCCAGCCCGGAACCAGCGCCGACGCCGATGTCGCGGCGTTGTCAAACCTCGCGCTCGCCGACCTGAAGCGCCTCCCGCCCGGCACCCTTCCGCCCGTCGTTCTGAAGTCCGACGCATCCAGCCTGCCCGTCTGTCTCGTCGCCGTGAAAGGTCCCGGCCTCACGGAAACGCAGCTGCACGATTACGCGCAGATCGCCATCCGCAACCAGATCGCAGTCGTTAAGGGCGCGGAAATTCCTCCGCCCTTCGGAGGCAAGTACCGCCAGATCATGGTCCGGGTCGATCCCTACAAGCTTGCGTCTCGTGAGCTCAGCGTCATGGACGTGGTCCATTCCATCAACAACGCCAGCCTGATCCTCCCGGCCGGCGACGTGAAAATGGGCCCCTATGATTACTACGTCTACTCCAACAGCATGGTGGACAAGCCCGCCGAGCTCAACGACATTCCGCTGAAGGCCGTCGGCGATTCGTGGGTCCGCGTCAGCGATGTCGGCAAAGCCGAGGACTCCAGCGCCACGCAGTACAACATCGTGCGCGTCGCCGGCCAGAAATCCGCCTACATCCCGATCATGAAGCAGGGCGGCGACACCAACACCATCGCCGTCGTCAACGGCGTCCGCAAGCTCATCGGCCACCTGTACGACATCCCGAAGCAGATGTCCGCCGACCTGCTCTTTGATCAGTCGACCTTCGTCAAGGAAGCGATCAAAACGGTGCTCCACGAAAGCCTGATCGGCCTCGTGCTGACCAGCATCATGATCCTCCTCTTCCTGGGCAACATGCGCGCCACCTCCGCCGTGCTGCTCTCGATTCCACTCTCTGCCCTCGCCGCCTTCGTCGTCCTGAACATGATGGGCAGCACCGTCAACACCATGATCCTTGGTGGTCTCGCTCTGGCGTTCTCCCGAATCATCGACAACTCCGTCATCTCGCTGGAGAACATCTATCGCCATCTGGAAATGGGCGATTCGCCCGTGGATGCCGCCGAACACGGCGCCGCTGAAGTTACTCTCGCCGTGCTCGCCGCCACGCTCGTGGCGGTGGTCGATTTCTTCCCTGTAACACTGCTCTACGGAGTTAGTAAGTTCCTGTTCTCCGCGCTCGCCCTCGGCTTCTGCATCTCCCTGATTCTCTCCTTCGTGGTCGCCATGACCGTCATCCCGTTGTTCTGCTCACGGTTCCTCAAGAGCGTGCCGCACGCGCACACCGCCGAGCAGAACCCCACCGAGAACCATGCGGAACCCCACACTCCGGAGAAACGCGGCTCCTGGTGGGCGCTCTTCAACGCCGGATTTAATCACTACTTCAACCGCATGCTCGACGTCTACGAGTCGTGGGTCCGGCGGTCGCTGCGATATCCCGGCCTGACCGTGGCCGCGCTCATGGGCGTCTTCGTGCTCAGCCTCGCCATTTATCCTCTGCTCGGCGTTTCTTTCTTCCCACGCACCGACGCGGGCCAGTTCACCATCAACATGAAGGCCCCTACCGGATCCCGCCTGGAGCTGACCAACAACTATGTCAGCCACGTGGAAAAGCTGATCAAAGACGTGGTCGCCCCCGAGGACTATCGCATCACCGTTTCCAACATCGGCGTGGTCAACGATTTCTCGTCCCTCTACACCTCGAACTCCGGCGCCTACACCGCCACCATTCAGACCCAGCTCACCGACGATCACAGGACCAGCAGCTTCGTTTATATGGATCGCGTGCGTCAGGCCATTCAGGAGCACTATCCCGAGCTGCGCACCTTCTTCGGAAGCGGCTCCATGGTTGACGCCGTTCTGAACACCGGTATGCCGGCGCCCATCGACGTGCAGGTGACCAGCCCGAATCTGGCCGAGGATTACCACCTCGCGCAGCAACTGGCGCGGCGGATTCGCGCCCTCAACGACGTCGGCCAGGTCTACATTCCTCAGGACATGGATTATCCCGGCATTCGCATGGACGTGAACCGGGTGCACGCCGCCGAACTGGGGCTGAGCCAGAAGGAAATCGTCGACAACGTCATCACCGCGCTCAATTCCAACGCGATGATCGCTCCCAACTACTGGGTCGACCGCCGCAGCGGCAACAACTACTACCTCACCGTGCAGTATTATGAGCACGGCACGCCATCCATTCACGATCCGCTGGACCTGACCAACATCCCTCTGCGCGCGCCCAACCTGAAACAGCCCACCACCCTCGACACCGTCGTGAAACTCGAGAACATCGAGAGCCCCACCGAGGTCGATCACTACCAGATCCAGCGCACCAGCGATGTCTACGTAACGCCCAAAGGCGAGGACCTCGGCCGCGTCACCGCGCAGATCGAGAAAATCCTGCCGGCGATCCCGCATCCGCCGAACGTCCGCATCGCGCTCCGCGGCATGGTGCTCGGCATGCGCCAGTCCTTTAACAGCTTCTACACCGGCCTCACTCTGGCATTCGTTCTTCTTTACCTCATTCTGGTAGCGCAGTTCCGGTCCTTCATCGACCCCGTGCTCATTCTGCTCGCCATCCCCATGGCCGTAGTCGGCGTCCTGCTGATCCTTTGGGTGACCGGAACCACGATGAACGTCATGTCGCTCATGGGCCTGCTCATGCTTGTAGGTATCGCCGCCTCGAATAGTATTCTGATCGTCGACTTCGCGCACAAGCTCGAAGAGCAGGGCCTGCCCGTGCGCGACGCCATCATCACCGCATGCCGCGTCCGCCTCCGCCCCATTCTGATGACCTCCCTGGCCACCATCATCGGCATGATCCCCATGGCGCTGAAAATGGGAACCGGCTCGGAACAGTATGCCCCCATGGCCCGCGCCATCATCGGCGGTCTGAGCTCATCGGTGCTGCTGACCGTCTTCATCGTCCCCGCCGCATATCTGCTGATCTACGCCCGCCGCGAAAAGGCCCCGCAGCATGCTTAGGTTTCGTTTGTGGGGGGCAGGGCCTCGCCCTGCGGCGGGCTCCCAGCCCGCCTGCTGGTTTGCAACCGGGCAAGTCCGGCCAGAGGCTGGCCGCAAAACCGGCATAACCTGCATCCTCCTGCTCACCACCCTCCTCTCCGCCCAAACCCCCGGAACCCCGGCGCCCGCCGGCCCGCCCCTCACGCTCGCCCAGGCCGAAGCCCTCGCCGTTCGCTCGCACCCCCAAATCGCCGCCGCTGCGAATACCGCCGCCGCCGCTACCCAGCAGATCACCGAACAGCGCTCCCGCTTCTACCCCACCCTCAACGGCGAAATCACCGGCACGCAGGGCTATGACCTCGGCCGCCTCGGCGCCGGCGCACTCTCCGCCTCGCGCCTCTTCAATCGCTTCGGCGCCGGCCTGCAAATCAATCAGCTCGTCACCGACTTCGGCCGCACCATCAACCTCGTGGCCAACTCGCGCCTCCAGGCCGAAGCCGCCAATCAAACCACCACCGCTACGCGCTATGACGTCATCCTCGGCGTTGACCGCGCTTACTTCGAGGTCCTTCAGGACGAGGCCTTCGTCAAGGTCGCGCAGGACACGGTTAACGTCCGCCAGACCCTGGCCAACCAGGTAAATGCCCTGTTCAAGGCGCAGCTCAAATCGGAAGTGGACCTCAGCTTCGCTCAGGTGAACGTCTCCGAAGCCCAGCTGCTCCTCATTCGTGCTCAGGACAGCCTCCGCGAAGCGTATGCCGACCTCTCCCGCGCCATGGGTCAGGATCATCCCCAGCGCTGGCAGCTCGCCGATCCCGGGGCGCCCCCGAATCCTCCGCCGGATGCCGCGCCACTGATCGCCCACGCGATTCAGAATCGCCCCGAACTCGCCTCACTCCGCCTGCAGTATCAGGCGGCTCAGAAGTTCGAAGCAGCCGAGCGTGACCTGAAGCGGCCCAACATTACAGGCGTCGCCGTCGGTGGCGGACTGCCGTACATCAACCAGGCCGGCCTTCCCGATGAGTATGAAGGCGTCGCCCTGAACCTCGAGATCCCCATCTTCAACGGCCACCTGTTCGCCGCGCGCGAAGAAGCCGCGCGCCAGCAGGCTCTCGCCGCCAATCAACATCTCCGCGACGAGCAGCAGCAGATCGAGCATGATGTGCACAACGCCTGGGTCGCCGCGTCCACCGCATACCAGCGCATCCCTGTCACCGAGGACCTGATTAAACAAGCCGAGCTGGCCCTGAAACTAGCTCAGGGGCGCTACAATCTCGGCCTTGCATCCATCGTCGAACTCACCCAGGCCCAGCTCAACCTCACCCAGGCCCAAATCGAAAACGTCACCGCGCGCTACGACTACCAGACCGCATACGCCGCCCTCCAGTTCTCCACCGGCTCCCTCCGCTAACCGGCTTTTTGTGGGGCAGGCTCTCAGCCCGCCTCTGGATTGTGGCGCAAGCCTTGTGGCTTGCAACCGTCAGGCTTTAGCCCAACTTCAGCATGCTCCCATCCCGCCGCGTCTAACCCCGACCCCGCCGGTGTATTCATGGGGGGCAGGCCCTCGGCCTGCGGCGGGCTCCCAGCCCGCCTCTGGATTGTGGCGCAAGCCTTTGGCTTGCAAGCGTCGGGCGTTAGCCCGACTTCGGTGCCTCCCAGCCCGCGAGGGCTGGTTTCGCGATTTACGCCCCGACCACCGTCTATACCGGTGCGCCGGTATGGGCAGAAGCCGCATCCTCCGGTATTCTTTTCTTAACAGCGCTTCGAGCCGTGTCGAGGCGTCCTGCAAAATCCCCGTTTCACGGACCCCATGTGCGGCCGCCCCGAGCGGCCGCCTTTCTTCTCACCGCACTATTACCCCGTTCTCCACCGGGATATCAAATCTCCCGCGAACCTGCCGATGAGTAGAACAGCCATGGGTACGACACCTCTGTCCAGTTCCACCCTCAACACCAGCAGCTCCTCCTCGACCTCCTACGATCCCAAAACACGCTTCACCATCGGCGGCGTCAGCCAGTATTCCAGCGACCTGCAAAGCATCTACGACCGCGCCACCGGCATCGCCCAGATACCCGTCCAGCGCCTCCAGAACGCACAGGAGGACGCGGTCTCGAAAAAGGCCCTGCTGGTCGGCCTCAATACCTACGTCGATACTCTGGCGCAAAGCATCGCGAAGCTCGGCTCGCTCGCGTCCGGAGGAGCGCTTACAGCCACCAGTTCGGACCCCGGCATATCCGTGGTGAACAGCGGAATCACCGCGCCGGGCACATGGAAGATCACCGGACTCACCGCCGTCCCGACGGCGGCTTCCACCATCTCCGCCACCTCCTGTGCGACCACGACGAAAACGGCCCTGGGTTCCGACGCCCAGTCACGCCTGACGCTGGTTGTCGGCCAGCAATCCTATACCTTCACCGCAAAAAACCTGAATGCTGCCGTGATTGCCATCAACTCATCGGGACTGCCGGTTTCGGCCTCCATCGTGAGCCCCGCCAACGGCAGTAACTATTTGTGCCTGAACGCCACCACTACCGGAGCGAATACCATCAAGCTGATCGACGGAGTACCGCCGTCGACCACCAATCTGCTCGCCGATCAGAGCAACCCCGGCCCCGGAATCAGCCCCGGAACGAACGTGAGTTTCTTCGTCAACGGTCTGGCGATCAATGGCCAGGCCAGCAAGATTGTAACCGGCGCCATCCCAGGCCTGACCTTCACGCTCAACAAGGCCCCCGCTGACGGCACGGCTACCCTCTCGGTCAGCAGCGACCCCTCCCAGATTTCGGATGCGCTGAAGGGCTTCGTGTCCGCCTACAACAACTTGGTCGATAATGTTGCGCTTCAGGTAGGCCCCAGCGCCGGCGCGCTGGCCGGCGACATCTCCATTACCACCGTTCAGGACGATATGCGCCAGCTCGTTTCCTACCAGGGCACGGGCCCGATCAAGAGCCTCTCCGACCTGGGTATCAGCATGGATATTTCAGGCCACATGAGCTTCGATTCCAGCGTGTTCGATGGCCTCACGCCTTCGCAGCTGAGCGCGGCCTGCACCTTCATCGGTTCCTCCTCCAGCGGGCTCGCCGCGCTGGCCAATAACTTCACCCAGCTCAGCGATCCCGTCAATGGCCTGATTCGCACCGAAGAGAATGGCCTCGATAAAACCAACGCCAATCTGGGCAACCAAATTGATGCCCTCAACACCCGCATCGCCATCATGCAGCAGACTCTCCAAAGCAAACTCCAGAAGGCCGATGCGCTTCTTGCCCAGCTCGAATCCCAGCAGGGCATGCTTACCGCCAGCATAACCAGCCTGAATTACGTGCTCTACGGCAAGCCGACGAACCAGGGCTGATCAACCAATGGACTGGAATAAAGCGATCGCCATACTGGAGCAGGCCAACGCCGCGCTCATCGACTGTCCCGGTCACGACCTCCCGCGCCTCGAGAACGCCATGCTCGCGCGCGACCGCGCCGTCCACGCCATCAATGGTCTCGACCCCAGGCTGCTGGCCCCCCAGCTCGCTGCGCGCCTGAAGGCGGCCTTCGAGGCAGGCGCGGACATCCGCACCAGGCTGTCCGCCATCTATCGTGATGCGCACGCCGAGTTGCATCGCACGCACTGCATCCGTCGCTTCGTCGAGCCCGGTATCAGCGCGGAGCAGTCCTGACCACAGGCGTCGTCGCCGTCGTCGGCGAAGCCGAATGCCGGTACCGCCAGTACACGAACGCCAGAACTCCGAGCACCACGAGCAGAACCACGATCGGCAGCGGCCCGGTCGTCCGCAGCGCTCGATGGCGCTTGTGCGGCGCGCTCCAAACCGGCGTGAACCGACGACGTTCCCGTGCCACGATGGACTGTCTGCCACGATAGCACCTACACCAGCCTGCCCTCGCCCCCGTTCCCGGCCCCTCCCTTCCGCCCCGCCCAGCAGCCCAGCGCCACCGCGATCACCAGATCGTCGTGCTCGCCATGCCCGTCGGCCCCGATGCGCATGGCCCCGGTTCCGCGCGCCCGCACCCGCACGTCGCCCAGCTCCCGAACCAGCGTCGCCGTCTCTTTCAATCGCCGTGAAATGCGCAGCTCGCCGCCTTCCAGCGCCGCCTGCAGACCGGCCAGCAGATCCACCTTGGGCACATGCCACACGCCGTCCTTGTTATGCTGCTCCGCCCCGCCCGTGATCAGCACCGGCGTCATCGCGAACCCCGGCTTCGCCCGCCGCAGCATATCCACGACGGGCATCCCGACTCCGGTGGCGTCCACCACCAGACGGCACGGCCCTTTTTGCCGCAGCCGCTCCATCAGCTCCGTCACCCGCCGCACCACCTCGGTGTACGGAGTCCCCAGCGCCATCCGCTCCAGATACCGGACCACCAGCCCCCGCCGCTCCCGCGTGTCCATCCACGGCCGTAATGGATCGCCTGCCCCAAACTCCTCCCGCTCCACCACAGCCAGCGCCGAAAAATCCAGCCGCTTTCCCAGATCCAGCCCCGCGTAGAACATCTCACAGCACCAGCGGCTCGACTTCGTCCAGCGACTGCAGCACCAGTTCCTGCGAGAACCATCCCGAGCCGGTCTCCACGAATTTGCACAAATATTCCTGCTCGTACCACCGGCTCCCCAGCGCCGCCTCTTCCTCCGCCAGAAACTCCGCCGAAATTCGCGCGCATTCCGTCGCCGGGACCGAGACGCGATGCCACCGCTCCCCGCCGTGTGTCCATTCCTGCCAGAAAAACCCGCGCTGTCCCCATGGCGTGCTCATCAGCCACAAATCGCCATTGTTCACCGCCAGCATCGGCCGCAGCGCCTTGTACATCGTGTCCGGCACGCGCGACGCCTCATCGATCAGCAGCATTGATACCGCCGAGAACCCGCGCACCGTCGCTTCCGTCCCCGGCAGCCCCACGATCCTGCTTCCATTCGGCATCAGCAGCGAGAGCCGGTTGCTCCCATCGCCCCGCGTGCGCATCCCCAGCCTGCGCACAAATTCCTCCACTTTATTCAGAAATTCACCACTCTGCCGCTCGCACGGCGATGCTACCAGCACCAGACTGCCATTTTCCGTGTACGCCCGGTGTACCGCCTTCGCCGCGGCCACCGTGCTCTTGCCCCACTGCCGCGTGCAGTTCAAAATGCCCCGTTTTGCCGTCGATTCCAGCACCTCGCACTGCTTCAAATCCGGCTCGATCCCCAGCTTTACCCGCACGAACTCCGCAACACCCTCGACAACCTCTTCCGTCCGCTCCATTCTGTAATCCATTTCGTTATAAATTCGTGAGTTCCCTCACACCCAAACCTTACACCCGAAGTGGTCCGAACCGGCCTGACCCGTCCCGCCTCGGACGGCTATATCCGCTTTTATTTGATTCACATAGAAGGAAAAGGCCGATATCTGCAACCCTTGTCACCGGCCTTGGGATGTGGTGCGAGCCTTAGGCTTGCACAACCAACAATTTCACGAGATCCGAAAGCCATTCACAGCCAATCGCCGCACCTCAACCCTATAAAACCAAAGCGATTTGCTCCAGACCGCTCCCGAAATCCTTGCCCGCTCGTACTAAGATGCTGCCGGGAGGGAAGTCTCCAATGTCTTCCGAACGTCGTATCCGCGCCTCGCGCGAAAATGGGGCCAAATCTCGCGGGCCAAAAACCCCTGAGGGCAAACTGCGCTCCTGCCGCAACGCCGTGAAGCATGGCCTGCTGAGCGAAATCATCGTCCTGCCAACCGAGCCGGCCGAGCGCTTCCTCCAGCTCTCCAACGAACTGGACGACGAGTTCCGCCCCTCCACGCCGTTCCAGCGCCTCCAGGTCGAATCGATCGCTGCCTGCGCGTGGCGCATCCGCCGCGTGTGGGCCTTGGAGAAAACCGCCTATAAATACGAAGCCGGCCTGATGGGCCCCTGCCAGCTCCCGCCTGACGAAAAGACCTACCGCTCCTTCCGCGCCATGGCCGACTTTACAAGAGCCCTCGAGCTCCTAAGCCGCTACGAATCCCGCTACGAGCGCCAGATGGCGAGGGCGTATAAGACGCTCATGGACTACAACCCGGAAAACGCGCCAAACGAACCTAATCCCACAAACGCACACGACCCGAACAACCCGCAACCAATTGGCAGCACACCCGAAATCGAGCCCAACGACGGCACAGCGGCCCAGCACACAGCTGACCCCTGGCCTCTGACCCCTGACCCCGTTCCTGCGGACCCCGGACCCCGGTCCCCGGACCCCGTTCTTTCGGACCACGGGCCACGGAACACGCACCACGGCTTTTCGGACCCCGGACCCCGGTTCCCGGTCCCCGGGTTCTCACACGCGCCACAAACACTCGGCGAACCCCCACTCCCCATCGGTCCAGGCGTTCTCGAAAACAAACCCAGTCTGCCCAGCCATCCCCCGCAAATCGTCCAGCCGATATTTGTGCGACGACTCGGTCCAGATAGTCTCCCCCGCCCGGAACTCAGCCCTGCAGTCCGCCCCGGGAATCGCGATCGTCTGTGCGCGCCGCGACCGCAGGTGCATCTCGATCCGCAGCTCCTCCTCGCGCCACACCGCCACATGATCGAAACTGCTCAGGTCGAAACCGGCCCCCAGTTCACGATTCATCCGCGTCAGCACGTTCTTGTTGAACGCCGCGGTCACCCCCAGAGCATCGTCGTAAGCAGGCACCACCACGTCGGCGGATTTCACCAGATCCGCCCCGATCAGCAGCGCGTCCCCGGGCTCCAGGAACTGCCGCAGTCCCGCGAGAAATGCCGCCGCGCTCTCGCGGTCGTAGTTCCCGATGCTGCTCCCCAGAAACAGGATCAGCAACTGCTGGTGCGGACGCCGGCACGCCACGATGTGCCGCACACCATCCAGATACCCGCAGTGCAGCGGCTCCACCCGCGCCAGCGCCTCCAGTTCGCGGCGGCAGCGGTCCAGCGCCGCCGGCGAAACGTCGATCGCGTAGTAGCTCGTCTCCGGCTGATGCCGCCGCAGCGCCTCCAGAACGAAGCGCGTCTTTCGCCCGCTCCCGCTTCCCAGCTCCGCCACCGCGACGTCGCGCGCGAACGATGCCGCAACTTCCTGGGAGCAGCGCTGCAAAATGCGGATGTCGGCCCGCGTCAGCCCGTACTCCGGCAGCAGCGTGATGGCGTCGAACAGCGCCGATCCGAGGTCGTCGTAAAAATACTTCGGCGGCAGCTGCTTCTGCCCGGCGCCGCTCAGCCCGCGGCGCACGTCCGCCGCGAATTCCTCCATCGCCGCCGTGGCCAGCATTCAGCCCCTGACCAGTCGGAAGGTCGCGTACATGTACGGGTATCGCCGCCGGAACCAGTTGCGAAACGAACGCCGCAACAAACGTGCTCCCGTGCGCGGCGAACCGCCCTTCAGAACAAAATGCTCGCCGTCGAAGAAATTCTTCGAATATCCCGGATAGAACGAGAATGTGCGAAAACCATCGAACGGACCGAATACCGTCGACGTCCACTCCCACCCGTTGCCCACCATCTGCGCCACCCCGAACGCGCTGTCGCCCTCGGGTGTCGCCGTCACGGGAACAGGATCCCAGCGATGGAAATCGAAATTGCCCCGCCCCGCCGCGGGCTCGCCTTCGCCCCACGGATACGAGCGCTCGCCGCCCGAAGGAGTTCCGAATGCGGCACGGTGGAACTGCGCCTCAGTCGGCAACGTCGCGCCATGATAACGGGCATATGCCTCCGCCTGTTCGTGCGTAACGTAAACCGGCCAGTCGGACGGCAGCGGAATCAGTCCGCGCATCCCGCGATAGAACCAGCCGCTGCCCTGCCGCGTCCAATAGTACGGGACTTCCCCGCCATCCTCGACGAAACGCAGATACTCACCGTTCGTGACCTTGTATCGGCCGATCGAAAACTCGGGCACGCGCGCCGTGTGCCGCTCGAACTCGTTGTCCCAGCCAAATTCGCCCGGCGCCTGGCCGAGCGTCGCAGTCCCGCCAGGAATCGAGATGAACTCCGGTTGCCAGGGCGCGCCTTCAATCGGCGTATCGGGGCAAATCCCAGGCTTGTCCTCCGCGTCCAGATTATGAAGCAGGTACGCAAACGTCTCGGCATGCATCAGCCGATGTTCCAGCGCGCACACGGCGACCTCGCGAGGCGCCGTATCGAAAACGCGATCCACCTCCCGGCGCACTCGCCCGTTATAGTCGAGCACCTCCTCGACGCGCGGCCACGCCTCTGGTCCATCCGCGGGCAACTGCCCTTCCGGCGGGTCGATGCCGGCTTCGAACAGCGTGTCGAACGATGGGTGAAACGACTCCATGCCCAGTGTGCGGCGGCAGATCGTGTTCCAGTCGAACGCTTCCAGATGTCCAAGGTAAAAGATGAGCCGATGCCGCTCCGGGATCGCGCGCGCATAGATCGCCTCCGGGCGGAGTGCCGCGAACAACGCATCAGTGTTCGCTCGCAGCTGATTCAGTTCCGCCAGCATCGACTCCCTGCCGGTGGTCGGCGAAGCTGCCATCCCGCGCATGCAGTACAGGGTAGCAAAGCCTTTCCGGGGCGCCACCCGCCGCCTTTGTGGCGCCGGCCTTAGGCCGGCAAGCAATGTAGAGCAGGCGTTTTCGCCTGCCGTCGCGCGCGAGCGCGAGTTTGTGCGTCCGGTCGCGCACAAGCGCGAGTTTCTGCGTCCGGTCGCGCGCAAGCGCGAGTTTCTGCGTCCGGTCGCGCGCGAGCGCGAGTTTGTGCGTCCGGTCGCGCGCAAGCGCGAGTTTCTGCGTCCGGTCGCGCGCAAGCGCGAGTTTCTGCGTCCGGTCGCTCGCGAGCGCGACCTCGCTCCATCGCCCTCGCGCGCAAGCGCGACTATCCCCCAACCCAGGAGTCATATAAAGTGTTCCAAACAATTCCCGATTACACCCTTGGGAGACCGGTTGCGAAAACGCTTCCATGGCTCTGGTATCTTAGAATGTCTGTCGGTAGTCCATGCCTTTCCAGATTCAGCCATTAAAGGAGTTTCTCGTTCGTCCGGCGCTCCCGCCGGCGCTGGCGCGCCTCACTGAACTGTCCTACAACCTGCTGTGGAGCTGGGACCACAGCGTGCGCGCCGTCTTCCGCCGCCTCGATCCGGTCCTCTGGAAAAGCTGCGGCCATAACCCCGTGCTCATGCTCGGACGCGTTCCCCAGGCCACCCTCGAGCGAGCCGCCGCCGATCCCCGCTTCGTCTCCGTCTATCGCCGCGCCTGCGAGCGGCTGGACAACTACCTCGAAAAGCGCGAGTCCGCCAATCCCGGCCAGCTCATCGCCTATTTCTCGATGGAGTATGGGCTGGTCGACTGCATGCCCATCTACTCCGGCGGCCTCGGTATCCTCTCCGGCGATCATCTCAAGGCCTCCAGCGATGCCGAGATGCCGCTCGTCGGTGTTGGCCTGCTTTATCAGAAAGGGTACCTGCAACAGTCGCTCAATCCTGACGGATGGCAGCAGGAGCGCAACCCGGTAAACGACTTCTACACCCTCCCGGTCCTGCCCGTGCGCGATGAGTCCGGCAACGACGTCCTCGTCTCCGTCAATCTGCCCAATGGCCGCGTCTGGATCAAGATCTGGCACATGAACGTCGGTCGCGTGCAGCTCTACCTGCTCGACACCAACATCCCGGAAAACCCGCAGGCTGACCATCGCGATCTGACCTCACAGCTTTACGGCGGCGACATTCACACCCGCATCCGCCAGGAGATCATTCTCGGCATCGGTGGCCTGCGCGCGCTTCATGAGCTGAAACTCCAGCCGACGGTCTTCCACATGAATGAGGGCCACTCGGCCTTCCTCGCCATTGAACGGATCCGCCTGCTCATGAAGGAGCACGACCTCAATTTCGAAGAGGGCTTCAACGCCTCCCGCTCCAACAACGTCTTCACCACCCACACGTCCGTTCCGGCGGGCATCGATCTGTTCGATACCGGCCTGATGTACGAGTACTTCGAAGCCTACTGCCGCGATAACGGCATTCCCTTCGATCAGTTCCTCGCGCTCGGCAAAAAGCGGCCGGAGGATGCCGGCGAGCCGTTCTCCATGGCCATCTGCGCCTTCAAAACAGCTTCCTTCCGCAACGCTGTGAGCACCCTGCATCGCCAGGTGTCGCAGGAAATGTGGCAGGAGCTGTGGCCGCGCCTTCCCGTCTGGGAAGTTCCCATCACCTCCGTAACCAACGGCGTGCACCTGCCCACCTGGCTGAACGGCGATCTCGCCGGTCTCTACGATCAGTACCTCCAGCCCGACTGGCGCGACCGCTACAACGACCCGCGCGCCTGGGACGCCGTGCACGATATCCCCTCGCGCGAACTGTGGGACGCGCATCGCCGCCGCAAGCGCAACCTTACCTCTTTCGTTCGCGAGCGCGTGGCCGCCAGCGCCATGAATCGCAAGGCGCCCGCGGCCGAACAGCGCCGCCTGTCGGAAGTGCTCGATCCGGAAACCTTTACCATCGGCTTCGCGCGCCGCTTCGCCACCTACAAGCGCGCCACGCTGCTGTTCCGCGACGTCACGCGCCTGAAGAAGATCCTCACCAACCGCGAACGGCCGGTGCAGATCGTCATCGCCGGCAAGGCCCATCCGAAGGACCATCCGGGCAAGATGCTCATCCGCGAAATCGTTCAGCTTTCGCGCGATCCCGATCTGTCCAAGCACATCGTCTTTCTGGAGGATTACGGCATCGAGGTCGGCCGCGAGCTGGTGCAGGGCGTCGACCTGTGGCTCAATAACCCCCGCCGCGGCGAGGAGGCCTGCGGCACCAGCGGCATGAAGGCCGGCATCAACGGCGTGCTCAATTTCAGCATCCTCGACGGCTGGTTCGACGAAGCGTTCGAGATCTCCGGCGGATGGGCGATTGGCGACCGCGAGCCCTACTCCGAGGACCAGGACGAGATTCACGCCCGCGCCATCTATTCAACCCTCGAGAACGAAATCATTCCCACCTTCTACGACCGCCGCGAGGAGAACGTGCCCGAAGAGTGGGTGCGCCGCATGAAGCAGTCGCTCATGAACCTGAGCCCGCGCTTCAACTGCCAGCGCATGGTGGGCGAGTATCTCAGCCAGCTCTACGAACCTGCTCACGCCGCCTTTCTCGAAATCAGCGGCGACGCCTTCGACGTGGCGCGGCAGCGCGCCGTGTGGAATCGCAAAGTCGGTACCGTTTGGAACAACGTCGCCTTCGTGGACATCGGACCAGGTCCGGATACCTCTGTGCTCACCGGCAAGCCCATCCCCATGCGCGCCGTCGTCAATCTTGCCGGCCTCTCGCCCAGCGATGTGCGGGTGGAAGCAGTCGTTGGCCGCGTCGGCGTGAATGGCGCTCTCGAGGAGACCCAGGTCATGACCCTGCCCGCCGTCAACCAGCAGGGCGAAGCCTGGGTGTTTGCGAACGAGTTCATCCCGCATCAGACCGGCCGCCTCGGCTATTCGGTACGGATCAGCCCCAATCACTACGACGATCCCCTCACCCGCCCCTGCAATGCCCCGCTGAAGTGGGGCCTCGGGTAAAACCTGCCCTCCCGGCGCCGTAATCGGCGCCCGAGGTTTCGTCGATAGTCACAATGAGCGCCGCTCTGAACGCGGTACCAGGCAGAGAAGATTTCGGTGGCGTACACGGGCCGTTCCGTGGTACATAGAAGTTTAGGTACAAGCGGGTAGCTAAATGAGACCGGCAAACCGGTCCCGGACCCCTCCTCCGAGTTCTCCTCTGTGGTGAGAATCTGATCCTGCCGCTGGACGCGGGATGAATTGCACACTCAGTGTTCGTGTGAGCCCTTGGCCCCCGATTGGCCCTGGAAGTGCTGTTCTGACTGTCGTTTCTGGTTCGTAATCAGCGTGGAGCGCCGGAAACCGATTTCCGGCAACGTGTTCCACGCCTGGAGTAAACAATCAATGGACGGAGACCGTAAGTACAGGCAACGCGGGTACATGGACGAAGGCCGGGAATCGAACGGCCATCGCTCCGATGACCGGCCGAAGCCCAGTGGTCCGAGACCGCCGATCGATATTACCGGGCCGCGCCTTCCGCGGCTGCTGCAAACCGTCGCGGCCGCCCGCTGCTTTAACTGCTCGGGGATGATTCCCGCGGGGACAGACTTCAAGGGTATCTGCCCGAAGTGCTCCGCGGCTCTGCACTGCTGCAAGCAGTGTTCACACTTCGACACCTCAACGCGCTTTCAGTGTCTGAAGCCCATCGCGGTTCGGATCGCCATCAAGGATCAGGCGAACGAGTGCGAGCTGTTCAGCCCGCGCGTGACTGTCGCGCGCGATGCCGCGCCCGTCAACCAGGGCCAAAGCGCCGCCGCCGCGGCGAAAGCCATGCCCGCGCCCCGTACTGCCCAGGACGCGCGCGCTGCTTTCGACAGCCTGTTCAAGAAGTAAGCGCGTTCATATACTCCGCACCGGCAGCGAGACGATATCGTCCACGCGCATCGTCTCTTTGACGACGAATGGCTCGCCATAGCGAACGCCGATGAGATTGCCGTAAAACCGCGCGATCGCTCCCAGCCTCTCGCGAATCTCAGCCTGCTGCGGGAACAGATCGGAACCCGATGCGGCTTTGCCGTACTGGGACGCATAGGACAACAGCGCGGCCATGCGCCGCTCGAACTGGGCGCTGATATCGATCACGAACGACGGGGTTACGTTCGCGTACAGTGACGAGTACAGAATCTTAAACGGACGGTGCGGCTCGGTGTCGTCGGCGAGCTTCCGCAATCCCGCCAGGAAGCACGCCTCGTAGCCGATCTCGGAAGCGCGATAGTGATCCGGATGCCGCCCCTGCCAATAAGGCAGAATGAGCACTCTGGGCCGAATGCGCCGCAGCTCGCCGGCCAGCGTCATTCGGGCGGTCAGCGTGTTCTCCAGCCGCGCGTCGGGCCAGCGCAGATTGCCGCGCCACGCCAGCAGCATCTTCCGGGCCGCTTCGTTCGCTTCCTGAATGCGCAGCTCGGGCGTGCCTCGCGTGCCCATATCGCCGGCAGTCAGGTCGAGCACGCCGGTTCGGTAGCCCATCTCGGCCATGCGAATCAGCGTGCCGCCGCAGGTCTGTTCCACATCGTCCGGATGCGCCGCGACCGCCAGCACGTCGACCGGACGGTCGAGCGAGTAGGAGGCAAACCCGGTGTCCCACATGCCCGGTCAGTACCAGGAGCGATAACGCCGTTCGGCGGGAATGACGAGGATGAGCAGCATGCCGCTGATGAACCCTCCGATATGCGCGAAAAATGCGACATTGCCGGTCGAAACCTGCGAATAGCCCACCGAACCGACGCCGTTGAAGAACTGGATCGCGAACCAGAAGATCAGCAGGACCGCGGCCGGCAGCTCGAAGGTGGTTAGGAAGAAGAAGATCGGCACCAGGGTGATGATGCGCGCGCGTGGGAACTTCACCAGATATGCGCCCATGACGCCGGCGATGGCCCCGCTCGCGCCGACGGTCGGAATGCGCGAATAGGGATCCACGAATACCTGCGTCAGCGCCGCGGCCACGCCGCATACGAGATAGAAGATCAGATATCGCGCGTGCCCCAGCAGGTCTTCGATGCTGCGCCCGAAGATCCACAGGAACCACATGTTGCCGATGATATGCAGCCATCCGCCGTGAATGAACATGGATGTGAACAACTGCGAATACCGCAGCCGGTCGGGCACGATGCCGTAATGGGCGATGAACTGATCGAGCGCCCACGACGGCAGGGAAAGCTCAAACAGGAAAACGGCGAAATTGAGCGCGATCAGGATAATGGTGATCGTCGCCGGGGACCAGGTGCGTTCCGAGGAGCGGAGTGGGATCATGCACTGGCCCGGGTCGGCGCGCGCAGTTCGAAGTCTCTGTGGGAGCGCCGCTCGGCCCGGTGCATGAGAGCCCTGGCTTCGTCGAGTCCGGCGATCCCGCCGCGCGCGCCGATACGCGTGCAGTTGAGAGCAGCCATGGCATTGGAGAACTCCAGAGCGTCGCCCAGGCTCATGTTCTGCAAGACAGAATAACAGAACGCCCCGTGAAACACGTCGCCCGCCCCGGTAGTGTCCACGGTGTTCACGACGAAGGCGGGCGAATAGAGGAAGCGGCCCTCGCTGCGCGCCAGGGCGCCGTGCGCGCCCAGGGTCATGGCGGCCACACGCATCCCGTACTCCTCCTGGATCAGCTCCAGCGCGCGGAACGGATCGCGCTCGTTGGTCCACTGCACCGGAAACTCGGAGCTGCCCACGAGGTAGTCGACATTGGGCAGCACGTTGTCGAAGCCGTGATAAATGGTGTCCACATCGACCGTGACCGGTATCCCGTGCTGCCGGGCGATGGAAGCGGCGCGCGCCACCGCGGGCGTGTCGTGTCCGTCGATGTGCAGCAGACGCGCGGCCGAGATCTTCTCGGGCGTGATCGTTTCGGGCGAGAGACGCAGGCAACCCGGCCGGCTCCACAGGACCGTACGCTCCCCGGTGCTGCGATCGATCAGGATGTACGCCGTCTGGTTCGCGCAGCCGGCGCGCACCTCGACGTCATCCAGGTTGATGCCCGTTGCGCGGAGGCTCTCGATCTGCACCTGCCCGCGGTGATCGTCGCCGACGGTGCCGATGTACTTCACTCGCAGGCCGAGGCGCGCACAGGTCACCATGGCGCTGGCCACCTGGCCCCCGGGACTCAGCAACTCTTCCTCGAAGGGGACCTTGCCGGCGTATGCGGGGAATTTCGGCAGCAGGATCAGCGTGTCGGTGGCGTTGAGGCCCACGCCGACCACGTCGAAGACGGGCTCGGGCATGGTCCCAGTTTGACATCGCACACCGGGACGGGTTTATGCATCGGACCCGGCCCACGAGGTAGGCTTGCGTGCGCAGACCAGGCCCGACCGCCAGTTGTCTGACAGTGCAATGAGTATAGAAAACGACACTGCGGGCGCCCATGAACCTGAAGTACTGGAAATCAGAAAGCCCATTACGGTAACAGGCTGTCTTCTCTTAAGAGACGGGAGTACGATCCTTGCATCCGAATCGGTGGTCCAGAGGTTGCCACGCTGATGGCTAAGTGCGCATGGTGCGGCGCTGAAACAATTCTGCACATCAATGGTGTGCCGATCTGTCCGGCTTGTGACGACAAGCTGGCCGAGCGCAAGCCGGCCGAGTCAGAGGTTCCGCCCGCAAAGCGCGGAGCGTCAGGCGCCTGAAATTCCGCCGTTCGCCGGTACCCGATAGCCGCCCGCCGACCCCCCCGAACCGCGCGCCGCCGGCAAGCGTTATACTCCTCAAGAAGCCATATGAGCCTGCGTGATTTCCTCGCCAAACAGCTAATCGACATCATCCAGTGGACCGAGTCGGAAGACGGTGTCCTCTCCTGGCGCTTCCCGATGCAGGACATGGAGATCCAGAACGGCGGCAAGCTGACCGTCCGCGATTCGCAAATGGCCCTTTTCGTCAACGAGGGCCGCATTGCGGATCTGTTCGGGCCCGGCCTGTACACCCTGCTTACGGCCAACCTGCCCCTGCTGACCGACCTGATGAACTGGGACAAGGGTTTCAAGAGCCCGTTCAAGTCGGACGTGTACTTCTTCTCCACCCGGCTGCAAACCAACCAGCGCTGGGGCACGCCGATGCCGATCACCATCCGCGACAAGGAGTTCGGCGCCGTACGGCTGCGGGCGTTCGGCATCTACTCTTACCGGGTCGCCGATCCGCGGCTGTTCTATACCAACGTCAGCGGCACGCGCGAGATCTATCGGGTGGCCGATATCGAGGGGCAGCTGCGCAACACGATCATCGGCACCATGACCAGCACCTTCGCCAACAGCACCGTGCCGTTTCTGGACATGGCCGCCAACCAGATGGAGCTGGGGAACAAGATCGCTGAACAGATGAAGCCCGTGTTCAGTGGCCTGGGCCTCGCGCTCGACTCGTTCGTGGTGGAGAACCTGTCGCTGCCCGAGGAGTTGCAGCCGCTTCTGGATCAGAAGATCGGCATGAACATGATCGGCGATATGAACCGCTATACGCAGTTCCAGGCCGCACAGGCGATTCCGCTGGCGGCGAAGAACGAAGGCGGCGGCGCGGGGCTCGGGGCCGGGCTGGGCGCGGGAATGGCCATTGGCCAGCAGATGATGAACGCCATGCGGCCGCAGGCTCCAGCGGCTCCGGAACCGGCGGCGCCGCCGCCACCGGCGGCAGCGCCTTCGCCGGCCGCGCCCGCATCCGCCGCGGGTCCGGATTCGAAGTTCTGCATCGAGTGCGGCAAGGGCATGCCGAAGCGGGCGAAGTTCTGCCCGGAGTGCGGCGCAGCCCAGCAATAACCACCGACGCTCCATGGCTCACCGCGGCGTCGAATGGCTGATTGAAGCGCACGGGTGTGACGCCTGGCGTCTGCGCGATCTCGACGCCATTGACGCGCTGTTCGCGGCGATCATTCGCGACATGTCGCTGCATCCGGTGGGCACGCGCTGCTGGCATCAGTTCCCCATGACCGGCGGCATCACCGCAATCAGCCTGCTTTCGGAATCGCATCTGGCCTGCCATACGTTTCCTGAATACGGCTCAATTTGTTTGAACCTGTTCTGTTGCCGCGAGCGAGCGGAGTCCGATTTCAGGACGCTGTTGCGCGAGTACCTGGGCGCCTCCAGCGTCAGCGTGCGGCGCGTGGAGCGGGGGTATGAAGCGGAGCTCGCCGCCGACGCATGAGCCAGCCGACGACGAACTGCCCACAATGCGGCGCGCCGGTGCAGTTCCGCTGGTCGGGTTCCGTTCAGACCACGTGCGAATACTGCCACTCCATTCTGGTTCGGACGGATGTGGACCTCGCCAAAGTGGGCCAGGTGGCGGATCTTCCACCGGACGCTTCCCCGCTCCAGATCGGCAGCGAAGGCGTGTTCGAGAACAAGCCCTTCGTCGTGCTGGGGCGCATTATCTACGAGTACGAGCTGGGCGGCTGGAACGAATGGCACATCGTGTTCAACGACGGCACGAGCGGCTGGCTGGCGGACGCGCAGCTGGAGTACGACGTGTCCTTCCCCAAATCCGGCGCGGCAGCGCCGCCTCCCCCTGGTCAGATCTACCGCGGCGAGGCATTCGATCTGGACGGGCGCCGGTTCCAGGTCACTTCGCTCACCACCGCCCACTACAAGGGTGTACAAGGCGAGCTTCCGTTTCAATACTGGGACAAGCAGGACGTGCTCTTCGCTGACCTGCGCACCAGCGACGGCCACTTCGGAACCATCGATTACAGCGAGAATCCGCCGCTGCTGTTCTTCGGCCGCGCCGCCACATTCGATGAGCTGCGGCTCAAGAACCTGCGTGAATTCGAGGGCTGGCGCGCATGAGCTCGCCCGTTGTCACCCCGCCGGTGGTGAAAACGAAGGCTCTGTTCTGCCCTCAGTGCGGCGGCCCGGTGCAGTTGCGCGGCTTCGCGCATACGCTGAGCGTGGTCTGCCCGCAGTGCGGCAGCATTCTGGATACATCGACGCCGCTGGTGCACGTGCTGCAGGCGGCGCAGTCGCAGCAGCGTGTGGAGCCGCACATTCCGCTGGGCCGCAGAGGGAAGCTGGACGGCACGGAGTACGAGGTCATCGGGTTTCAGCTGCGCACCATCACTGTGGACGGAACGCCCTACACCTGGGCCGAGTACCTGCTGTTCAATCCGTACAAGGGATTCGCGTATCTGTCCGAGTATCAGGGGCACTGGAATTTCATCCGAACTCTTCCTCTAATCCCGGACTTCGTCGCGCGCGCCGGCAAGAAGGCGGTGCGGCTGGACGGCCGGGCATTCCTCCACTTCCAGCACTCGGTGGCGACGACTTCGTACGTACTGGGCGAGTTCCCCTGGCGCGCGCACGCAGGCGAAACCGCGCAGGTGGACGACTTCGTTTCGCCGCCGTTCGTTGTCTCGGCCGAAACCACGGAGCAGGAAGTGGTCTGGTCGCGCGGGGATTACCGCAAAGGCGCCGACATCTGGAAGGCGTTCAACCTGCACGGCAGTCCACCGCCGGCAATCGGCATATATGAGAACCAGCCGTCGCCCTACGGCGGAGCGATCGGCTCGCTGTGGCGCATGTATCTGTGGATGATGGTGGCGCTGGCGGTGATGATCTTCGGGTTCACGGTGACTTCGAGCTTCACGCCGGTGTTCCACGACAGTTA
>DASRCB010000231.1:0-2204 GCA_035653295.1 Bryobacteraceae bacterium
TTTGCGTAGCTGATGCGGGCAAGGCGGGCCTTCTTTTCGTCCGACGATAAACCGGGCAGGTAGTCCTTCTTCTCGTCGTACAGGCGCCGGAGGTCGGCTTTCGCTGCATCGGCCAGCGGCGCCTTTGCCGTGAATGCCGCCCATTTCTCATCCGCGGATCCGCGGGGGGCTGTCGCGGTGTACGACTCGGCGACCGGCTGAGGAACGAGTACATCGCTGCCGAACGTCTCGCGGTCGAAGAAGACCGCAGGAGCAAGTCCGAACCCGGCGTACATGGCCCTATCGAACACGCGCGCGTTCGAGGCGACATCGATGCCCAGGGCTTCGATCAGCCCCTTCGCGGCGGCGCTGTATGGGGCGGGGCTCTCGATGGCGAAGGTTCCCCCGAAGCCCAGCAGCATGCGGCCGGCCTGATGGAACTCGTTGCGCTTGGCGTGTCCGCCGAAGTCGTCGTGGTTGTCGAGGATCAGAATGCGGCTGTTATTCCCCGCCGCGGCGCGGAAGAAGTGCGCCGACGCCAGGCCACTGATGCCGCCGCCCACGACTACGAGGTCGTACTCTTCGCCGGTCTCGGCGGCCGCGCCCGCCGTGGCCCAGTAATCACCGTCACGGAGCGCATGCGGGATGTGATAGATGCCGTCGTGGTCGCCGCGGAGCCCCGTAAGCGTTGGGGGATAATAATCGGCCGCCTTCTCCGGGTCGGCAGCGGCGCCGGTGTCATCGGCCCACAGCCCGCGTGCAGCCAGAAGCGCGCCTGCCGAAACGGCCACTCCATTGAGGAAGTCGCGCCTGCGAATGCGGCGATGCATGCCGAGCGCACGGTCGCTGTCGGACATAGGTTATGGTTGCCCAGCCTAGCACAGCGGGCGTCAATTAACGCTGTCCGGCGTCATTCGTCCGCCGGCGCGAGCACGATATTCACGTCGTGCAGCCGCCAATCCTGCGCCGTGGCAATGTTCGAGGCCTCTCGAACCCTGCGCAGGATATCCGCCGTATCGCCCGGGATGATAAACGCTTCTCCGGTGATAATATCCCCGTCCTCACGCAGCCGCACCCGGACGTCGCGCACCCAGTCGAGCTGGGCGAGCGCGTGCTGCACTTTATCGATGACCGGATCTTCGTCTCCAGTCTCGATATCGCTGGGACGCTTGTCCATGAGCTGCGCCACGCTGTTGCGCAGGTTGTCCCAGCCATCGTCAATGATCTCGAAGGAAATGATCGCCGCAGCGGCGGCATCGGCCCACCACAGGCCGTAGCCGAGGCCCAGAATGCCCAGGACGGCGGCAATGCCCGACATCCAGTCGCCTTTGTCCAGGTGCGCGGAAACGTGCAGCACCTTGTCGTGTAGTTCGCGGGAGAGCGGCAGTTTCATTCGCCCCAGCACCAGCGGCGGAATAACCGAATAGATGAGCGCCGCGATCATGAGCCAACCCAGCCACACGCGCCTGCCGAAAAGCCCGACGGTCTGGATGGTCGGGTGCTCGGCCTGGATCAGCTTGAGCGCCGAATCGCCCAGCAGGTAGATGCCAAATGCGAACAGCGCGACAGCGCCGCAGAGGAAGCCGATCAGTACGGCCCGGCGGTAGCCGTACGGGTAGGCTTCGTTCGGGGCCTTACCGCGAAAGCGCGCGCCGACGAGGAACGAGGCGGACGGCACGATGCTGAGCGCATCCTCGATCCACATCGCCTTCATTGTCTGAGAAGCGCCGGCGGTGAGGGCAATCGCTGCGATAATCGTGATCAGAAATCCTATGGAAGCCCAGCAGACGCGGCTCGCCCTGCGCAGCGCGCGTTGTTTCTCTTCCGGAAGATCGAAATCCGGGCCGACCGCGTTCATTGACTCTCCGCCTGCTGAAGCAGTTGCCGGACTTCGGACTGGTGGCTGAACAGGAACTCCTCGAGCTTCTTCAGCCAGCCGTTCTCGCCCGGCGGAACGGCGATTACATGTTTCACCGTCAGCAGGTCGAATTTCGTGCGCCGGAACCCGAATTGCTCGATGCGCCAGTCCGGCGCCGCTACAGGGCCCAGGGACGAGGACAGCTCGCGAACTCGCACCGGCTTAGCGTTTTTCTGAAGCAGCAGAGCAGCAGCGGCGTCACCGGCGCGAACCGCCACCTTCATGCCCTCAACGCTGTCTGGCGGCGCTACCGACGGCGGCACTCCGACGGCGATGCGTTCCTCGAAATATGGCCGCGTAAAGCCGA
>DASRCB010000232.1:0-2320 GCA_035653295.1 Bryobacteraceae bacterium
AACTATTACGGGCGCGCGAGCCCAGGCGGATTCGGCACCGTGATTTGGTTCGTGAAATAACTGTTGGGGTCAGGCCTCAAGGGCCTGATCGATGCGGATAGTGAACTGGCGGGCGCGGTTTTCAAATGTTGATCGCAGGCGGTCGACCTCACCTTGCAGTGTTCTCAGCTGATCCGCAAGATGCAGGCTGGCCAGGACGGCGACGCGGGCGGGGTCGATCGTGCCGGCCTCGTCGGAAATGCCGTGCATAATCTCGTCCACCCACAGGGCCAGCTCTTCTACCCGGCCAGGCTCATCGCTCGCCAGCAGCGAATAGTTCTGATTGAAAATGGTGACGCGAATGACCTGACCTCCGGGTGCGCCCGCCATGGCTCACCTCAGGAGGCGCTGAGCAGATCCATCTGACCGAGCAGTTTCTCGATACGCCCGCGCACCTGTTTGCGTTCGCTGCGCAACTCCTCGATCTCATGAGCCGCCTTCTGATTGCGGCTCTCTGCTTCGGCGGTCTCCCGGCGTGCGGCGTCACGCTCGGCGGTCATGGCTTCCAGCTGGCGCGAAAGCGAATCGCGCTCCTCGCGGAGGCGGGCCATGTGCTCGATGGCGCGATTGATGCGCTCCTCCAGGCTGGTCAGCGAATCCGTTTCCTGCTTCTCGCGTACGGGGGTCATTACTTCACCTCACCAGAAGGTACCTGGACGGCGCGAGCCTTCTCCACCAGAGCGCTGAATCCCGCGGGATCGGTGAGAGCGATGTCGGCGAGCACCTTCCGGTTCAGCTCGATGCCGGCCTTTTTAAGGCCGTCCATGAAGCGGCTGTAGGACATGCCGGCCGCTCGGCAGGCTGCTCCGATGCGCTGAATCCATAGCGCGCGGAAATCGCGCTTCTTCAGGCGGCGGCCCACATAGCCATACCGCAGGGCCTTTTCCACCGCTTCCTGGGCGGAGCGGTGCAGTTTGCTCTTGGTAAGAAAATATCCGGAAGCCTGGGCCAGCGTCTTTTTGCGACTGGCGCGGCGGTGAGTCCCTCGTTTAACTCTGGGCACGTTTTCACTCCTTCAGTTCAGTTGATTAATGGGCGAATCAGGCACGTGCATGCGCTGTTCGCACCGTGGGACCGCGCGAGGCGGACCGGCTCCCGCGGGTTAGTACGGGAGCATCACATGCAGCTTCGGCTGATCGGTGGCGTCCGCTACCGCTCCCTGCGTCAGTCTGCGTTTACGCGAGCGGGCCTTGGAGGTCAGGATATGGCGGGCGCCCGAATGCCGGCGCACAATCTTGCCGGTACCCGTCTTCTTGAACCGTTTGGCCGCACCCTTGTGCGTTTTCAGCTTGGGCATATCGTTTGTTCCTGGGTGTACACACGCAGAGCGAACAGACGCGCGGTACGCGGGAATTCTTTATGAGTTTAGCACAACGGGGCGCCCGCGCTCCGATTGTCCCCATTGAAGGTGACGTCGGAAGCGGGCCGAGGGCTTGCCCCCACGGGTATGTATACTGCTGGAGACTGGATGAAACATGCGCTGGTGTGCCTCGCTGCCGTCCTCTGTCATGCCGCATCGCCGGTTGTGACCAGGGTCGAGCCGCCGAACTGGCCGGCGGCTTCGCGGCCCACCACGCTCCGGCTGCTGCTCACTGGCGAGAACCTGTCCGGCGCGCGTGTCAGCGGGTGTAATGCGGGCGAGGTTCGCGATGGAGCGTCGGCGCACTACCTGTTTGTAGACGTTACCGTCGCGTCGGCAGGCGAGTGCACGCTGCAGCTGACCACAGCGGGTGGGACCACCTCGGCGCGCTTCAACGTCGTCGCCGCTCTCCCGCCGGAACAGCGCTTTCAGGGCTTCTCGCCCGACGATGTGATTTACCTGATCATGCCCGATCGTTTTGCCGACGGCGATCCGTCCAACGACGATCCGGCCGTGTCGCACGGCCTTTTCGACCGCGGCAAGCCGCGCTATTACCACGGCGGCGATCTCGCAGGCATCGAGCAGCATCTGCCGTATCTCAGGGACCTCGGCGTTACCGCCCTCTGGCTGACTCCGGTTTACGACAACACGAACCGCCTGAACGAGCGCGAGCGCGACAACGGCAAGCCAGTAACGGATTATCACGGATACGGCGCGGTCGATTTCTACGCCGTCGATGAGCACCTGGGCACGCTCGATTCGCTCCGCCGCCTGGTGGATACCGCGCACGGGCTCGGCCTGAAGGTAATTCAGGACAACGTGTGCAATCACACCGGTCCGTATCATCCGTGGGTAATGCAACCGCCGACTGCAACCTGGTATCACGGCACGGAAGCCAGCCACATTAACGAAACCTGGCAG
>DASRCB010000233.1:0-74504 GCA_035653295.1 Bryobacteraceae bacterium
TGTTTAAACAGACGCGATCCGGGCCGCAGCGACACAGCGATGTCGTTCAGCACGGAGGCGGCATCCCCGGTGCGGATATTGCTGGAGGCAATCCGCCGCCGCGTTGCGTCGCGCACTGTGACGTGAACCTCGAGAGCCCCGTTTCGCCGCTGGTACCAGCCCTCCAGCACGCGGCCGGCATGAGCTTCCGCGGCCGCGTTTGGATCCGCGGCGGCGAAGACATAGACATTCGGCGAACCGTCGAGCTGCCACTGGATCAGGTACGGAGCGGCCGCGCCGAATCCGTCGGGCGCACTGGCGGCGGAGTCGTCCTCGAGCGGGAGCACAGCGATGGTGTCCACGCCTTCGGATGCCTTCCGCAGGCAGGCGCACAGCGCGAGAGAAGAAATCAGCAGAACCAGCAGACGGGGCGTCTGCCTACAAAACACGCTGCTCCGTGTTCATGAGCTGCTGGAACTCGGGTAATTTCTGAAGACCGGCGAAGTCAGGATTCTCCTGGAACTTCCTGCGATCTTTGAACCCCACTTCGAGAGCCTTGCGAATGTACTGAAGGGCATCATCGTTGTCGCCCTGTTTGGCGTAAACGCGGGCCATGAAGTAGTAATACATGGCCTTGTCCTCGACGCTGCGCTCCTGAAGCAGCACGCCGGTGGTGCCACGATGCTCGAACACCTGCGGATCGAGCGACAGGGCAATGTTGTAATTCTCCATGGCGTGCTCATAATCTTTGCGGGAGAAGTACGCGCTTCCCAGATTGCTGTAGATGGTGGCCGACCGCGGGGCAATCTTCAACGCCTTCTTGTACTGCGAGATGGCGCGGCGATAGCTTTTCTCCGAGTAGTAGACGGTCCCGAGATTGTTGATCGCGTCGGGATAAGTCCTGTTCTCATGGATGGCGAGCTGATAATACTTCTTCGCGGTGCGCAGATCCTGAAGCTGGTGGTAGGCGATGCCGATCTTGTTGTCGATGTTGGCCGACTGGGGCGCCAGCTTGTACTGCTCAACGGCTTCGCGGAACATCTTCCGCGCCATGAAGATATCCCCGCGCATCTCGCGGGTGAGCGGTTGCTTGTGGTCAGCGGCGGGCGTGGACGGCACGTTCCCGCCGGGAGGAAGAGCTTTGGCGGTTTCCGTCGGCGATGGGACAAGCCCGTTTTGGCCGGCTATCCCCAGCAACGCCGCGGCGAAAAGACAACAGAACATAGCGGCCCCCTGTGGGATCAGAATACCCGAAACCGTTGGACACCGCCAGGGGGTACCTGGTTCCCGGGCGGCTATTTAAAGATGTCACGGATACGGCCGAAGAAGCCCTTCTTCTTTCTGGGCTGCTCGGGCGGCTGGGCCGCGGCGGATTCGGTATCGGGCGGGCGATTCGGCTGAATTGCGGAAGGCGGCCGGCCGGTGGAAGGATTCGAAGCGTAGGAGCGGTCCGGGCGATTCGGGGTTACCGGCGGTGGCGCGCCGTTTTGCTGCTGCTGGGCCGGCCTGGGAAGATCCCATCCGGCGACCTGGGTCATCGATCCGCCGCCGCCATGCAGACGGCACATCTCCACAGGCTGGGTGCCGTCGATGAAATATTCCGTCGTCACCTTCGGGCACGCGGCGGTGGCGACTTCCCCGGTTTCGGGGTCGACCTGTACACCGACCACGCCGGAGGGCGGCTCGAACTGGCTGACATCGCGGTATTCCCGATGCTGATGGGCCCGCTTCATGAACTCCGTCCAGACGGGCAGGGCCGAATGCGCGCCTTCGATGTCGAGCTGACGGTTATCGTCGAAGCCCACCCACACGATACAGAGCAGCTTCGAGGTGAAGCCGGCGAACCAGCCGTCGTGGGAAGTCCCGGTCTTGCCTGCCGCGGGCAGGGTGAAGCCCCGCGCGCGCACCTGCGCGGCGGTGCCGCTGTGGATCACTTCCTCGAGCATGCTGACCATCATGAAGGCCACGCGCGGGTCGAGCACCTGGCGGGTGTCGGGTTTTACGTGGTACAACTCGCCGCCGTGTTCGTCCTGAACGCTGACCAGCATGCTCGGTTTCACGTACTCGCCGTGGTTAGCGAAGATGGTGTACGCGCCGGCGATCTCCAGCGGAGTGACCTCGTACGCCCCCAGGGCCACGGCGGGCGTGGGCCGGATTTCCAGATTCATGCCGGCTCTGCGCGCCAGGTCCACGACCGTCCCATAGCCCACCTCCTGGGCCAGTTCGACGGTGGCGGCATTCAGCGAATGAGCCAGCGCGGTCCGCAGGGTGACGTTGCCCATGAATTCACCCTTGAAGTTGTTCGGCTGATAGGGCTTGCCATCGTACCAGAAGGTGGTGGGCTCGTCGTTCAGAGTGGAAACCGGGGTGATGACCTGAGCCGCGCCGTCAATGGCTGTGTTCAACGCCGCAGCGTAAACGAAAGGCTTGAAGGATGAGCCGGGCTGGCGTTTGGCGACGATGTGATCGAGCTGGCTGACGCCATAGTTGCGGCCACCGATGAGGGCCTTGATCTGCCCGGTTTGGGGATCGAGGGCGATCAGCGCGCATTGCGCGTCCGGATAGCTCGGGTCCTTCTTCCTGCGGCGCTGGACGATCTTGTCCACTTCCTCCATGCCGATGCGGACCGCTTCCGCGGCATCGTGCTGGAGCTGGAGATCGAGGGTGGTGTAGACGCGATAGGGGCGGGTCCGGAAGTTGTAATCGGAGAGCTGGTCGGAGAGCGTATCGTTCACCAGGTCGGTGAAATACGGGGCATCCGTGCTCTCCATGCCGCCGCGGGACAGCGTCAGCGCTGTGTTGACGGCGTCCTGATACTCGGCCTGATTGATGTAACCGTTGTCGAGCATGAGGCCCAGCACGACGTTGCGCCGCTGCGTTGCGCGGTCGGGCCAGCGATACGGATTGAAATAGCTGGGGCGCTGGATCAGGCCGGCCAGTGTCGCCGCCTCCGGCAGCGAGAGCCGGCTGATGTCCTTGCCGAAATAGACCTGCGCCGCCTCGCCGAAGCCGCGGACGTCGAAGCTGCCGCGATGACCGAGATCGACCTGATTCGAGTAGTATTCGAAAATCTGCTGTTTACTGAGCTTCTGCTCCAGCTGGAGAGTGATAATCATCTCCTCCAGCTTGCGGCGAATGGTCTTCTTCTGATCGAGCCAGAAGCTGCGCGCCAGCTGCTGGCTCAGGGTGGAGGCGCCCTGAGCGCTGCGGCGCTCGCGGATATCGATCCAGGCGGCTTTGATGATGCGAATCGGATCGAAGCCGGAGTGCTGAAAGAAGCGCTTGTCCTCGATGGAGATGACGGCATGCACCAGAACCGGGGGAATGTCGGCGTAGTGGACGATGCGGCGCTTCTCGCGGTTCTTATCGAAGAGGTTCGAGATCAGCTCGGGCTCGAGGAGGTACTGGGTGCGATCGGTGTTGTCGCGCAACGACACGATGCGCGCGACTTTGTCTTTGTCGAATTTGATCACACCGGCTTCCGGCTCAAAGTAGGACTGCGGGCCGGGATAGACGTCGATCTCGCCCGCGCCAAGCGTGTAATAACCGAGCGGATTGTGGGAGGATTCGGTGTAGCCGCTGCGGCGGAGTTCGGCGGCAAGCTCAAGCGGCGTGCCCGGTTCGCCCACGGCGATGGAGCGTGGCGCGGCGAAGAGCATGGATGTCGCGGCGAACGGACCGGCGTCGAGTTTCGCCTGGATCACGCGGGAGTACTTCATCCAGAAATAGGTGAAGACCACCAGGGACAGCGTGAGCGCCACAACAGAAAGGCCGAGAAATGCTTTGCCCCAGGGATTCAGGATGAATCGGACGAGCAGGGCTCGCCGGGGCGCCTGGATTTTGACGGGCACTTGACTACCATTCTTGCATGCAGGCGCAGGGCCAATGTTCACGGCCATTTGATCGTTTCAGTTTGTATTACTTAGCAGGCGCGATTCGAACGGTGTCGAGGGTCAAGGCCGGCCACGGCAGGGAGTCAGAAGCCGCGCAATGTCACGCGACGCCGCCTTCCTCGATGACCAGCTCGCCGCGATCGGCATCGATGGTTGCGGGCACGCCGACGGGAAGCGTAAGCTGCTCGGCGGTGTGTCCGATGGTCAGCCCGGAGAACGCGGGAACGCGCGCCTGGCCGATGATGCCGTTCAGCACCTCGGTCACGCTCAGCGTGGAGTCGAAGGCAGGCTTGCAATCGCCCGAGCCGCATTCGGTGCATTCGCCGAAGACGACGCCCGCGGCGGCATTCAGTTTGCCGGCGAGCCGCAGCTGGGTCAGCATGCGATCAACGCGATACGCCGCTTCTCCAATCTCTTCGGTAAACAGAATGGCATTGCGCGAGTCGACTTCGTATGGAGTTCCCATGAGGGAGGCGATAAGCGACAGGTTGCCGCCGATCAGACGGCCATGCGCCTGACCGGGGCGAATAGTCTGGATTCGGTGCTGGGCAGCGAGTGGATTTGGCGCCGGCGGAATGGTAAGGCGCCCGATCGGCCCGGTCTGGAACAGCACTCTTTGCAGATTGCCGACGGTGTAGCTGCTGCTGAGGTGGGTGACGCCTCCATGAAAGATGACCACCGGCCCGTGAAATGTCACCAGACCGGCGAGGCGGTTGAAGGCCAGATGGAGGGCGGTGATGTCGCTGTAGCCGAGGAAGACTTTCGGGTTGGCGCGCACCAGGCTGTAGTCGATTTGATCGAGCAACTGCGGCGCGCCGTAGCCTCCGCGAATGCACCAGATGCCACGCACGTCGGGGTCGCGAAACATGGCGTGGAGGTCGTCCAGGCGCTCCTGCACCGTGCCGGCCAGGTAACCGCGGCGCTTGTTGGTATTGCGGCCGAGGCGGGGATTGAGGCCGAGATAGCGGACCGCCCTGACGGCCAGTTCGAGTTCGGCGGGATCGGCGACGTTCGATGAGGGAGTGATCAGGCCGACGGTATCGCCGGTGTGCAGCGGCGCCGGCTTGATCAGCGCCGGGGCCGCAGGCGCGTCGGCACGCACGGCCGCTTGCGCGCCCACGGCCATCGCGCCGGCAAATTGGCGACGAGTCATTCGCCGCTATCTTAACAACGCGTGGCGGAACCGGGCCGAATGCGTGCCCGGCGGAACGAGGCCGGCCGACTCCACCTTACGTCAGTAAATGCCGCCGGTTGGCTGGGTCGATTGAATTTTGCCGTCGTCGAGGGACAGGGTGTAGGCCGTGCCCCCTTCGCCGCTCCAGCTGGAGAGATTGAACGTCGCATCGCCGGCTTGCAGGCGATATACGGAAAAACGGTTTGCACCGACTGGGCGGATGAACCATGCGGCGCTGGCGCCTGCCACGCGCGCGCGGCCATCGGCGTCCATGAGCACGGCGGTCTTCTCGTCGATTCCGATGCCGGCGCTGTCGGGGCCGATGCGGCTCAGAAACACCAGCAGACGGCCCATGCGGTCGCGGGCTTTGAAGTGGCTGTCGGTGATGCGGTTTTCGAGGTGCGGGATATGCAGGAAGTCCCGGCCGATGGTAATGCGCTCATCGCGGGGATTGGCCAGCGCTTCCTTGGACGTGATGGTGTCGTGCAGGGCGGAGAAGTTGTACTGCGCGAGCACGGCGAGGCCCGCGCTGGTTCCGCCGACCGGAACGCCGCGCGCGATGAGGCCGTTGATGGCGTCCTGCACTGGAGTGCCCTGCCAGAATTTGATGTAGTTGGCCTGGTCTCCGCCGGCGATGAAGAGCGCCTGTGCGTGCGCGATGCGTTCGGCCACGGACGGATCGGCGGCACGCTCGCGCGAGTTGACGATCAGAGTCTGGACTGAGCTCAGGGCAGGGCAGAGGCCGCGGACGTACGGATTGTAGTCATCGCCGCCGCTGGCCCGAAGGACGACGAAGCGGCCGCCGGGCCCGGCATGCTCGCACATCCAGCGGAAGGCCTCGTCCTGGTGGTCGCCGCCGCCCATCATCGCCACACCCGGCGTGGTTCGAGCCGTGACTCGCTCGATCTCGGCCGAGGCGCGGTCGATCACCGCGGCTTCGCGCTCCAGGGCCGCAGCGGCGCGCGGGATCTGCGACTCGGCTTCCGCCCAGTCGCGGCGATCCAGCGCTTCCTGAATGCCTGGCAGCGGCCGGGACTCATAGCCGGTGTAGGCGCCCGGCGCGTAGACCTGATTGCGGAACCATGGGCGCCGGGGCAGGCCGGCAGGATCGGTGAGGGCGGGGCCGGCCTGCATGAGGATGGCGTTAATGCGGGCCAGTTCGTCGCGGTCGAGCGCCGCGCCGCTCTGGCACAGACGCTTTTCGGCCGTGCTGAACTCGTCCGCGCTGTGCGTGAGCGCGTCGGAGGCATTCTGTAGCCGGGCAAACTCGAAGTGATGTGGCGCGTCGAGGTAAGGCGGCGGAAGCAGCGGGTGCAACGGATCGCTGTTTTCGCGGAAGAGGCCCTCCTGGATCTCGTGATCGGTTTCGCGAATTTCGGTCTGATCCTTGTCGAGCAGCCTGCGTACGTTGGTTACGTACATCTGCATGGTGTCGGCGAACTCGGCGAAATCGAAGGGCAGCAGGCCGGCATCGGCAACGCGCATGACCAGCGTACCCATGGTTTGCGACAGCGCGCGGCCGTAGGAGAATTGCGGGTCGCCGAAGTGCGTGTACCAGTAGAAGTCATCGTATATGGAGTGATAGATGCCGCCGTGCGACTCGCCGCCGAAGCCGAGGTCGGCGGAGGGGATGCCGAGGTGGTGCATAAAGGCGGTGTAATCGGAGCCGTCGCCGAGGGCGCCGATGCGCCAGTCGCTGCGCTTGCGGATATCGGCGACATTCTCGGATTCCCGGGAGTCGACGATCTTATGGGCGAAGTGACGCTGCCAGATGGAGACGCCGGTCTCAGGATCGGTGATATCGCGCGCGACGGAGTTGATCAGCTTCTCGAGCGTATGCGAGCCGTCGGCATCGATGAATCCGCGGCCGTTGGTATCGCTGTTGAAGTACGCAACAGCGTGATGGAGCAGGTCGTCCGCGTGCGCTTCCACCCACTCGGTGGAGCCGAGCAGGCCGGGTTCTTCGCCGTCCCAGGCGCAGAAGATGATACTTCGCTTCGGGCGCCAGCCTTGTTTCGCGAGTTCACCGAAGGCCCGGGCTTCCTCGAGCATCGCGACGAGGCCGGCGGTGGGATCTTCGGCCCCATTGACCCAGGCATCGTGATGGTTGCCGCGCAGCACCCATTCATCAGGGAAGTTGGAGCCGGGCAGCTTTGCTATGACGTCGTACACAGGTTTGGTGTCCCAGTTGGAGGAGACCTTCAGGTGGACTATGGCCGGACCGGGGCCGACGTGATAGGTGATGGGCAGGCCGCCGCGCCATGAATCGGGCGCTACGGGTCCGCGCATATGCGCAAGCAGCGGCTGAGCGTCCGCGTAGGAGATGGGGAGAACGGGGATCCTGGTAATGGTGGAGGCGTCCTTAATAGGGAGACGTTTCGCGCCGGGAACCGAGGCGTAGCCGGGAGTCAGTGGATCACCGGGATAATCGGTATCCATGACGCTGCCGCGCTGGACTCCATCCGGCGGGCGGAAGGGGCCTGCGGGAAAAACGTCGCCGGCCTGATAACCGTCATCGCGCGGATCGGAGTAGATGATCGTGCCCAGGGCGCCGTGCTCGGCCGCCACCTTGACCTTGACGCCCCGCCAGCCTTTGCCGTAGCGGGCGATGGCGATGGCGCCTTTCACGGAGATGCCGAGGCGGTCAAGTTCCTCGTAATCGGCGGGCATTCCGTAATTGACATAGACCAGCGGAGCGGTTACGTCGCCATCGGCGGAGTAGGCGTTGTAAGTGGGTAGCTGCTCGGCGGTTTGGGAGCTTGTTGGATCGATTGCGAGAGGGGGTTCCTGAAGCTTTGCCGTGAAATGGACGGGCTCAGTCAGTTCGAGAACACGATCCCGCGGGGTAGGGAAGAGGACGTCGAAGGTTTCGATGTGGGCGTCGTAACCCCATTCCCGGAACTTAGAGAGAATCCACTCGGCGTTGTCCTTGTCGTAGGGGGAGCCGACGTGGTGGGGGTGGGCGGTGATGCGCTGCATGTAGTCGCGCTGGTTCTCGGCGGAGGGGATGCCTCGGAGGCGGGATTCCCATTCGCGTTCGGTGGGGGTGGTGGCGGTGTTGTCGGCGGCATTCATGCAGAGGAGAGCGGTTAGAAAAAGGAAGGCGGGCCTTGCGGCCCGCCGACAGCCTGCAAGCCTAAGGCTTGCGCTACATGGAAGACAACTAGAACGCAAGGTGGACCGCCAACTGCAGGATGCGCGGCGCGTATGTGTTCGAGATCTGGCCGAAGGTGGAATCCGTTGGTATGGTGTCGGGATTGAGGAATTCGGTGTGATTGAACAGGTTGAACGCGTCGCCGCGGAATTCGACGTCCAGGCGTTCGGTGACGCGGAAGTGCTTCGAGAGCGCCAGGTCGAAGTTGGTGCGGCCGGGTCCCCGGAGACTGTTTCGCGGGTAAGTGCCGTAAGTCGGGTTGGTAATCTGATTTCCCGGGATACCGTCAAGGGCCAGCAGACGCGCGATGCTGAAATCGGCAGGGTTGAAATAGTAGTTGCCGGCCGTTACGGTTCCGCCGCTCGGATTATTCAGCGTTTGGAAGTTATGCGGGTCGTAGGTGGTGATGTTACTGGTGGTCAGGTCGGCGTGGACCACGCTTGCGTCCCCGGCGCCGGACGGGCCAGGATCACTGCGCGTGGTGCTGAGGTTAGCGAATACGTCCAGGGGGAAGCCGGTTCGCCAGCTGATGATGGGGTACAGCGTCCAGCCGGAGGTGAGCAGCTTCGGGCCGCTGGTCAAGTAATGGGCGAAGGGAAGCTCCCACCCGCCCGAGAACACCAGCGTCTGGCGCACGTCGAAATCGCCGGAAGCGTAGAACAGGTTATGGTTGTAGGCCGGGATCACGGAGTTGCGCTCGCGGAAGCCGCTGGAGTTATCCAGCTCGTGGCCCCATGTATACCCAAGCGTGAAGAAGCTGGCGCCCCAGCGGCTGTCGCCGCCCGACAGCTGCTTACGGAGGTTCAGCTCGAGCGCATTATAGTTCGCTTTCCCGATGTTCTGAAACTCAGTGAGGTAACTATACTGCGTGCCGTTGAAGTTGAACAGACGCGTGTCGGTCCCGAGGACAAACGGGTTTACGTCCACGAGTCCGGTCAGCTTGTGCGCGTCGTAACCGATGTAGCCAACCTCCAGAGAGAGGCTGGGAGCGAGCTGCTGCTGAACCGAGAGGTTGTACTGGAACACGTAAGGCGTGCGTAGTTTGGGATCGACAAAGTAAACTCCGCCGCCTCCGAAGGGGATAAACCCGGCATCGTTGAAATTCAGATTGTGGTTCAACGGCTTGGACGGGAATGGATTCACGGCGCCGGCCGCGGCGAAGGGGTCCTGGAAGGCGCTCGGACCGCCGCCGATGACGGCCGAGGGATAGATATCGGCATAACTGAAGAAGGGGGCCTGGCCGTTGAACTGAAGGTTATCTTCGCCCTTGAGAATGTCATAGAAGACGCCGAAGCCGCCGCGGACGGCGGTGCGGCCGTTGCCGAAGACGTCCCAGGCGAAGCCGACGCGCGGACCGAAATCATTGCGGTCGGGGAAATTGGAGCCTTTCGGCGCGCCCGGATCACCGGGAAAGATCAATCCCGGAGGCGCGTTGGGGAATACAACCGACTGATGTCCCGGGGCGAAGGTGAACGAGCGCCCCTGGGCATCGAACTTGGGCTCGGCATACTCGTAGCGGACACCAAGGTTCAGCGTGAGGCGGCGGGTAACGCGCCACTGATCCTGGGCGAAGCCGGCGTACTGATAGGTGCGGATGTTCGATGGCGCTTTGGGGAACTGGAAGTACTCATCGGGGAGGCCCATCAGGAAGTCGGCCAGATCGACGCCGGAACCGACGCTGGTGCCCTGCCCATAGAAGTAAAACTCGCCATTTACATAAAAATCGTAAACGGTGTTGTTCTGAAAGGGCGAGAAGTAATACCCGAACTTCAGGTTATGGCTGCCGTGCGTCCAGGACAGATTGTCGAACATGGCGTAGCTGTTGTCCACCTCGTTGGTCGGCCCCTGGGGGCTGAAACCGAAGTAGACATTCGAGCCGATCAGGTCGATGCGCGGGGGACCGGTGGGATCGTCGGAGGCAGTATTGATGCCCAGAGTCGAAGCTGTGATTTTACTCGCGGCCGCGGGGTAGGCCTGTTTATGGTTCAGCCGCTGGCCGGTGAGCCGCAGTTCATTGAGCAGGGCCGGCGAGAAGGTGTGGGTCCATGCCACACTGCCAAACCAGGTGGTGTCCGAGTAGTTATCCGGGAACCCTGCATACACTGAATTGGCGAATCCAAACGGCAGCAGAATCGGGTGGTCGTTGGTGGTGAAGGTTCCGCTGAGGGTGTCGGAGGTAGAAATGGTGTAATCGAGCTTGCCGAGATACTCGTTGAAGTTGTCGGTCGCCGATGCCTGCGGGAAGAGAAAGCCGCTGGGCGAAGTGGGCATAAACTTCAGGTACTGCTGCGCGACCGGGTCGATGCGCGAAGGATCAATGATGCCCTGCGCGGCCAGCGCAGGATTGGGCTGGAAGTAAGGATTCGCCTGCAGAAATGCCGCAACCGTGCCGGCCTGATCGGAGTTCGAGAAATCGCCGCTCGCTTCGGCGGGCGTAAACGCCGTAACTTTGCCAGGGCTGGTGTCCAGCGCGGACTGGCGCTGTCCTTCGTAGGAGAAGAAGAAGAACAACTTGTTGCGCTTGATGGGACCGCCGACTGTGCCGCCGAACTGGTTGCGCTTCAGGATGGGTACGGGCAGGCCCTGCTGGTTGTTGAAGAAGGGGTTGGCATCGAAGGCGTCGTTGCGCAGGTAATCGTAGAGGGTGCCATGAAAGTTATTGGTTCCACTGCGGGTGACGACGCTGACGATCCCGCCGGCATTGCGGCCGTATTCGGCGTTGTAATTGCTTTCGAGCACGCGGAATTCGGCGACTGCGTCAGGATTGGGGTCGGCGACGACGCCATTGCTGAGCAGGTCGTTATTCATGCCGCCGTCAAGCAGGTAGGTGACCGAGTCGGTGCGCTGGCCGCCGATGCTGTAATTCCCGGCCGCGGTGTTATCGGGGTTCATCTCGGTAACGCCGGGCTGGGTGCGGAGCAGATCGAGTGTGTCGCGGCCGTTCAGAGGCAGTTCGAAGATGGCCTGACCGGTGACGGTTTCGGCGACGGTGGAGTTCTCGGTTTCCACCATGGACGCTTCACTTTCGACGGTGACGGCGGTGGTCAGCTTGCCGACGGTCATTTGCACGTCGACGCGCAGCGATTGATTGATCTCCAGAGGGTTGGCGGGAGCGACGGTCTGCTGCTCGAAGCCGGGCGCCTGAGCGGTGACCTTGTATTTGCCGATCGGCAACTGCAGGACCTGGTAGTAACCGGCGTCGTCGGCGGTGGTGTCGTGACCGATGTTGGTGTCAACGCTGGTGACGGTGACCCTGGCGCGCGGCACACCGGCGCCGGTCGGGTCGGTGATGTTGCCGATGATTTTCCCGGTCGCCTCCTGCGCGTTCAGGAACGTGCAGGATGGAATCAACAGAGCGACCGAAAGAGCGGTCTGATGGAGTTTTTTCATGGCTTTCCCTCAATGCCCGCCCCGCGTCTGAGCGGTTCCGAATCGCGGGGTCCGGTGAAGCGATATGGGTGACAGATTAGCATGTTTTGGTCGCGGAGAGCGGGGGCGTGGTGAGGTGTTCGCGCGAAGGTCTTAATAGGCGCGGGGGACCGCAAGGGATTTCGCGCCGGAGATGGTGCAGAAGCGATGAGCGATGCGGCGCCGCGGGCCGGGCTCTACTTCATCGTTGGGCTGTCGCCCGCTTTCAGATCGCCCAGCGCGTATTGAATACCGGCCCGAATATGCTCCAGCATGGGCGTCATCGCGTATACCCGCGGATCGTGACCGTGGCCTTCGTAAAAGACGCGGCCCTTCCCTTCACGGCGAATGTAGCTTAACGCGTAGTCTCCATCCGTCCGGGGATCTACTTCTTTCGCTTTGTCCTGAGGACTCATCTTTGCGTAGTCGATGCTGGTCAGTTCGTGCACGTTCTTCAGTGAGAACGAGTCCTGCGCAAATGTGTATGTCTCATCGCGGATCTCGAACTCCCTGCCATGAAACATCGCGGTCAAGGGACTCCTGGGATCGTCGATTTTTACATAGATCAGCTGTGGATCGGGCCAGTGGAACTTGAAGTACCCCCCAATTAACTTGTTGTAAGCCGGCCACTGGAGGACTGCTTTCGGTTCATGCATCGCCTGCGGCCCAGGGGCGGGCAGCGATGAGTAGAAGCGTCCCGCAAAATCGGCCGCGCTGACCTTCCCGGTTTTGTTTTCATCCAGCTTGTCGAACAGATCATCCGCCATGCGGGTCCATTCCTGGCTGGTGACGGTGTCGTTACGATCTTTGTCACTGGCCGCGACCAGCCGGGCGCTCAAATTCCGCGCCATGAAATCAGGAGCCCCGCCGCCGCCGGAGGCAGGCGCCTGCTCGGCAACGCAGTCGGTGTGATACGCATCCGTCGCCGCATGAATGCCGGCAATCCCTTTCCCGCTTCTCACGAAATCCAGGAATGCTGCCCGGCGCGCGGCGGTAACCGAGGGATCTCTATCGTCAAGGAAGCACGCAGTCGTGCTGTCGAGGAAGATCGCGTCGTACTGCTTCAGATTATTGCTGTTAATGTCGGCCGCGTTGTAAGTGACCGTTGTGCTCCATAACCCGCCCTGGTTTCCCAAAGCTTCCACTGTCCTGGCGGCGAGCGGGATGGAGGCATGCACGAAACCTCCCGCTCCTGTATGCGCCAGCACCAGCACTTTGCGGGGATGGAGCGGCTTCGCGCCTGGCGTGTTCGGCAAAGCGGCGATCATGGCGTCTACCTGCGCCTGCGGTACCGTTATCGGGGTCGAATTGCCGGCGACATTGAATGTGTTCGCCTGTCCCGGCTTCGCGGGCGGCGGCTTGGGGAATAACCTGCTCAACCCAGCCGCAATCTGATCCTCGGTCAATCCACGAGCATCGGAGCCGCCCCATTCCGTGAACCACGACTGGAATCCCGATTCCATCTCGCTTCGCGTCAGCGTGCCGTCATGGTTGGCATCGAGGGCCTGAAACAGAGCCTGGCTGGTTCGCGCGCCGCCACGTTGCGCCCATAAACTCGCAATGCCGGCAGCGATGAAAACCACGGCCGCGGTCCACACACTGGCGGTTCTGGACAATTTGGTTCGAGTCATTGCATTCACCGAAGCCAAATTGTACCGCCGGTCCACTCGCGCGGTAGCTCATTTCGCATGAACGGCCGAACGGTTCAGCGCCGAAGCGCGCCAGGAAAGCCCGCGATAACCAGGGCCGAGATAAATACAATTTGCCGAACGATCCGGAGCGGCAGTGCCGTAGCCGGCGAGTTACCGATGTTTAAGTGCTGACGAGCCGCACGCACGTTCGCCGGGAAGATTGCGATCAACAGCACGGCCAGACACGCCGCCGCTGCAGGCGCGGTAGCCGGGAACAGCAGCCCCACGGCGCCGAGGAGTTCGAGGACACCAGTAATGGTCACCATCAGACCCGGATTCGGAAAAGCGGTTGGGACCATGGCGACAAGGTCGGGCCGGCGTTTCCCCCAATGAGCAGACGCAGTCAGGAGAAACATCAGTGCAAGCCCGCCTCGCAAACAGGGCGTCCACGCGTCCAGCGCATGCACTCCAGCGAACCCAACACCCCTGAGCGCGAGCGTCGCAGTCACCAGGACCAGGAACAGGACCATGAGGGTTGTCTTCAGCCAGTGTAAACAGTCACTGTCGACCTCATCTGCCGGTTGATGCTGCCGGCAATCCGCGTTGTGATCCACTCGGAGAAGGAGAGCATGGCGATCCATCCACGAATCACAGAATGGCTGCTCGATTCCGACCCCTCGATCCGCTCGCAGCTGATGCGGGACCTGATGGGTTCGCCGCCGGAACAGATCGCGGCCGAGCGCGCGCGGGTTGCTGTTGAAGGCGCTGGAGCAACACTGCTCGAGATGCAGGCGCCCGATGGCCGGTGGGGTGGCGCGGCATGGAACCGAGGGTGGAATTCCACTATGCACGTGCTCATGTTATTGCGCGAGCTCGGGCTGGATCCAGCCAGCGACCGGGCCCGCCGCGCAATCGACCTCGTTCGCGAGCGCGTAACCTGGAAAGGATGTGGACCGCGGGAATGTGACGCCAACGGCTTCTTCGAAGGCGAAGTCGAGCCCTGCATTAATGCGCAGGTCGCGGCCGTAGGCGCGTACTTTGGCCATGACGTGGGGGCACTGATCGCTCGATTACTCGCTGAACAGTTGCCCGACGGCGGCTGGAACTGCGAGGCGGTCAACGGGTCGAGCCGGTCGTCCTTTAACACCACGATCTGCGTTCTCGAGGCCCTGCTGGCGTATGAAGGCGCGTTCGGAAGCACCCCGGCGATTCGCGAAGGCCGTATCCGCGGGCAGGAGTACCTTCTCGATCGCCGCCTTTTTCGGCGCCGCTCGACGGGCGAGGTCATCGAGCGCGATCGCAAGGGCGGCGCCGACTGGACGCGTTTCGCGTTTCCCGCCTGGTGGCATTACGACGTGCTGCGCGGACTCGACTACCTGCGCAGCGCCGGGGTTCCTCACGATGAACGCATTGCCGACGCTGTCGAGTTGGTCGCATCGAAGCGTGACAGCAATGGGCTGTGGCGGCTCGACACCAGGTACGCCGGGGTGATGCCCATTGACATGGGTGAAGATGTGGGACAGCCGAGCCGATGGAATACGCTGCGCGCTCTGCGCGTGCTGAACTGGTTCGGTTATGAGTCTTCGCGGTCGACCGCTCTCGGCTGAAGCCGCATCCGCGAGAATCCGATCGTCCTGACTAACTTTCAGATTAGATATAATCTAAACACGGTTGTTCATGGACCCTGATGCGATCCAACGCTCTTTGGCCGGCGCCGGGCTGCGGAGCACTCCGCAGCGCTACGCGGTCATGGCGTTCCTCATGGAACAGCCCGGACATCCCACAGCCGCAGAGATCTTCGAGGCTGTGAACCGCGTCGACCCGCGCTCTTCGCGCGCTACGATTTACAACAATCTGCGCGACCTCGTGCAGGCAGGTTTGGTGCGTGAAGTGGCCATGGAGGGCCGCGCCGCGCGATTCGATGCCAAAGGCATGCAGCATCACCACTTCATCTGCGACCGCTGCGGCAAGGTCGAGGACATGGACTGGTACGACGTGCCCCGGCCCGCCGCAGCCGCGCTCGGCAAACGGGTGCTTCGTGAATGCGAACTCATTTTCCGGGGCCTGTGCACCAGATGCGCTCCCCGGCGCGCTTCCCGCTAAGATTCTAATTCGGAAGGAAAGGACAAATACATGGAAAAAGAAGCAAAAGAGACAGCGGCGGCTGTCGCGAACAATGGCAAGACTGCGGCGGACGCCTCGAAGTGCCCGGTAGCGCACGGGGCGCGCGCACGCAGGAACCGCGACTGGTGGCCGGACGCCCTGGACATTTCGAGTCTTCACCGCAACTCCAGCTTGTCCGACCCCATGGGCGAGGATTTTGATTACGCGAAGGCGTTTGAAAGCCTTGACCTCGACGCGGTCGTCCGGGACCTGCAGGCGCTCATGACCGACTCCCAGGATTGGTGGCCCGCCGATTTCGGCCATTACGGCGGGTTGATGATCCGCATGGCATGGCACAGCGCAGGAACCTATCGCATCACCGATGGGCGCGGCGGCGCCGGGGCGGGGCAGCAACGCTTCGCACCGCTGAACAGCTGGCCGGACAACGCGAACCTGGATAAGGCGCGCCGCCTGCTGTGGCCCATCAAGCAGAAATATGGCGAGAAGATCTCGTGGGCCGACCTCATGGTCCTTGCCGGCAACGTTGCCATGGAATCGATGGGTTTCAAGACCTTCGGCTTTGCCGGCGGGCGCGCCGACGTATGGGAGCCCGAGGAACTGTACTGGGGTCCGGAAGGGACATGGCTCGGTGATGAACGTTACAGCGGCGAGCGTCAGCTAGCCGAGCCGCTCGGCGCCGTTCAGATGGGCCTCATTTACGTGAACCCGGAAGGCCCGAACGGCAACCCCGACCCGGTCGCGGCGGCGAAGGACATCCGCGAGACGTTCTTCCGCATGGCCATGAACGACGAAGAGACGGTCGCGCTCATCGCCGGTGGCCATACTTTTGGAAAGACCCACGGCGCCGGTGACCCGTCGCTGGTAGGGCCGGAGCCGGAAAGCGGGGCTTTGGAAGACCAGGGCCTTGGATGGAAAAGTAAGTTCGGCAAGGGAGTCGGCCCCGACGCCATCACCGGTGGTCCGGAAGTGATCTGGTCGCAGACGCCGACCAAGTGGAGCAATTACTTCTTCCAGAACCTGTTCGAAAACGAGTGGGAGCTGACGACGAGTCCGGCGGGAGCCAAGCAGTGGCGCGCGAAAAATGGCCAGGCAACGATACCCGACCCGTTCGACAAGACGAAGAAGCGCGTCCCCACCATGCTGACCACCGATCTGGCTCTGCGCTTCGATCCGGCATACGAGAAGATTTCACGCCGGTTCTACGAACACCCGGATCAGTTCGCCGACGCGTTCGCCCGCGCCTGGTTCAAGCTCACCCATCGCGACATGGGCCCCATCACCCGTTATCTCGGCCCGCTGGTCCCGAAGGAGACGCTGATCTGGCAGGACCCCATCCCCGCTGTCGACCATCCGCTCATCGATGAAAACGACGCTGCGGCATTGAAGGCGAAGATCCTCGCCTCCGGCCTTTCGGTCCCCGAGCTCGTTTCCACGGCCTGGGCATCGGCATCGACGTTCCGAGGCTCCGACAAGCGCGGCGGGGCGAACGGCGCACGCATCCGCCTTGCTCCCCAAAAGGACTGGGAGGTCAATGAACCGAAGCAGCTTGCCAGAGTGCTCGATAAGCTGGAAACCATTCGCAGGGAATTCGGGAAACAGGTCTCGCTTGCTGACCTGATCGTCCTCGGTGGAGACGCGGCAATTGAGAAGGCCGCGAAGGACGCCGGGGTCGAGGTGAAGGTTCCATTTGCGCCGGGGCGCATGGACGCGTCTCAGGAACAGACCGATGTCGCCTCTTTCGCTCCTCTGGAGCCGCGCGCTGATGGATTCCGCAACTACATCAGCGGCAGGACCCAGTTCATGAAGCCGGAGGAGGCGCTCGTGGACCGCGCACAGCTGCTGCGGCTGACCGGCCCCGAAATGACGGTGCTGGTGGGCGGACTTCGCGTGCTCGGCGCGAATACGGGCGGCTCCAAACACGGTGTCTTCACCAACACGCCTGGCGTGTTGACCAACGACTTCTTCGTCAACCTTCTGGACATGCGCACGCAATGGAATCCGGTGGATGGGAAAGACGGTGTCTACGAGGGTCGCGATCGCAAGACCACGTCGGTCAAGTGGACCGCGACGCGCGTGGACCTGATCTTCGGTTCGCACTCGCAACTGCGCGCCTTTGCCGAGGTTTATGCCTGCGCCGGATCGAAGGAGAAGTTCGTGAAAGACTTCGTCGCGGCGTGGAACAAGGTCATGAACCTGGATCGCTACGACCTCGCCCGGCGGAGCGAGACCAAACAGGCTGCTCTCGCGTAAGTGAAGTTCCCTGGGCGCGCGCCGCCTGCTCGCGCGCCCAGCACCAGTCTTACCAGGGCCACATCTGACGTTTTTCAACGCTGCGGCACAATCGTTGTCATCGCGAGTCGCCTGCCAAAGCCGTTCCGCGGACAAGACCTTACGAGCGACGAATTGATAGTCGTATGCATTCGAATAACCGAAGTGCCCGCGTCGAGAGAACACACCCTGGAGCCTGACCTGGCACAGCGCATCAGTTCTGGTCGAAGGCGCGAGCCTCGGGAGGCCCTTCGCATGTTCGTCGAACTCGACCCAAACGCGCCGTCGAATGCCGCACGCCGGGCACACCAGTTCCTGCGATTTGGAACCGACACGGTAGGCAGCCCTTATAATGACGTCCTCCATTGAATTGCCGGAATCTGCCAGCATTGCGCAGAACGAACATTAAGGAGCGGGAAGCGGTGCTTCGAAATCGCCAAGCCGTAAACCGTTCATGTCGAAATCTTTCCGAATGTATGCCACTGGTTCGATCGCGTACGCGGTCACCCCCGTGCCATCGTCAGGCAGCGGCGCCTGCAATGAGGTTTGTTTTATGGGTACAAGCGGATCGTTAGCGATCAGCGGGTCGTCTGCCGCGAACGGCGAGAACGAAGCGGTGTGTGGATAAGAGATGGTGTTAAACGGCGTGGCGGGATCGCCGCTGTGTGTGCGCACCACGTTGAACACCACCTCGTCAGCTCGCGATTTCAGAGCCGAACGGCAAGTCAGCCATATTGTCGAGCGTGTTCGCAGGGCCGAACATAAACCGACTCCAGGGGTGATCAGGAAATGCGGTCGATCTTCCAGCGGAAGTGTCACCTGCCGGCCGTTGCCATACAGCGTGAAATATAGTAAACCGCGAATCCGCACGGTGTCGTTCCTCACTGTCTGGTAAAAGGCGTTGGGAAGAGAAGCGTGGAACCAAAGATTAGTGTCTGTTGAGCGCACGTATATCCGGGCGTCCCTGTCAGAGCGCCAGGCATGACCCCGAGGTCCTTCAATCGTCGCAGTGATCCCTTCCGCCCTTGGGACGAGGAACTCAGGTATGCCGCCCACGCGCAACGGAACGTCCAACGCGACGGAGCCATCGCCGGCAGGAATCACTCTCGTTGTCGAACGCAGCGCGGAATCGAAATCGACGTGCAGCGCTGAATTGTCGATTTTTCGTTGCGAAAGCCGAGATTGCAGCGCAAATGCGGCTGTCCACGGCAGCCAAACCACGGCCGCGAACGCCGCCAGAAAAGAGACCGCGGCCATAGTGCGGGATATCAGCGTACCCTGCCTCTTATACTGCCGGACAATGATCATGATCGCTGCGACGGCAATGACAGCGAGCATTGCATAAGACCGCGTCCACTCCAGCGCAAGCCAGGGTGCGCCTGCGTTCGAACCGCTCAGGACAAAGGTCAGCGCAACCACGGCGAGAGCGGTGATCGATAGCGCGGCGATAAGTTGGACGACTCCGGTAGTAACGGCGGCCAGCGCCGCTACGGGCAGCGCCAACCACGCGATAACCAGCAGTTGCGCCCAGAGCAGGCCGGCGACCTGCGGCGCCAGGGAGAACCCGAACGCACGAAGGACGACGGCGTCCGCAATGAGCTTGGGCAGGCTCACCGTCACGATCACGAACAGGGCTTTTGCCGCTAACAGGCTACGCCAGGCGTATGGCCGGGTAATCCAAAATTGCCGGGTACCTACCAGCGTCTCGCCGTAAATCGCACGGGCCACCAGAACAGTCCATGCAAACGGCAGGAGGTATGTGATCAGTGTTAACGCGATCCCCTGCGCCGCGCCGACGCCCCCACGCGTCTGCTGCACCAAACCGAAGACGAAAGCGGCGTTGGCCATGAGTACGACCGCGATCTCGGCCCAGAGGTGACGGACATCCTTTTTGAAAATATGAATGGTCTGCCACATATGTCTACACTTTCCTCCGCGCAGTCTTTGCCAGCGTCACGAAAATCGATCGCAGGGGCATCGGCTTCGTCTCGACGCGCGTTCGATCGCCGAAGATTGTCCGGATGTCGGCTAAGGAGCGGTCGTGCTCGAAATTCGTGTCTACATATCGAACCACGTGATCGAAGTTCTCGATGTTGACCCATGCCCCGGGCCAGGAACCCGGCGCCGCCGCGACGCCGTCCGACAGAATCTCGATCTCGCGAAAACGGTTTGTCAGAACGCTGATCTCTTCGGAGAACCGCAGTCGGCCCTGGTCCAGGTAGCCCACATGAGTGACGAATGTTTCGATGTCGTGCAGATCGTGAGATGAGATGAGAATTGTTGCGTGTTCGCTGCTTGTAAGAATGCCTTCAGTGAGCTCGTCGCGAACCAGCGGGTCGAGTCCGGTGAAAGGTTCATCCAGCAATAGCAGGCGCGGCCGGTACGCAAGCGAGCATGCCAGGGCTGTTTTCATGCGCATGCCGTGCGAGAGGTTCGCCAGTTTTCGCGTCAGCGGCAGGTCGAACTCACGCACGAGTTCTGCGGCGAAGGAGTCATCCCACGTCGGGTAAAAAGGCTTCAGATACGCCACAAGCGCCGCGACGGTCATCCAGGCCGGAAGTTGCTGGTCCGCGGCAACGTAGCCGATGTGCGCCAGATCCTGAGGCGCAAGACGCGTGGAATCTGCATCCAGGACGAAAGCGCGGCCCGACGTCGGCCGCAGAATGTTCATCAGAATTTTGATCGTGGTCGTCTTGCCTGCCCCATTGGGACCGATCAGGCCATAGATCCCGTTTTCCGGAACCTCGAACGTAAGCCCACGTAATACCTGCGTCCGTCTGAACGTTTTCGAGACATTATCGGTACGAATAGGACAATTCATTTGCCTTCGACCTCCTTTGCCAGTTCCGCATCCTGCAGTGCTTTCCAGTGCTCGGATACTGCGGAAACAACGTCATTCAGTTCAAGACCGATTTTTTTTGCTTCGACGACAAGCCGTTCCACTTCGGATCCGAGCAGCCGCCGGCGTTGTGCAACGGTGAATGGCGATCGCTTCGCGACCACGGTGCCGATCCCGGGCAGCACGTCCAGCAGCCTTTGAGACGTGAGTTCCGCGACAACTTTGTGGGCGGTGTTCGGATTGATTTTCAGTTCCTTGCTCAGCGCCCTCACGGACGGAAACGCGGCTCCCGCCGGCAGTTGACCGGAAACGATCGCCTTCTTGGCCGCGTACACCACCTGGTCGTAGATGGGAATGCCCGGCCCGAACGCGACACGGAACGGAATCACAGCTGTACTATGACACGTGGTACAGTAGAACGCAACGGAAAATCCGAGATGTCCTTGCCTCCGGCCCTTCGGTCCCCGAACTCGTTTCCACCAACCCGGGCATCGGCATCGACGTTCCGAGGGTCCGACAAGCGCGGCGGGGCGAACGGTGCACGCATCCGCCTTGCTCCCCAAAAGGACTGGGAGGTCTACTCGACATCGCGCGGGGAAGTCGATTACGGAACGCACGTACGGTCAGGCGTGGGTCGCTGACGCTGCGGCCGCAGAACAGCGGCTCTTCCAACCTTTGTGTCAACATGGTCCTTATGACGCCGACGCAGGCTCCCAAAATCCAGCTCACCAACACCGCCGACTATCGCGAGAGCTACGCCAACAGCGTGCAGGTGCGCGTCAACCTGTGGGACTTTTTCCTGATGTTCGGCATCGTCAACCAGACCGCCCCCGATAACGTCCAGATCCATAATTTCCAGGGCGTGTATATCAGCCCCCAGCAGGCCAAGGCTCTCTCCAACGTGCTGGCGCAGAACCTGTCGCAGTACGAGGCCACCTTCGGCGAGATCCATCTGGAGCCTCACGTCGCCGGCTCGCCCATCCAGTGACCGCGCGCCGTCCCGGTTTCGCGCACCTCATCTTTTTTGTCTTCTTCGGGGTCGTGCTGTTCGCCATCCACGCCCCGTTCTTCACGCTTCGGTATTTCTGGGATGAACTCGGCCAGTTCGTGCCCGCCGCGCTCGACATCATGCGTCGCGGCAAATGGGTCCCGGTCTCTGCGATCCCGAATGCGCATCCGCCGGCGGTCATGGCGTACCTCGCCGGTTTCTGGCGCGTAACGGGCTACTCCATCCCCGCCACCCGCTCGGCCATGCTGCTGCTCGCCTCCGTCGGCGTGATGTTTGCATTTCTTCTCGCCATTGAGCTCTGTAAAGGCCTTTCCGGCGCGCCCGCGTTCGCCGCCGTCATTCTGCTCGTCGCCGATCCGCTGTTCTACACGCAATCGATGATGGCGCAGCTCGACATGCCGGCCATGGTCCTCGGCTGTATCGCGCTCCTGTTCTTTCTCCAGGAGCGCTGGTTGTTGTCCGGAGCCGCCTGCATCTTCCTGCTGCTGGCGAAAGAAACGGCCATCGTCTTCCCGGCCGTGTTTGTGATCGAGCTTCTCTGGCGCGGGCGACGCTGGCGGGAGGCAGCATATTATGCGCCCTGCTTCATCGTGCTCGGTCTGTGGTTCCTGTACCTGCGGCACGTCACCGGTCACCTGTTCGGCGACCCTGGATTTACCCACTACAACATTCAGTGGGCGCTGAATCCGGTGCGCGTCGCACTTGCCATCCTGCGCCGCATTTACTACCTGTTCCTCGCCGACTTTCGCTGGATCGGCGCCGCGGCGCTGATCTTCGCCCTCCGGCGCACCCGCATCTTTGCTACGCGTGCGTGGCGCATCACCGCGGTTGTTGCCGTGGCCCAAACGCTGCTGGTCAGCTTTCTTGGCGGGGCTGCCCTCGAGCGCTATTTAGTGCCGGTGCTCCCACTGCTGTACGCCGCCGTCGCCGCCGCCTTTACCACGCTGTCGCCGCGCCTGAGAACAGCCGCCATCCCACTGATGGCGGCCGGGCTGGTCGCGGGATGGTTCCTCAATCCGATCCTCACCTTTCCGTATGAAGACAACCTGGCCATGGCCGATTTCGTCAACCTGCACGTCGCCGCGGCCAGGACGCTGGAGTCCAGCTACCCGGACGCAACTATTTACACCGCCTGGCCCCTCACCGCCGCCCTGCGACGGCCCGATTACGGCTACGTTCATCGCCGCCTGCACACGGTCGAAACCTCCGACCTGCACTATGCCACGCTCAGCCGGCTCGACCCGGCCAAAGTGGATGTTCTGGTTCTCTACGCCCGCGAGTGGCAGTCGTCCTGGAGCGTAATGCGTCTGGAGTGGGTTCGCCGCCTGCTTAGCCGGTACTATGAGTACGCACCGGACATGACCCCCGACCAGGCGGCCGCCGTTCTGCACCTGGTTCCCGTCCTGCATATCGAACTCCACGATCAATGGGTCGAGATTCTGGCCAGGAAGCCACGGGCCGGGGCGGAGCCCGTCGAAGTTCACTCGCGCCGTCCCAGTTTCCTGACGAACGACACATCCGCATCCAGGAAGTCGTAGTCCGGCAGGCGGCCCGGCTCTTCCCATTCCATGCGTTCGAAGACCCGGTTTACCGGTGTGCCCGCATATTCCGTGACGTCGAAAAACATCAGCTGGAACGGCGGCCGCTGCCCGTAGCGATAGCGAAAACGGTGCAGCTCGCGCCCCACGCTGGCCTCGATACCAAGTTCCTCGCGCAGCTCCCGAACCAGCGCCTCCGCTGGATTTTCGCCCTTCTCTACTTTGCCGCCGGGGAACTCCCACTTCAGCGCGTGCGTGTCCTCGCGGCTGCGCTGGCAAATCAGAATGCGCCCGTCTGCATCACGGATGACCCCGGCCACCACCGTAAGCACTGGCTCCATTGTCATGTTTTTCGACACGAAGCGTCCAGTTCAGCGGTACCGTCTCGGGTAGATAGCACATTCGGTCATCGCAGGCCTGGTACTTGAGCTCCCCCTCGATCGTCAGGTCGCCGGCCGGCTGCGATTGGGCGACGGTCACGTCGCGAATCAGCCGGAAACGGCCCTCGAAGACGGGCGCCTTCTCGTCGATGGCAGCCAAATAGAGGATCCTGGGCGCGGGCATTTCCACCGCGTGGGCGGTATACGCGGTCGAGCCATTCAGGGTCCACGAGATGGGAATGTATCCTTCCGCGCCCGGAGCGTAAACATGCATCCCCGGCTTGAGAGAGGCATCGAGGATCAGCGCAATGCGATCTCCCGGAAGGACTTGCATATTGCTGGCCGACGATGTCAGGTCGATGTGGCGGCCCGAGTGCGCCTCGCCTGCCGGACTCCACGGCGCAATATGCGCAAGCACCGCCGCGGCCGTATAGTGCGCATCAAAGTACTTCGCCTTGACTCGCCCGGCGCTATCGAGCACGATGATTCCGGGCTGCGTGATCCCGTCGGTCGGCTTGCTTACCGTGGCGAACCCGACGCCAAAGTCTCCAGCCTGCGGCAGTTCCTCAACCCGAAAGAATTCCACGATAGCCCCCTTTGCCCTGATCACGGATTCAAATCCAGGCAGCAAAGCCCCCACAGCCGGCCCGGTTTCAGCCGCAACAGCTACCGTGGCAAGAACAACCAATGCAATCTGGGGCAGGCTCTTAGCCATGGTGAAAGCCTCCGGCGAGTTCCCAGCCCTCGTGGTGGGCATCAACCGTCATGACGAAATCGGCGTCCCCACTCGGCTTAACGCCGCCAGCGACGCCTCCCTCCGCTCGCTCAGCACCCGCGCCGCGGTCTCGACCGATAACCACCACACGTAGCCGCCGATCGCCATCATGAACGCCATGGTCGCGAAAAACGCCAGCTCGGTATCCAGCGCGAAGCGCGCCAGATACGCCAGGCTCACCGGCACGCCCGCGACCAGGAATCCCAGGAAGCCCACCCACTGCACCTTGACTCCGCTGGTGCGCCGGAACGCCTGGCTGAGATCCGCCGCCCGCGGGCTATAGGCTGACACCAGATTGCCGATTGCGAGCAGCCAGACCGCAATCAGCACACAGATGCACACCGCTTCGGCAGCCTGCACCGGGCGTACCGGAATGCGGATCAGCAGGCAAATAATCAACACGATGCTGGCATCGATCGCGGTGAAGAACGCCGTGGCGACGTTCTTGGCGAAAATCACGCTCCGCACCGGCGGCGGATATACGAAGTACGATTGAGCGGCCGCCCGGTCCACGCCGAAGATGTTCCAGTACAGCACGTCCGCCAGCAGGAGCACGGCATAAACCATTGCGATGGCCAGAAAGTTCTGGCGAAGCCAGGAACCGGAGGGATCCTGGAAGGCGATGGGAATGAAAACCATCAGGCCAAACGAAAAGCCCATGATGAATGCCAGCCGAAATCGTGGCGCGCGAGCGAGCACGCGCAGTTCTTTCTCCGCGAGTGCTCCCAGTGGATCGCGAAACATCGACGACGGCCAGCTCAGCAGCCACGCGAATGTGCGCCGCGCCCCCGCGGCTTCGAGTTGCGGGCGGCTTAACTCCACCTCGCGCAGGCTGCGATCGAACTGCCAGCGTCCGAACAGATACGCCGCGACAATCCATGCGCAGATCACTATCCACGCCACAACGCCGCCAATGCCTGACGCGATACGGGCCGCCGCGGTCCACGGGAAGAACCAGACCGGGATCTGCGTGATCGCCGCCTTCAGGTGCCTATTGCGCGCGAGGAACACGGACATCTGCGGCAGCGCCGCCATGAGAACGAAGAAGAAGATGGCCATTTCCCGAATGCGGCGCCGCGCCAGCAGCCGAGTGAGCAGATCGCGCATTCCGGCCGCCAGCAGGATATTGAAGATTACGAACAGCAGGAATCCCGCCGGCGACCACCTGGGCAGCTTCGGATTCAGCAGGCAGCCGATGGATGCGCCCGCGATCACGATGAGAATCTCCACGCCGCTGGAAGTCCGCAACAGCACTTCGATCCCGAACAGGCTTCGCGGTGGAACCGGATAGACGATCAGCTTCGGCAACTCCAGCGAGCTCCCCGTCGATGCGATCAGCAGCGGAACCACCTGCCAGTAGATGAAGGCGATCATCAGCCCAGCGGCGAATACGTACGGCAGGACGGGCACGCTGCCTGGAGCCGACGCCAGCGCGGCCGCGCCGAAAGCGATGGTCACAAACAAGCCGTACCAAAGCACACCGAGCAGAATCGCCACGGCGACATTGCCCTTCGTAATCCGAGGCAGGCGGTTCCATGTACAGCGCCAGTAGGCCTGGACAATCGCGCCCACCTGATTGCGTGTGGCGCCTGCGGCGGACTTCACGCCAGCCACTCCAGGCGCTCCGTTGCGCGCTCGGCGCCCACCACGCGCACGAACGTGTCTTCCAGGCTCTCGCTTCCGGAGCGCAGCTCCGCCATGCTGCCTTCCAGCACTACGCGTCCCCGATTCACGATGGCGACGTGATCGCACAGGCGCTCCACCACCTCGAGCACATGCGAGGTGAGAAACACGGTCGCTCCGCGGCGCACCTGCTCGGACAGCAGGTCTTTCATCAGCCGCGCCCCCACCACATCCACGCCTTCGAATGGCTCGTCCATCAGGAAAAGATCCGGCCGATGAATCAGCGCGGCGGCCATGGCCACGCGTTTACGCATCCCTTTGGAAAAGTCGCCGATGAGCTTGCGCTCGCTGCCGGTTAACTCGAAGAGTTCCAGCAACTCGGCTCCGCGTTCACGGGCCAGCCGGCGATCCAGACGGTACATCCGGCCGGTGAACTCCAGAAATTCCGCAGCGGTCAGGTTGTCGAACAGCAGCGATTCATCCGGAACCAGGCCGATGTGCGACTTGATTTCCACGGCGCGCTCGGGCATGGGCAAACCGAGCAGCTCGATGGCGCCGGAGGTCGGCTCCGCCAGGCCCATCAGCATTCGTATGGTCGTGGTTTTGCCCGCGCCGTTCGGGCCCAGAAAGCCGAAAAAGGAACCTCGCGGAACCACCAGATCCAGCCCATCAACCGCGGCATTTTCGCCATAAACCTTGCGCAACTGGTGTACGGCGATGGCCGGGCTTTCCATGCTTATGACCAGAGTAACCGAGTGGTACCGGCGGTCTAAATGGCGGGATTGGTTCTGGTACGGCCGCCCCTGTGTGATTTCACCCGGTTCGCGGAACCTGAATGAGCTGTGGCAAGTGCGAAGCTCAATCCGCTCACGACCCTGCTCGTCGACATACCCGCGCGCCGAACCAGGCCCAAGGCCGGCGGGCATATCGCCGAACTCGACGGCCTGCGCGGCGTCGCCGTGCTGCTGGTGCTGCTGTACCACTTTTCGATCGTCCTCACCTACGGCGCCGGCCCGGTTCGCGCCCTGCGAACGGTGTTCACGCCCGGCTGGACCGGCGTCGATCTCTTCTTCGTTCTCTCCGGGTGCCTGATCACCGGCATTCTCCTCGACGAGAAAGGGACGCGCGGCTACTTCCGCCGCTTCTACATTCGCCGCGTGCTGCGCATTTGTCCCGTTTACTATCTGGCGCTGCTGGTCAGCTTCACCGTCGCGCGCGCGTGGCTCCTGCCTGTGGGCGGCGTCCCGTTTGCAACCTCGCTGGCCTACTTCTTCAACTTCTCCAACTGGCTCAGCCTGCATGGCCGCGAGATCGAAGCGCTGAATCATTACTGGTCGCTCGCGGTCGAGGAGCAGTTTTACCTGACCTTTCCGCTTGCGGTTTTCCTGCTGAGCCGGAAGGCGCTGCTGCGGGCGCTCACGGCGGTAATCGTGCTTGCGCCGGTGGTGCGCTTCTTTATCCTGTCCAACGTTGCCGACCCGGAAATGGCGAGGCGAATCGCTTACGTCCTGACCCCGGCCCGCGCCGATGGACTCGCCTTTGGGGCCGTCGTCGCCATCGTGCTGCGCGATGAGCGGCTGCGCGCCGCGGCGCTTCGGTACTCGGGCGCGGCGCTCGGGGCCATTGTGTCGCTGCTGCTGATGTGGTTTGGGGTGAAAGCGCGCTTTCACCTGGAATCAGCCGCCACGCTGTCCCTGCTGTACACCCTGCTGGCCTGCGCGTATGCTCTGATCGTGCTGCGCGCCGCCGATGCCGCCGGCGGCGGCTCTGCCGCGCAGAAGGTGTTGCGGTTCCAGTTCCTTCGCCGGGCCGGACGTTACAGCTATGCGGCCTACGTGTTCCATTTCCCGTTGCTGGTTGCCACTATGCCTCTGTTTCTCGGCCTGTCCGATCGCGGGCGGCATCTGCTCGCTCTCCCGTGGTTCCTTGCGGGCATCGCCATGACGTTCCTGCTGGCACGCATTTCGTGGTCGCTGATGGAAGCGCCGATTCTGAGGCTGAAGAGCGCTCTGGCCCCCAGCCCGCGCGAGGTCACGGGAAGCTGACATCGATCTGTGTGATGATGTCCACCGGCTGCGCGTTGATGGGGCAGGGCGGATTGTAACGCCACTTCCTCACCGCGGCAAGCGCAGCGGCCACCAGCAGTGGATCTCCGCTCAGTACCGTCAGCTCGCGAATCTCGCCGGTTTTCGTGATCATGGCCCGAAGCATCACTGTGCCGGTGATGCCGCGGCTGCGGGCGGCCTTTGGCCAGACCGGGCGCACGTAGCGGTGAAACCCAGCGCTGCAGAGGACGTCGCCGACCATAATCCGCTGTTGCGGCGCGGCGGGCGCCGGCGGTTCGCGCGCGCAGGCGGCGAGCAGCAGCCACCCGAGGAAAATCCGCCACACGGCGTATTAGAAACCGGCGCGAGAGCCGTGGTTCCACGGCAGTATTACTCGTGCCGCAGCGCGATCATCGGCTCAACGCGGCTGGCTTTGTGCGCCGGTACGCAGACGGCGGTTACAGCAGCGAGGACCAGAACCAGCATGACCACAATGAACGTCGCCGGATCGGTCGGCCGAACACCGTAGAGAATCCCGGCAATCAGTCTGGCGAGCAGCAGTGCGCCGATCGCACCCAACGCCAGGCCCGCAAGCGCCTGAATCATCCCCTGGCGGGCGACGAGCCTCAGCACTTCCGCGCGGCTTGCGCCCAGCGAGATGCGAATGCCGATCTCGTGCGTGCGCCTCGAGACGGCATAGTTCATCACCCCGTAAATGCCAACCACCGCAAGCAGGAGCGCCACGGCGGCGAATACGGCGAGGAGGAGCATCTCAAAGCGGGCCTCGGCCGTCGCCCCGGCGACCACGGCGTCCATGGTGAGCACTTCGGAGATGGGCAGGTTTTTGTCAAAGGACCACACGGTCCTCTTCACCGCCGCGGCGAGATCGGCGGGATTTCCCCGCGTGCGCAATACCAACGTGAGATACGACCAGTGCGCGGCGGGATCCTCGAGGAAATCATGGTGCTGCAGCGCGGCGAGGTAGACCTCCGGATCGGGCCGGGCAGCCCAGTCGTACTGGCGCGCGTCTTTCACCACGCCGATAATGGTCAGCCAGATGGGCCGCTTCTCTTTATCGTTTTCGAAGGAGATGCGCTTGCCGAGGGGATCCTCGCCCGGCCAGTAAGTCGCGGCCGCGCGCTCGTTGATCAGCACGACGCCGGGCGTGCGCGAATCGTCGGCGTCGGTGATCTCTCGGCCGCGGCGCAGCGGCAGACGCATCGTTTGGAAGTAACCGGGCATTACGATGCGGTACACCGCTCCCGGCGATTCGCCGGGGCGGGGCTTCGGACGGCCCTCGATGATGAATGGCCAGCCCCAGAGGTCGCCCGCCACGGGCAGGTGGTTAATGCCGCCGGCCGCTTCCACGCCCGGCAGAGCCCGCACACGATCGAGCAGCTGGCGATAGAACATGACCCGGCGTCCCGGCTGCGCTTCGGCCGAGCCGGCCACAGAAACAACCATCGAAAGCACGCCGTGCGGGTTGAATCCGGGATCGACCGCCTTCAGCGCGATGAAGCTGCGGATCATCAGTCCGGCGCCAATCAGCAGCATGAAGGCCAGAGCGAATTCGGAGGCGACGAGAAACGCACGCACGCGGTTCCGGCGAACGCCTTCGCTGCCGCTTCGACCGCCGTCCTTCAGAGCGCCGTTGACCTCGGCCGCGGCGGCGCGCATCGCCGGCGCGAGACCGAACAGGAGCGTGGTGAGCAGCGTAACGATAAGCAGAAAAACGAGGACTGGCAGATCGATGCTTACGGTCTGAATGCGGGGAAGCTCTCCCGGCGCGAGCTTCACGAGTGCTTTGATGCCCCACGCGGCGAGGGCGAGACCGGTGACCGCGCCGAGACCGGCCAGCAGGAGATTCTCCGTAAGGAACTGGCCGATGACCCGGCTTTTGGCGGCGCCCAGGGCGGTCCGCACGGCAATTTCGCGCTCGCGATCGGAAGTGCGCGCCAGCAGCATGTGGGCAACGTTCGCGCAGGCAATCAGCAGGACGAAGGCGACAGACGCCAGCAGGATCAGCAGCGGCGATCGAATGTTGCCGACGACGTTTTCCTTAAGGGGCGTGACGCGAACATCGCGATTCGTGCCCGGATACTGGCGCTCGAGCCGCGCTGTAATCCCGGCCATCTCAGCGCGCGCCTCGGCAAGCGTCACACCGTCCTTGAGGCGGGCGAAGACGCGCATGCTGTTTCCGCCGCGGTTCTGGGCGCGATCGGCCAGCACATCCGGAGCCCACAGCTCGGCGCGTGTGGCCCAGAAGGGCGGGAAACGGAACTCGCGCGGCATGACGCCGATGATGGTGTAGGCGGCGCCATCGAGCAGGATTGTTCTGCCAAGCACGGCCGGGTCGGCGCTGAAGCGGCGCCGCCACAGGCGATCGCTCAGAATGACCTCGTGCTCATTGCCCGGCTGATCCTCGCCTGGCCGGAACAGGCGCCCCAGTGCGGGCTGTATGCCGAGCATGGGCAGCAGGTTTTGCGTGACCTGAAGAGCGGCGAGATGTTCCGGATGATCGATGCCCGTGAGGTTAGGTCCCCAGGCATCGGCGGCGCCCATCGCGTCGAAGGAGCGGTTCTGGTCGCGCCAGTCAAGATAGTTGCCGCTTGCGACTGGGCCGGTTCCCCCGTGGAGCAGTGTCACCAGTTTCCCGGCGTCGCGATAAGGCAACGGCCGCAGGAGCACGGCGTTGACGACGCTGAAGATCGCGGTCGTGGCGCCGATGCCCAGCGCGAGGGTGAGCAGCGCGACCGCTGTGAACCCCGGCGTGCGGGCCAGATTGCGCGCGCCGTAGCGCATGTCGCGGATTCGGTGCTCGACCCACAGGAACGATCGCGCGTCGCGATGTAATTCGCGCGCCTGCTCGACCCCACCGTAAGCGCGCCGTGCCGCGAGGCGTGCCTCTTCCGGACTCAGACCGCGCCGTTCGTATGCCTCCTGCAGCAGGTCGAGGTGGGACGCGATCTCGCGCGAGAGGTCGCGCTCCGCACGGCCGCTGTTCAGGAGATTGCGGAGTCTGGCGAAGAACCGGCGCATCGATCACGCTCCTTGTGCGAGCAGCTTGTCCACCAGGCCGGACATGCGCCGCCACCGCAGGGTCTCCCCGGCCAGCGCCTTCTCGCCAGCCTTGGTGATGGCGTAGAACTTCGCCTCGCGATTGCTCTCCGTACGGCCCCACGAGCCTTTGATGCGGCCCTGCTGCTCCAGCCGAACGAGCGCGGGGTAGAGCGTGCCCTGATTGAGGTGCAGGAGATCTTCGGAGATCTGTTCCAGGCGCGCGGCAATGGCATAGGCGTGCTGCGGACCCATGGTCTTGAGCGTGCTCAGGACCATCAGGTCCAGCGTGCCCTGGAGCAGGGGAACACGGGATTCGTCTTCACTTGGCATTCAGTAAAGTATGGCGCGCCCTCTACTTGGCTGTCAAGTGAAATTCCAGTGCGTTGAAGAGAACCCGGCCGTCGGGGAAACCATTTCAGCTGCGCATCCTGACCGAAATCGAGTCAGCGGCGTCAAACATCAGAGTGCAGAGGGACCGTTACCAGCAACGGTCGCAGAAGAGACGGGGATTGCGAACATGCGAATTGGCGTACTCGGTTCGGGATTGATGGGGGCGAAGCTCGGAACCATCTTTGCGCGCGCCGGACATCGCGTCATATTCAGCTATGCGCGAAGTGAGCAGAAGCTGCACAAGCTCGCGCGCGAGGCTGGCGGCAACGCTCGCGCGGGCGAGCCCGCCGAGGCGGCTCGGGAATCGGACGTGCTGCTGATTGCCGTACACTGGTCGAGAATCGACGACGTATTTCGGCAGGCGGGGGACTTGCGAGAGAAACTCATCATCACGTGTTCGCTGCCCATGAACGAAGCTAATACCGAGCTGGTCATAGCCCATACTTCCTCAGGCGCCGAGGAACTGGCCCGCAAGGCGCCGAAAGCGCGGGTGGTATGCGCGTTCAACACTGTCCCGAGCGAGGTGCTTTTCGCGGTCTTCGAGGCGCGAGGCCGTACCCGGCGGCCCAGTCTCGCGTACTGTGGAGATGATGAGGCCGGCAAGGCCACTGCCGCCGAGTTGATCGCCGACAGCGGCTTCGACCCGGTGGATGCCGGACCTCTGCGCATAGCGCGCTACACCGAGCCGTTCGCCCTTCTCATTGCCCAGCTTGCATATGAGGGCAACGGAGGCCCCGAGCTGGCGTATCGCTTCGAACGGTTTCGGTAGGGCATGCGAGAACTCGGCAGGTGGGACAGCTTCTACGTTATCGTCGGTTCGGCCGCTGGGGCCCTGATCGGATTGCAGTTCGTCGTCATCACACTCGTCGGCCAGAGGGCCACGTCGCCGGCGCCCGATGCGGGAGCGGCGTTCGCCACGCCCACGACCGTACATTTCGGAGTCGTTTTGTTTTTGGCCGCCCTTTTGCGTGCTCCCTGGGACAGCATTGAGATCGCCGCCACGATCTGGGGCGTTATGGGCTGCGTCGGATTCGTATATGAGATCATCACCGGCTGGCGCATGCGCCGGCAAACCGCGTACCGGCCGGTCTTCGAGGATTGGTTGTTTCACCTGATCCTGCCTCTGACGGCATATGGCGCCCTCGCGGCCTCGGCTTTCGCCGCTCACTGGCGCACGCGCGAGAGCCTGTTCGCCGCCGGAAGCGCCGCGCTGCTGTTGCTGTTTGTCGGAATTCACAACGCCTGGGATACGGCTGCATGGCACGTGCTCGGAGAAGGCAAAGACTCCGGAAAGGACCACTGAAATGGACATCAAACGAGTTGGCTCGCAGCCCTCTGCAAAAGGACCGGCGGACTGGTTCACGGGCACGGTCCGGATCGACCCGCTGTTTCAGGCGCCCGACCCGGCGCTGGTTCAGGGCGCCGCCGTTACTTTCGAGCCGGGCGCCCGCACGGCATGGCATACGCATCCCCTCGGCCAAACGCTGATCGTCACCGCAGGTTGCGGCTGGGCCCAACGTGAAGGCGGGCCCCTCGAGGAGATCCGCCCCGGCGATGTCGTGTGGTTCGCACCCGGCGAAAAGCACTGGCACGGCGCGACACCGACAACAGCGATGACGCACATCGCCATCCAGGAGAAGCTCGGGGGAAAGGTGGTCGACTGGATGGAACACGTCACCGACGACCAATACCGCCGTTAGTGCTTGTTGTGGACGCCCGGCGGGTTTGCAAGCCCGCCCTCCACGCGAGGGGCTTGCACCGCGGAATGCCGTGTCAGGTCCGCGCCGCTTTGACCCGTTCCAGGAAGCTTGTATCGTAGTTGCCGGCGAGAAAATCCGGATCCGCGAGGATGCGCTTGTGCAGAGCGACGTTAGTGTAAATGCCTTCCACAACCGTCATGTCCAGGGCGCGGTTCATGCGGGCGATGGCCTCGGCCCGATCATGTCCCCATGCGGTCACCTTGGCCACGAGCGAATCATAGTAGGGCGGAATCGTGCCGTCGGTGTACGCAGCGGTATCGACGCGGATACCTACGCCGCCGGGCAGGTTGAGGCCGGTGATGTGGCCGGGTGAAGGCACGAAGGTTTCGGGGTGCTCGGCATTGATCCGGCACTCGATAGCGTGGCCGCGGACTTCGACTGGCCCGCCGAGGATATCGAACAGGTTCTCGCCCGCGGCGATGCGAATCTGGGCCTTCACCAGGTCCACGCCGGTGATCCACTCCGTAACCGGATGCTCCACCTGGATACGCGCATTCACCTCGATGAAGTACAGGCTGCCCTTTTCGTCCATGAGGAACTCCGCGGTGCCGGCGTTGGTGTAGCCGATCCTGCGCATGGCATCGCAAAGCGTCGCGCGCATGGAGGCCCGCAACTCCGGCGTCATGTGGGGCGAAGGCGCCTCTTCCAGCACCTTCTGATGCCGGCGCTGTACGCTGCACTCGCGTTCCCCGAGCACCTCCACGTTTCCGTGCTCGTCGGCCAGGATCTGAAACTCGATGTGGTGCGGCGCCTCGATGAGCTTTTCGAGATAGAGGTCGGGGCAGGAGAACGAAACCTGCGCCTCCATTTGCGCCTGCGCAAACAGGCCGGCGAGGTCGCCCTCATTGCGTACGATGCGCATGCCGCGGCCGCCGCCGCCCGCCGAGGCTTTCAACATTACCGGATATCCGATCTTCCCGGCGATGGCGGCGGCCTCCTCGGGTCCGCTCAGGACACCCTGCGAGCCGGGAACCAGCGGGACTCCGCCGTCGCCCATGGCCACCCGCGCGCGCTGCTTCACGCCCATGGTCCGAATCACGTCCGCAGGCGGTCCGATGAAGCGCAGCCCCGATTCCGCGCACACCTCGGCGAAATCGGCGTTCTCGCTCAGAAAGCCGTACCCAGGATGAATAGCGTCGACGTTGGTGATCTCGGCGGCGCTGATCACCGCGGGAATGTCCAGATAACTGCGGGAGCTCTTTGCCGGGCCGATGCAGATGGCCTCATCGGCGAAGCGCGCGTGCAGGCTGTTGCGGTCGGCCTCGGAGTAGACGGCGACAGTGCGGATGCCGAGATCGCGGCAGGCGCAGATGATGCGCAGCGCGATCTCGCCGCGGTTGGCGATGAGGATTTTGCGAAACATGTCAGCGCGGGCGGACGGCGAACAGCGCCTCGCCGTACTCCACCGGCCGTCCGCTCTCCATCAGCTTGCTGACGATGACGCCGGCGACTTCCGCTTCGATCTCGTTCATGAGCTTCATGGATTCGATGATGCACAGCACCTGGCCGGGCTCCACCTGGTCGCCGACTTTGACGAATGGCGGAGCGCCGGGCGACGGCGCATCGTAGAAGGTGCCGACGATTGGGGACTTCACGATGATGGAATCGGAGGGGCCGCCGGCGCCCGCGCCGCTGGTCGTGTGCGGCGGCGCAGGGGCGGGCGCCGCAATGGTGGCGTGCTCGGCCGCGGCCGCGGCGACGGCTTGTGGCGGTGGAGCGCTGGCCACCACCACCGGCGTGATCGCCTGGGGAACCAGCACTTCGGCCTGCGCCACGGCGCGCCGGATGCGCACCCGGTTGTCGCCGCGCTGCACCTCGATCTCGGCGACCCCGCTGTCCAGCACCATCTGAATCAGTTCGCGGATTTCGTCGTTGCTCATGCCAGGCTTAGAGGATCGCCAGCTCCTTTGATGTGGGGGTCAGCACTTCGCATCCGTTTGCGGTCACCAGCACGGTGTCTTCGATTCGCACGCCGCCGAAAGCCTCGATATATGCCCCGGGCTCGATAGTTATGGTCATGCCGGCGCGCAGGCGAGTCTTGTCCTTCGCTCCGAGGCGCGGGGGTTCGTGAATCTCCAGCCCGAGGCCGTGCCCCGTCGAGTGCACGAAGGCTTTGTCCAGCCCGGCCCGCTTCAGCGTGAGGCGAGCGGCGCGATCCACGGCGCCGGCGGCCGCTCCTTCGCGGACGGTATCGATTGCGGCCAGCTGCGCCTCGAGCACGGCGTTATACATGGATCGAACTCTGCGGCCCGGTTTGCCGGCGAAGAGCATGCGCGTCATATCGCTGGCATAGCCCTCGCGCGTCGCGCCCATATCTATCAATAGTAATTGATCGTTTTTCAGGCGCTCGTTGCCGGGACTGGCGTGGGGCAGGGCAGTGCGTGTCCCCGCCGCGACGATGGTGTCGAACGAAGCTTTCTCTGCCCCATGCCGGCGCATCTGGTATTCCAGTTCGGCGGCGATGTCGGCTTCCGTCGCGTTTGGTCGAATGCGGCGCAGCGCGGCTTCGAACGCTTTGGAGTTCGTGAGCACGGCCTGGCGAATCAGGCCGATCTCCTCTTCGCTCTTGACCATGCGCATCTGCTCGACGACATTGCCAATGGGCCGCAGCGCGATTCCCAGGGGCGCCGTCTCTTTCAGGCGCTGCCACGAATCGTAAAGCATGCGGCCGGCCTCAAATCCGACCCGCTTCAGCCGGCGCGATGCGATGACCGGTGCGGCGGCGGCCGCGAGCGGCCCGGGCACAATCTTCACCTTGGCCTGCCCGCGCGTCTGCTCCGCGGCCTGAATCGTGTATCGCGAATCGGTGAACAGCGTCGAGCCGGCGGGGGTGACCAGCAGCAGGCCGTTGCTGCCGGTGAAACCGCTCAGATAGCGAATATTGGGAAGCGCCGAGACCAGCAGGGCGTCGATTTTCAGTTCCCCGAACTGCTCCGCAAGCGCGCTGGTCCGCGTCATGGGATGAGCAGCAGCTTCCCGGTGGTCTTGCGCGCTTCCAGATCGCGATGCGCCTGCGCGACCTCAGCCAGGGGATACTCGCGAAAGATCTCCACCTTCAGCTTGCCCTCCGCCACCCAGCGCAGCACGTCGCCGGCGCGCCATTCCAGCTCCTCGCGGGTGGCCGCATAGTTGGCCAGGGTAGGGCGCGTCAGGAACAGCGATCCTTTCTGCGATAACAGCAGCGGCTCGAAGGGCGGCACGGCGCCGCTGGCGTTGCCGAACGTGACCAGCATGCCGCGCGGGCGCAGGCAATCGAGGCTTCCCATGAACACCGATTTGCCAACGGAATCGTACACGACGTCCACGCCACGCCCGCCGGTGAGCCGCTTCGTCTCGGCCACGAAATCCTGCTGCGTGTAGACGATCATCTCGTCAGCGCCGGCCTCGCGTGCTTTGTTGGCCTTTTGTTCGGTGCCCGCCGTACCGATGACGCGCGCGCCGCACATCTTCGCGATCTGCACCAACAGCAGCCCGACGCCACCCGCGGCGGCGTGTACCAGGCAGGTGTCGCCGCTCTTCAGTTCGAAGGTGGAGTGCGTGAGGTAATGGGCCGTCATGCCCTGAAGCAGCACTGCCGCAGCGTGGTTGAAATCGAGAGCGTCGGGCAATTTGACCAGCTGCCAGCTGGGGACCACGGCGTATTCGGCATCCGAGCCTCGGACCATGCAGTACGCCACCCGGTCGCCGGGCTTCACGTCCGCGACCTCGGGTCCGACCTTGTCCACTGTGCCGGCGCCTTCCTGCCCGAGAACCACGGGCGGGTTCGCCTTGTACAGTCCGGTGCGGAAGTAAGTGTCAATGAAATTCACGCCGATGGCGGCCAGCTTGACGCGAGCTTCGCCGCGGCCGGGTTCCGGCGTGGGAATATCGGCGTATTCAATGTTCTCCGGACCGCCGGGTTTGTTGACCAGAGCAGCTTTCATAGCCTTCGCAATTGTCTCCGAAGATGGATGGCTGCCGCAAACAGCAGCAGGTAAGTGAGGGTGAATGGAAAGATGATGGCGCGAGCGAGCGTGCGCCACAGGCCCGTGCCCGCGATGCCGGCGCGGTGCCATACGAACCCCCGAATGGCGCGGAGATTGCCGCGATCAACCCAGAAGTAGTCGCCGTTTTCGTTGATGATCAGCAGCTTGGCCGGCAGCAGCGCGGCCAGTGACCATTTGTAGCGCGCCAGCAGTGTTTCATTGGAGCAGATGATGCCCAGGACAGCGTAGCGTCGCGAACGCAGCTCGCGCAGCAGTCGCCGTCGCGCGGACGCAGAGGAGTACTCCTGCACGCGGAGGATGTCGCCCTTGTCGGAGCGAAACGGGGCGGGATCGGCAGCGAAGCACGTGAGCACATCGAGTTGCACCTGCGCGCCATAAGCCTCGTAGAAATGGGGCAGCAGTTTGTCGAGAATACGCCGCGAGCCGCTTTCCACCAGCAGGACGCGCGAGAAGTGGGGAATCCGGCGGGAGAGGAGATAGCGCATGGGCCTGGCTTCTGGCGGGCGTGGACGTCCGTCGCGGGTCCGGAGACCTGCCCCGGTCCCAATTGCGAAAGCGAGTCAGCATGGCCGCCGCCTTCTATTGTTCCAGACGTGCGTTGACAGAATACCACTGATGCGTTTGAAACATTTCGAGGCTATAATGTCAGACGATGGCCGGGCGTGAGGAACTGGACTCCTTCAAGCGCGCGACGGAAAACAAGGTGCACGGACTGCGTTGTCCCACACACCGGCGGCGTCCGGAGGTTTGTTTCAGCGGTACGTCACTGCGCGACGTGAGCATTCGCATGAGCGGATGCTGCGCGCGTCTGATGGAGCTGGCCAACGCGGCCATCGCCGGTCGAGCGCCGGCTGGCCACGGCAAATCGTCAGCTCAGGAAGCTACCTGAGCGCTGGGCGGAATCAGCGCGATGTCTTCCAGCGCGCCTTCGATGTCGTGCAGCGCGGCGTCTGATGGGCCGGCGCTCTGCAAATTCACAATGGCCTGAGTAACATGAATGAGCGCGGATTCAATTCCGGGAATCCGAACCATGAAGCTGCGCCCGCTGGCCTGATCGTGGCGGCGGACAAAACGCGATCGTGCGAGCTGCTGCTCGCAGGCATGAAGTCTGGTGATTAAATTGGGTGTTGCAACGGGATCCGAATCGAGGTTCTGCAGCAACGAGGCCGCTTCTGACAGATCTGTCTCCAGTGCTGTGATATCCATCTCTGTTTCCACTGTAGCGCGCTTACTGTAATTTGTCCTGCTTTGCGTGTACTTTCCGAGGAGCTACGGGTAACGGAACCGCCGGTCTGGGCATCCACTCATCGTCGTAGTGGCGCTATGCGATTGGACGTCAGCCCTGCGCGCAAGAGTCGGACAATGCGGAACGTGTATGCAGTACTCCTGGCCATCACCCTCATGGCAATCGCACTGCTGTTCTACGATACCGACGACTATGCCCTGGTGCGCTCCGACAGCAACATGGACGCTCAGCCGCCTCAGCTGACTGTGAGCCAGTGGAAAAACCAGCTCCAGCTGAAGTGGAATGCGGCAGCGGATGCGTTGCGGGGCGCCTCCGGCGCGGACTTGATTATCGCCGACGGCGCCTCACGGACCCACGTTCCGCTCAACGCCGACGCGCTCCGCCGGGGCAATATCGTTTACGCTCCCCATACCGGCGACGTCTCGTTCGAATTGCACACGTATGGCCCGCGGCCGCAAGTCGCTTCTGTGCGATTTCTGGGGGCTGTGACATCAGCGCCGGTTGAGGCGGCTTCGGCGTCAGCCCAGAAACCCGAGCCGTTCGGAGACGCCGCGCCGCAGACCGGCACTGCCGATCGCGCAATGCCGCATCCGCACCGGCCGACCGTACCCGCGGCAGTTCCGGCTGAGCCGGCGCCAACTCCCCACGCCGGAGTCTTCACGCGGGTGAAACACAGGTTCGCAAAGCTCTGGCCCCTCCATCACAATAGGGATGGAGGGAAGCCCTGATGCCGTGTCTCGCCGTTCTGCTGGTCCTGTTATTCCCGCGCGTAGTCCTGGTACTGATGTTCTTCCTCAGCCACTACCTGGAGCGCGCCTATCACGGCTATGTGATTCCACTGCTCGGCTTCATTTTCCTGCCCATCACGACCATCGTTTACGCATGGCTGGTCAACAATGGTTATCCCATCACGGGCATCAACGCGCTGTGGCTGATCATCGCCGTTCTGTTGGATGCCGGATCGCACGGGGCGGGCTGGCGCAGCCGCAATCGATAACCGCGGGTCCCGACGTCGGACCCGCAATTCATGCGCGGGATAGCGCGCTTACTGGCCGCGAGCCGGAGAAATCACGTTCAGGTCCGTCGTCACCGTAATTGCCGACGTCGCGATATTCGTGCCCGCGGGGGCGCTCGCCGTTACGGTCAGGTGCGTGGGGCTGAGCACCGTAATGCTCTTGACCACCACGTCCGCGCGGCCGAAGCCCACGGTGGTCGCGCCATCAGTAAAAGTCGTGTTCGTCCCGACCACATCCACCAGCGTATCCGCGCCCGCAGTCAGCGAAGCCGGCGCGACAGAGATGCTCGGCGCCCCCCCCGCCGGGTAGGTGTAAGTCGTCAGCGACGGCAGGAAAAGCGAGCTCTGGCCATCGGAATTCAGCGCAAGAATGCGCGCCAGATAACCGGGCCGGGCAGCCGGAGGCTCGACAGTAATGGTGTGCCCGCCGTCGAAACTCACGAACGCGGCTTCAATACCGTCGAAGAAAATTTGCGTGTCCTCGTTGAAGCCATTGCCGGTGATGGCCATCGTTCCGTCTTTCTGTACGGCGATCCCCGTGATCGACGGGGGCGGCGCGCTGACGATATTCAGTGCTTCCGGCAGCACATAGATGTTGTCAACGGAATCGATCACCAGGTGTTTCCAGCCCAGCGTCGCGGTCGGATTCACGGTGTAGTCCACGGCGAGATACTGATTCGGATTGGGCGCCGGATACGGCCGCAGGCTGCCTGCGACAAACTGCAGCGACGTGCCGAGCGACTGAATGAAGATTGCCGGCGCGATGTTGTTATTTGCGTCGAGCAATCCCGCCCCGGCCAACACGAGCGTTTGTTTCGCCGTGCCGAACAACGCCGGCGGCGATGGAACGGCGATTGGTGTAATGGCTGCGTTTCCCGTTGGCACAAACCCGTAAGAGCGGACCGAGTTCAGCGTAAGGGCGGGCCGGTGCTGAACGGGAATATTGAGGCCGGTGTCCAGATGCCCGGCTCGAACCGTCACCCCGCCGGCCGCGGTCCAGTTCCACGTGCCGGGATAAAACTCGGTTTCGAAGAAGCCATTCGGCGGGATCGGATTTCCGTTGACATCCACGGGATACCGGATGTTCAGGTTGGTGGCCTCGCCTTTCAGTGGCGCGGGCAGGGCGGTCGCATACACGATGTAAAAGCCCGGGGGAATTCCATCAATCTCGTAGGTCCCGTCGGGAAGGGTCATCGCGCTCACCGGCTCGCCGGTGCGTGAGATTGCGACCACCGAGGCGAGATTCACGGGGCTTCCGTCGTTGAAGGTCACTTTTCCCGAAATGCTGCCGGTGGTGGGCGCGAAACCATCGGTCGGGTAGAGCAGGGAAATGCCCGCGATATCGTCAGCCGCGAGCGGATGCGCGCGGCTCGCGCCGGAAGTGACCGCGGTCGACATGACGCTCGACGTGGTGGTGTGCTGCAGCCCCAGTGTATGGCCGAACTCATGCACCAGGGTGGTGAAGAACAGCTCCTGCCAGCTCGGGATTTTGCTCATGTCGCGCCACAGCAGCAGCGTCGAGTGTGTGATCGGCACGAACGTGGGATTGCCTTTGGGCGGCGCGGCTGTGATGCTCGGTCCGCCCAGCGCCAGCAACCCGGGGGGAACATCGTCCGAGAACTCGACATCGATGCTGGGCGTGGCGCCCTGATCGGTTGCCGTGGGGTTGAACAGGCCGCCGTACCTCAGCCGAAGATCGGACGTGCTCACCTGACTCCAGACGTCAGCGGCTGCGCGAACTTCGCTTACGACCGCCTCATAGCTGTCGCCGGCCGCCAGCGCCGAAGGCCCCTGCGTCGAGACGAAGAACGAAACGGTCTTGTTCGGCAGCGCGGTCAGATCGAACTTTTCGACGATGGGACTATAAGGCGGGGTCGCCGACGTCAGATGGACGTAGTAGTAATAGCCCCAGCCCGGTGTGGTCAGCGTTGCCGCGAGGGCGGCGCCAATCGCCAGCCTGCGGCTCATTGCCTCACCTCCGCGATGCGCTGGATTTGCGCGCGCATTTGAGCCATGGCCATGTGCACCGGGGTGATCGCGACGTCGCGGCCCGAACTGTTCACTATCCGTTCCTGCGTCGATGTCTGCATCACTTCCGATCCCGCCGCCGCCGAATCGACGCTAAAGAGCCCCTGCGAAAGGCCGATGATGACATTCAGACCCGACTGCGTTCGCCACGCGAAAATCAGATACTCGCCGCCGGTGGCCAGCTCCGGAGCACCGGCGAAGGTCTGGCGCACTCCGTCCGCCACGCCGCCCGGGATGGCGATATCGATGGTGGTCGCCGGCCGGCCCTTCAACCGCTCCGAAACGCGCATGGTGTAAACGGTGTAAATCACCGGACCGCGAACCGCGGTGTGAGAGCCGAGCACCGTGCCGCGCACGATGGCTGTGGCGGCGGAGGTCATTTGATCGAGGGTCAGATATTGGAGGGTAGCCGCCCGCGCTGCCACACACAGCGCGACGATGGAAAACAGGGCAAAGTACCGGCGCATGGCTTGCGTTGGTTCACAGCAGGAGACGATCCACTCCGGATTATTAAAAACAAAGGCGATCTGCCGGCCGAACGATGGCGGTCTGTATCACCCTGACACGGCCCGTGCGCACTGTGTCCCAGGGCGCGCTACTGGCGAACAATCAGCAGCGGCGCGCTGATTCGGTGACGCACAGCATTAATGGTCGTTCCGAAGATTATGTCTTTGAAGGCTTTATGGCCGTGCGCACCCATCACCACCAAGTCCGGCTTCAGTTCTTCTGCGTAGCGGACGATTTCATCGCGCGGATGGTTCGAGTAGCGAACGAGAGATTTAGTTGCAATTTCCTGATTTTCAAGCGCTTCAGCAATTTGATCGAGATACGATTGCCCGGCCTTCACCTCCGCCGTGGAAGCCTCCGGTCCGTACATCTGGCTGGTTACGTCCTCCTCCACATGCAGCAGATACAGCGTGGCGTGGTGCGCGCGCGCGAGCGCGGAGGCATGCCGGATGGCTACGCGGTCCAGCGGCGTATGGTCCAGGGGTACGAGAATGCGCCGATACGTCAGGAGTGGAAGGCTCGCCGGCGCCGCTTCGGGTGGAAGCTGAACCGAAGCGAACCCGAACCGCCGTGGCAGGACGGGCTCGAAGAGAATCCAGAACACCAGCAGCAACAGCGCGCCGAGAATCGGGACCAGCGTGATTTCGAGGACCAGCCGATGGGGGCCGCTGAGCCACCCCGAAATGGTTTGGGCGGCGAGCCAGATATCCAGCCCAAGAATCAGCGCCGCGCAGGTCCACGCGGCGGCGCGCACCCAGCCGCCATTGGCAAAGGCGCCCATCCGCCGCTTGTCACTGGTGAAGTGAATCAGCGGGATCACCGCGAAGGGGAGCTGCAGGTTGAGAATGATCTGGCTGAGAATCAACAGCTGATATGTGCCGCTGTCGCCGGCCCAGACGATTGTAAGCGCCGCCGGGATGACTGCCATCATCCGAGTCACCAGCCGACGCAGCCATGGGCGCATGCGGAAGTTGAGAAAACCTTCCATCACCACCTGACCGGCCATGGTTCCGGTGAGCGTAGAAGACTGCCCGGAACAGAGCAGGGCAATGGCGAACACCACGCTTGCCACCGCGCTGCCCATGAGCGGCTTAAGCAGCAGATAGGCCTGTTGGATCTCGGTGACCACAATATGGCGGGTGAAGAACACCGTTGCCGCCAGAATGAGGATGGCGGCGTTCACCAGCAGTGCGCCATTCAGCGCCACCACGGAATCGATCAGATTGAAACGGCACGCCGCTTTCTTGTCCGCATCGTTCTCACCAATGCGGCGCGTCTGTACCAGCGCCGAATGCAGATACATGTTGTGCGGCATTACGGTCGCGCCAATGATGGCGATGGCCACATAAAGGCTTCCGCCGCTCAGGCGCGGAATCAAGCCAGTACCGAGTTCTGCGAAATCCGGGCGCGCCCACCAGATCTCAATCAGGAAGCATCCTGCGATTACGGTGATCAGAGCGAGCACGAACGCCTCGATTACGCGCATGCCGCGATTGGTGAACCACAAAATCAGCAGCGTGTCGAGAGCGGTCAGCAGAACGCCGATCAGCAACGGGATATGGAACAGGAGCTGGAGTCCGATTGCCGCGCCGATGACCTCCGCCAGATCGCAGGCGGCGATGGCGATTTCGCAGAAGACCCATAAGGTCCACGAAACCGGCCGCGGGTAGGATTCGCGGCAGGCCTGTGCCAAATCGCGGCTGGTGACAATTCCGAGGCGAGCCGCGAGCGTCTGCAGCAGAATGGCCATGAGGTTCGACAGAACAATGACCCACAGCAGCCGAAACCCGAAGCGCGCGCCGCCTTCCAGATCGGTGGCCCAGTTTCCGGGATCCATGTAACCGACGCTGATGAGATAGGCCGGACCGGCGAAGGCGAACGCGCGCCGCCAGAAGGAAGGATGGCGCGTGCTGATGGAAGCGTGGACTTCGGGCAGAGAAGCGGTGTTCAGCCCCTCGACCCTGTGCACACTCATAGGACCCCTTCCGTGACCTGAGTTTATCATCGGCGTCCGGCGCCTTTTTCGAAACGTGTCGGCCGCATTGAGCCGCCCGTGGCTGAAAAGCACCACAGCCGGCAATTCGCTTCACCTACTTAGCTCGTTGATTAACAAGCTTTTATTGATCGGAATCCAGCGTGCACGACCGCCGGTGACAGGCGTGGCGATGAAACGCAATCTTCTGACCGTGCTGGTTCTTGGGGCGCTGGCCGCATGGACTCAGGTCTACGACAGTCCGAATGGGGAACCCGGCGGGGCTCCGGATGCGGCAGCAGGTCCGGCGGATGCCTATGACCCCAGTCATGGCGTCGCGCGCATCAGCCTCATGGACGGGGATGTCAGTGTCGGCCACGGCGCTTCGAACGATCTGACTGCGGCGGCACTGAATGGGCCCCTCATGAGCCAGGACCGGCTTCTGACCGGGCCGCAATCCCGGGTAGAGGTCCAGCTCGATCGCGACAATATCCTGCGCGTGGGTGCCCGCTCGGACGTTCGTTTTAATGATATTGAATACGGCCGCTATCAGATACAGCTTGCAACCGGAACGGTTACTTTAACTCTGTTCGGGCAGACGAAGGCGCAGGGCGAAGTGGACACGCCCAGCGTTTCGGTGCGGCCTCTGGGTCCCGGCGCCTACCGAATCAGTGTGGGTGAAGATGCCGTTACCGAGGTCACGGTGCGCTCCGGCCAGGCGGAAATCTATACGCCGACAGGGACGCAAACCGTTCAGCAGGGCCAGACCATGCTGGCGCGCGGCCCGGCATCGGACCCCGAGTTTCAGATGGAACAGGCCATCTCCATGGATGAATGGGACAACTGGAACGCCGGCCGCGACGAGCAATATCAGCAGCAGAGCCAGCAGGCATACCAGTATGTGAATCCCCAGATCACCGGCGCGGAAGACCTGGACAACAACGGTCAGTGGGTATACGAGCAGCCTTACGGGTACGTGTGGGCCCCGGCCGTGGCCGCCGACTGGGCGCCGTATCGCTATGGCCGCTGGGTGTGGGAGCCCTGGTATGGATGGACCTGGGTCAGCTACGACCCGTGGGGCTGGGCGCCGTATCACTACGGCCGCTGGTTCTGGGGAGCGCATGGATGGTGCTGGTATCCGGGTGGGCTGCATGGATCGTACTTCTGGAGCCCTGCGCTGGTGGCGTTCTTCGGCTTTGGACACGGCGGGTTCGGTTTCGGGTTCGGTAACGTTGGTTGGGTGCCGCTGGCGCCGTACGAGCGGTTCCATCCATGGTGGGGGCGCGGGTATCGCGGCGAGCTGGTAGTCAACAATTTCAACGTCTACAACTCGTATCGCAACGCGCGGCTCGCAAACGGTGTGACTGCGGTGCACGGCTCCGATTTCGGCCGGCGCGGCTTCACTGGGAACTACGTCCGGGTCGGGGCGGCGGACCTGACCCGCGCCTCGATGGTACACGGGCAGCTGCCAATCACCCCAACACGCGAGAGCTATCGCATGTCGGATCGACCGGTGCAGATGGCGCGCATGCCACTGGCAAGCAGGACCGTGCAGTTCGCCCAGCACGGATCCTTCAGATCGCAGCCGCGCGGGTTCGGGGCAGGAGCTGCGGGCGCGCCACAGCGGCAGCCGGCGATCTCCGGCTGGGGCCGGTTTGGAGCGCCTGTCCGCACTGGCGCGCCGCAGACGGGTGGATGGCAGCGGTTCAATCCGCAGACCAACGGCGCCGCCCGCACGTGGAGTTCGCCGGGCCTGCAGCACGGTTATTCGGCGCCCACAGGCAACGCGTGGCGAGGCGGGAGCCAGCCACTGCGGATCGCGCCGCAGATCGTGACCCCGCGGCCCTCGCAGACGTATTCCGCGCCGCGCAGCTACGGGCCGCCCGCGGGATACAGCGCGCCACGGAGTTACGGTCCGCCGGCCGGCTATTCGGCGCCTCGCTCGTACGGCGCGCCGCGAACGTATTCGGCTCCGAGTTACAGCGCGCCCAGGAGCTATTCGGCCCCACGGAGCTACAGCGCTCCATCACGCAGTTACAGCGCACCGCGGTCGAGCGGCGGCGGAGGCGGCGGTGGTGGTCACAGCGGTGGAGGCGGCGGAGGCCACGGCGGCGGAGGTCACCATCGATAAGCTTTTCTGGCGAGGCTGAACGACTTTCTTCTTCCCTCAGGCCCGTGCAGGGCAATCCTGCCGGGCCTTTTTTCTGGCGTGAGCAGAAGTAGACATAATATGCATTATCGGCAAAAGCATAATGCCAACTCCAAACAGCACCAGTCGCCAGGAAAAAGCCGCCCGGTCGCGAACGCCGGTCCAGCACGATGAACGCGACGCACAGCGCCTGAAGGAATAGAAAATCAAGCAGCCCGAGGTCATACCGCGCGCCGCCGGGATACCGCACCGCGAGCCAGGTGTTCGATAACCGGCGCGGATGTTCGTGCGCCAGCGCGCACCCCAGCCGTCCCAGAGCGGCGGCGAATGGGACCGCGAATGCCGCGGTGTCCAGCAGCCGCAACGATTCAGCACCCGTGTACCGATTGCAGCCGCAACACAAAATGCCGGCGCACAATCCCGCGGCGGCAACCAGCAGCGAGCTCATTCCTCCCAGATACAGATAACCAGCGGCGGCCGCCAGAGCTCCAGCCGCGCACATCCACACATACAGGGGCACAATCTCGGAACGAGCAATGCCCTGCCTCTGCGCGCGCCGTAGCACCATCCCGCGCAGACCAGAACGGCGGCCGCCGCAGGTGATGCTGAAACCGTGGATCTCCACACCCTCGACTCGGATCACCGGCGGCGAAGTCCACGGGATCATCTTCTGCTACTCGCTTGCGATCGCGTTGGGAACACCCTGAACCGGGTATGTATGCCCAGTACCGTCCGATGCCGAAAGCACCGAGACGGTGTTGTCGCATTGATTGCCAACATAGATCAGCGAGTCCTCTGTTGACGGAGTGCCCGTTCCAAAGAAGCCACTGCCGCTGCTCTGTGTGAGCGCTATGGGCGTGGGACACGCTCCCACGTTATAGTGCGACGTGACCTTGAAGGTTTTCAGATCGATCACATCTACGAAACCGGGGTCCATGCCCTCGCTCCCGGTATAGATGGTCACGTACGCCTTCGCGGCGTCCGGACTCACGGCGACGCTGTTGGGACTTCCGTTGTCGATCTGAATGGCGGCGAGCTGTTTCGGAGCGCTCGCCGACGATGAGTCGGCGAAAACATAAACGATATCGTTGGCGAAGTTCGGAACCACGACATAGCCCGAGCCCACCCCGATATCGCTGGCGCCTTCGGGAATGGAGACGCTCCCGTGATCGGCAATGGCGCTGGAGCCGATCTCGAGTTTGACGACATCGTTCCCACTGATGACGTACGTGTAAGGCGTCTGGTACGAAACCGCGATCCCGTCGGGCTTCCGTCCCGGCGTAGGCAGCGTATTCACGTTCTGCGAGCCCTTCGCCAGAGTGATCACACTGATCGCCGAGTCATCCGGGTGCGTTGCGTACACTGTCGAACCGTTTCGCGCAAGGTTGGACACCCGGTGGCTTCCCGTCGAGATGTTCTGCGGCTGCGGCAGGCTGGACAGCTTCGAGGTGTCCACCCAGTTCACCCCCGCCCCGTTGGGAGCCACATAGACCAGCGTGGGTGGCGGCGGATACCCGCCGAAGAAGCCGCCAAGGAAGTAAGTACTGAGGCCCGGCGCCCCCAGCGCCACCATCGATCGGGTATCCACGGCGAGTCCGGTCGGATTCGGGTCCGCATTCGTGATTTCGTCGAGAAATCCTCCCCCGGCAATCCATGTCTGTGAGGTGCGGCCGAGGCCGCCGATGACGCCCTCGAAGCAACCGGTAGTAAAGAAACAGCTCGCCAGAACGCAACCGACGATCAGCATCTCGGTTCGGCGCGACACGCGAAGTCTCGTTTTGTTCATTTGGTTCGTCCTCCCCACGTGCTGGTCCCTCACTTGAAACTCACAAACTGCAGACTGAGACTCAGGGAATCCGCGAATCCGGAGTCGAGGCCGGTGGCGGTAAAGGTAGCCTGTGGCGCGGCGGGCAGCAGTCCCACGGCGACCATGCCCTGGCTCGTTGCAGGCACGCGGGTAAGAATCGAAGGCGGAACTGTGAAGGAGCCGTCCGCGCCGTTTGCCGCGCACACGAACAACTCGGTGCTGTTATCCACCGGGATCGCATTTCCGCCGGCGATGATGGCGAGCTGCTTCGAAGCATCGCCGCCGCTGACGTTCCACTTCACGGTCAGACCGGAAGAACGCGTGACGGTGTTCGAAGTGATCGACCACGCAACGACCGGAGCGTCGGCGAGCGTAACCGAAAAAGGACCAACGTCCGCGCCGCCCGCTCCGCTCACCTTATAGCTGCCGCCGGTGAGAAATGGTGACGAACCGCTGACGCCGAGCAGGGCCGTGTACAGACCACCGGCGCTCTTCACCGTATCGGAACCGGCCCCACTGGTGACGGTCAGCGTGCCGGCGTCCAGAGTGCCGCCGCTCGGTGTCATGGCCGGGAGCGGCGCGCCGGTAAAGAAGTTGCCATTTCCAAGGTATTCCGTACACGTGCCGGCCGGCGGAAGCGAGTAGAACGGACTAAAGGCGAACTGCGCATCGGTATCCCTGCGGAAGCCGGCGGCGAACAGATCGGCGCTCAGTCCGGTGGAAGGCGGTCCGCTGGCGTGGACCAGAAACACGGCGCCGGTCTTCCCTTTGAGCCCCTGTCCGAATGGGTTTGCTGCGTCCGTGCATGGCCCTCCATCAGCGGAGATCGCGATGTTTACGACATTGCTGGGAGCGCCGTCCGCCGGCACGACCTGAACCGGAACGGAGCAGCTCAGCGGAGCGTCCGCCGGCACAGCGAAGGCGATCTGATCCAGCCCCGAGCAGCAGGGGCTCCGTCCGCTGTACGATTTCTTGGCCTGTTTACCTCCGACCAGGATGGTCATGTTTTCGGGCAGGTTGCCCGCCTGCGGCGCGACGTTATCGGCGTTGAGCCCCGCGCCGAGCCCGGTGCCGTATACGATGACCGTCTGTCCCGGCTTGGCCGGCTGCGTGCGCGAGTTGATGGGCAGCGAGGACGGCAGGAAGTTCTGCAGGGCCGCCGGTCCGAGGCCCCCGCCGTTCAGCGCGAACAGGCCGAGGTCGGTCTTCACCACCTGCGCGTCGATCGCGTTCGAGTCGGCGCCCTGGTAAGTGAGGGTGATCGTTACCGCCCCTATCGGCGTGTTCGACGGCATGATGGCGTTGACCTGCGCGTCGGACACGTACACAGGCAGTGCGTTCACGGTCGTGCCGCCGCCGGTGACTTTAATCGACACGCCGGCCAGCGCGGTCCCCAGCGGAAACGCGGTGGCCTGCTTGCCCGGCGTGGGTCCGAGTCCGCTGCCGAAGAGGACAAACAACGACCCCTGCGCAATCGGGCCGCCGGGGAAGTCCGGCGGCGTGTAATCCGCCGCGTTCACCGCCCGCCCCTCTGTCAGAAGCGGCTGCGCGGAAGCGCCGAGTGACAGCGCCAAAGCCAGGCAGAGACCTGCCGGTGCAGTGCTGATTCGCATGAATGCCCACATCTCCCTTGCCAATGGAGTAGTGGCGGCGGCGCGTTTCGTGACAACACGGATTCGGAAATCTATGAAGGAGGAAGTGCGCGCGCTGTTTCACGCGCGTCTGCGATGACCACTCAGCGGAACCGCACCGACCGAATCACGTCCTCGAACGTTTCCTGTGTGGCGTCAAACTCGCTCTGCGGCGCGATGAAGATGACATAAAACAGCCCCTCCGGCCTCGCCACCGTCACCAGAGCATCCACTTCCCTGCCCCCGGCCGGCAGTGGCGATTGCGACGACAGGGTGGTGAGAATCGCCGCATTTCCATCCACTTCGATGTCCCGCTCCTGTTCGCGATGCATGCCCGCGTTCTGGCTCTCGAACTGTCCAACGAGTGCCGCCGTATCGCGATTCAGGTCCACTCCACCGCCGTTTGGCGGGTAATACCCGGCCATCAGCCCATAGCCGACGGCGATCTGGCGCTTGGCGCCTTTGACCAGACCTGATTCCGGCGCCACGGTCACCGAGTTCCCTTCCTCGTAAACCCGCCAGTTGGCAGGAAAATCGAACGAAAATGACCGCCCTTTGTACGTCTCGAGCCTGCCGTTCGGCCGTCCGGCGGGAACCGCCGGCGGAGCGGGCGCACGCAGCCGCAGCACCAGATCGCGCATCTGATGAAACCGCGGGCTGTCATCCTGATACGAGCGCCGCGGCATCTGCCGAACCTCGTCCTCCACCGCGGCGACACGATTGCCGGGATTCGGGTGATCGGAGAGAAACTGCGCCAGAGCGCCCTCGTGCGGGTCCTTTGCTTCGAGTTTTTCAAAAAATCGAGCCATTTCAATGGGATTATATCCGGCGTCGGCCATGATTTCCGCGCCGTTGTAGTCGGCCTGCGCTTCCGCCGTGCGCGAGAACCGCAGCAGCACCGAGCCGGCGCCGAACTGGACGCCCGCGCGCGTCAGTTCCCCGACAATGGAGTTGCTGCCCAGCACGGCCGCCGCCAGCGCCGCCGGAATAGCGATCAGGTTTTGTTTGGAAAGCTGGCTGGTCCCGTGCCGCAGCGCGATGTGCGACATCTCGTGCGCCATCACCCCCGCAAGCTGCGCTTCGTTCTCACAGGCCGCGATCACGCCGGTATTCAGATAAACCGGGCCGCCGGGCAGCGAAAAGGCATTGATATTCTTGTCATAAACCACGGTAAACGAAAACGGGAAATTGCCGGCGTGCGGCGATTTCGCGAGGCGCTGCCCAATGCCGCTGATGTAACGGCTAAGGTCGCGATTCTGCACCACGGCGATCTTCGATTCCAGCTCCTGGCGCGCTTCGCGTCCGAGCTGTACGTCCTGCTCCGGCGTGAACAGATTGAACCCCGGCCGAAGCGACTGCGGGTCCGCCGCGGCCAGGCAGGCCAGCGCCGCCGCTGTCGTTGCCGCGCGCACGCACATGGACCAGAGCACCCCTTCACGTTAGCAGGGAGCCGTAACCACCCGACGCTATAATCGCTTATATGCTGAAGCCGACGGAAAAGATCTGGCGCAACGGCCGCCTGATCGCCTGGGATGAGGCGCACATCCACGTGCTGGCGCACGTCACCAGCTACGGCAGTTCGGTTTTCGAAGGAATCCGCTGCTACGAAACCAAAAGCGGTCCGGCAATTTTCCGCGTCCGCGAACATGTCCGCCGCCTGCTTGACTCGGCGAAGATCTACCGCATGGATGTGCCCTTCTCGGCCGACGAACTCGGCGCCGCCATGCAGGAAGTCGTCCGCGTCAACCGCATGTCGTCCTGCTATCTTCGGCCCATCGTTCTTCGCGGATACGGCGATGTCGGCGTGTTGCCGCTCGGGAACCCCGTCGACGTGTACATCGCCTGCTGGGAATGGGGCAAGTATCTCGGCCCCGAAGCGCTGAGCGAGGGTGTGGACGTCTGCGTCTCGAGCTGGACGCGTATGGCCCCCAATACACTTCCCGCGCTCGCCAAGGCCGGCGCGAACTACATGAACTCGCAGCTCATCCGCATGGAGGCGCACATCAACGGCTACGCCGAGGGCATTGCCCTGGACGAAGCCGGATATGTGAGCGAAGGCTCGGGCGAGAACATCTTCGTGATCCGCGACGGGAAAATGCTTACTCCGCCGCTGGGCGCTTCGGTGCTGCCGGGCATCACCCGGGAAACGGTCATGCAACTCGCCGGCTCGCTCGGTATCCCCGTCGTCGAAACACTGGTCCCGCGCGAGATGCTCTACATCGCCGACGAAGTCTTCTTCACCGGCACCGCCGCCGAAATCACCCCCATCCGGTCCATCGATCGGATCACCGTGGGAAAGGGCTCGCGCGGACCCATAACGGAGAAGCTGCAGAATGCGTTCTTCGCGGTCATCGACGGCGAGAGTGAAGACCGGTTCGGCTGGCTAACGCCGGTTGCCAAAACAGAACAGCCGGTCGGTGTTTGACCGGCCGGCTGTAAGACCCGAAGCGATTCGTGGCCATGCCGGTCGAGGCGGACCGGCCAAAGAGGAGGAGAGGACTTACCTGGCAAATACCCGTGCGCAGCGTCCCCGGGAAGTCGGAGGTAGGTTCCCGGGGCGCCGCGGTACCCAGCAAAAATGGAGCGCCAACCGACCGCAGGTGCTGCCGCACGGTCGTACTCTCGGTCGATCCACAGGTGCTTATGCACCGCGGCGGATCGGGAATAACGGGTTTCGACCGGCCCGAAACCGCGGTGAGCAACCGTTCAGCAGCTTCGGCAGCGGTCAAATCTCTGAATCGATCCGCAGGTGCTGCTCCGTGGCCACCTCCCCCGAGATCATCCATCGGAGCCGCACCCGCTCGGGATCTGGGATAAGTTTTAACAGTAAACCGCATGCTCTGTCGAGCTTCTCGACAATGTCCACAAACGGTTTTCAACAATATTGTTTCTTTGTACAATCAGTAACTTACGGCCATGGAACTGTGGGAAACCTGTGCATAAACCGGCGCAGTCATGAAATGTAACGGACTGGACCCCATTACCGGAAATCGCCTGGAGATCTCTTTCTCCGAAGTTATTGACGGCGTGGATCATCTGGTCGCACCGGATGCGGATGACACGTACCTCGCGCCCGGCTTCATCGATCTTCAGGTCAACGGATTCTTCGGCGTCGACTACAACGCGCCCGACGCGCCGCAGGAGGAGATTGCCCGCAGCATCCGTGTGCTGTTTGCCACGGGGGTCACACGCTTCTTCCCCACCGTGATCACCGGCTCGCCGGAGAACATGCTGGGTGCTTTGCGCAATCTGGCGGATGCGCGCGAGCGTCTCGCCGACGGTGCGGCGATGGAGGCCTTCCACGTCGAAGGACCCTTCATTTCGCCCGACGACGGCCCGCGCGGCGCGCATCCCCGCGAATGGGTGCGCCGGCCCGATCCCGACGAGTTCCAGCGCATGCAGGAGGCGGCGCGCGGCCTCATCCGCCTGATCACCGTTTCCCCCGAGTGGCCCGAGGCGCCCCGATTTATCGAGACGATGGTGCGTCAGGGCGTCGTGGTCGCCATCGGCCACACCAAAGCCACGCCCGAGCAGATTGCGTCCGCGGTATCGGCCGGCGCGACCCTCTCCACCCATCTCGGTAACGGCGCCCACTCCATCCTCTCGCGGCATCCGAATTACATCTGGGAGCAGCTTGCCGACGACCGTCTCGCAGCCAGTTTTATCGTGGACGGCATTCACCTCGGTCGCGCTTTTCTTACCGCCGCCCTGCGCGCCAAAGGCGCCGAGCGGTCCATTCTGGTGACCGATGCCGTTGCGCCGGCCGGCTGCGCCCCGGGACCATACATGCTCGGCGGCGTCGCCGTCACGCTCCACTCCGACGGCAGCGTACGCCTGCGCGATGGCGACCGGCTGGCGGGCTCGACACTGATGATGGACCGCGCCGTCGGCAACGTCATGCAACTCGGCGGAATGAGCCTGCGCGAGGCGATTACCATGGCCACTCGAAATCCGGCGCGCGTGGGCCGCGTACCCTCGCGCGTGCGTGGACTGGCCACAGGCGACCGCGCCGATCTGGTCCGTTTCCGCCTCGAGGACGGAGTGATTCGCGTCATCGAGACCTGGATGGGCGGCAAACAGGTCTTCAGCGCGTAATTCAAACGCACTATAGCCGGGCGCGCAGTTCCCAGGCGACGATATGAGGAATCTCGCTATGGAACCGATGTTTCTTCACGATGTCGAACACGCTGACACCCAGGGCGCCTTCGCCGACCTCATCCGCATGGCCCGCAAGAACGGCGGCGATTACCCGCAAATCTGGCATAACTTCGCCTTCCACCCCGAGATCACGAAGCACCTCGAGCGCTTTACGCAGGGCGTCATGCGCGACCCGGCCCCGCTCACTCCCGGCCTGCGGGAGCTGATCGCGGCACACACCTCGGGCCGCAATCAATGCCCCTTTTGAGTGAAGTCCCACGCCGCGGTCGCGGCGGAGATTCTCCAGAACGAACCGCTGGTGACCGCGGTCATCACCGATCTCGAATCCTCTCCTCTGCCCGATAACGAGAAGGCGCTGCTGCGCTTCGTGGACAAAGTGAACCGGGATTCCTTCAACATCGGCCCGCCCGATATCGAGAAGCTTCATGCGGCGGGCTGGACCGACGAGGCCATCTGGTACGCCATCACCGTCTGTGCGCTCTTCAACTTCTACAACCGCTGGATCGACGCCACCGGCGTCCACGCCATGAGCGAGGAAGCGCACCGCGCGGGAGGCAAACGGTCCGCAGGCGCCGGTTACATCAGAACCCCGCGCGACGAATGATTTCGCGGCCTGAACGCCCGGCCCCAAACATTGATATTCTCGCTGCTTACGAGCCGCGATGCGATCGACAATCTTGTTTGCGTGCGCGATGGTCCTGGCCGCCGATGCTCAGGTCTACACGCGTGGAGTGGGCGTTTATCCCGGCGATCCTCGTGAGGACTTCTCGCCGGCAATGCGCGTGGACGCTGCCACGTATCGCAACCTGGCGCTGCGCCGGCCGGCGTATCAGTCCAGCGCCTACGACTACAATCTGACCGCCCAGCTGGTGACCGATGGTATCCGCGACACGCATGAGCCGCGGTGGATCGTGACCAGCACCAGCCAGAATGGCATCCTGCCGAAGCACGAGCGCGAATCCCTGCTGGACGACAACTGGGTGACCGCGGTCGATCTGCGCGGTCGCAGCGTATGGGTGCAGTTCGAGGTGAATGGCGGCGACGGGCCGGCGGAGATCGACCGCCTGGATGTTGAGGGCTCCGTGCGCGGCATGGAGCCGGACAACGAAGAATGGACCTGCATCCTTTCTTCCTCCGGCGACGGACAGGCGTGGACCGAGCTGGGGCGCTCCTCGGGCATGGCGCATCCCACCGGTGAGATTCGGGCGTCGATCGCGCTCGGCGCACCGGCGCGGAGCCGCTTCTACCGCGTCACCTTTGAGAGCGGGCGGCCGCTCGAATGGCATATCGGCGAGTTGCACTTTCGCGATCGCGGGCGGCGAGCCGATTTCGGAGGTCCCTACAATTTCACCAGCGCGTGGATGAGCGCGGGGACGGGCGAGGAGTGGATCTACGTGGACCTGGGCGCGGCCTGCACCTTCGATCGAGTCGCGCTCGCCTGGATTCGCAGGCCCGCTGAAGGGGAGATGCAGGTTTCCGATGACGCGCGGGCCTGGCGCACGCTCCAGCCCCTCGGCCCGGGCGATGACATTCAGCTGCCGGCGCCGGCCCGCGGCCGGTACGTGCGCGTGTTCATGACCAGGCCGGAGTCGGGCGATCGTTACGTCCTCAGTGAGCTGGAGGTCTACGGGCGCGGCGGACCGGTTCCGGTACCGAAGGCGGCGCCACAGCCCGGTGCAGACGGGCGCGTCCAACTCTCAGGTGGAAGCTGGCGCGTCCAGCGGGATGCGCTGGTCAACGCCGACGGAGCAACGCTTTCCCAGCCGGCCTTCGACGACTCGTCGTGGCTGCCGGCCACTGTGCCGGCCACCGTGCTCTCGAGTTACTGGAACGCGGGCGCCTTGCCGGATCCGAACTACGGCGATAACCAGCTGGCCATCTCCGATTCGTTCTTCTATGCGGATTTCTGGTATCGCGACGTGTTCGTGCCCGGACCCGTCCTACCGGGCCGCCACGTCTGGCTGAACTTCGATGGCGTGAACTGGAAGGCCGATGTTTTCCTCAATGGCGAGATGGTCGGCCGTGTCGAAGGCGGCTTTCTGCGCGGCCGCTTCGATGTAATGAAGCTGCTCCGGCCCGGTGAGAAGAACGTCCTGGCGGTGCGCATTGAAAAGAACGCGACTCCCGGCAGCGTCAAGCAGAAGACGTACCAGAGTTCGGGGACCAATGGCGGCGCGCTCGGCGCGGATAATCCGACGTACCATGCCGCAATCGGTTGGGACTGGATCCCCACCATTCGCGGGCGCGACACAGGGATCTGGAGCGATGTCTATCTGACCACCACCGGCTCGGTCAGCATTGAGAGTCCGTGGGTTGACACCATGCTGCCGCTGCCCGATACGAGCGCCGCGGACGTGACCATTCAGGCGACGCTCAACAATTCCGACAGCTCGCCGGTGAATGGCACATTGAACGGGCGTTTCGGCGACACAGCCTTCGCTCTGCCGGTGAGCATTGATGGTTCTTCACGGAAGACGGTCGAGACGAAGCTGCACCTGAGCAATCCGAAGTTGTGGTGGCCGAACGGCTATGGCGCCGCGAACCTCTACGACGTGCAGCTTCGGTTCGAGACCGGCGGCGCCGTGAGCGATACGAAAGAATTTCGCGCCGGGGTCCGGCAGTTCACTTACAGCGAGGACGGCGGCGCCCTGCGGATCTGGATTAACGGCCGGCGCTTCGTCGCGCGCGGCGGCAACTGGGGATTCGGCGAGTCGATGCTGCGCTACCGCGCCCGCGAGTACGACGCCGCAGTCCGCTATCACCGCGACATGAACTTCACCATGATCCGGAACTGGGTCGGCCAGATCGGGGACGACGCGTTCTACGACGCCTGCGACCGCTGGGGCATTGTTGTGTGGCAGGATTTCTGGCTGGCCAATCCCTGGGACGGACCCGATCCCGACAACCCCGACATGTTCCTGCGCAACGCGGAGGATTTCGTCCGGCTCATCCGCAGCCATCCCTCAGTGGGCCTCTATGTCGGCCGCAACGAGGGCTATCCTCCCGATCCGCTGGAGCGCGGCATTCGACGCCTGCTGGCGGACCTGCACCCAGGCATTCACTACATTCCGAGCTCTGCCGATGACGTGGTCAGCGGCCATGGACCGTATCAGGCAATGCCGCCGCAGTTTTACTTCGCCCAGCGCGCCACCACGAAGCTGCACAGTGAACTCGGCATGCCGAATATCGTCACCATGGACAGCCTGCGGCAGATGATGCCCGAATCCGCGATGTGGCCGCAGGGCGAAGTCTGGGGCCTGCACGATTTCACGCTGCACGGGGCGCAGGGCGGCGAGTCGTTCAATAAGCGGATCGAGAAAAGCTACGGTGGCGCGAAGAACGCAGCGGAGTGGATCGAACTGGCGCAGTTCGTCAACTACGAGGGCTATCGCGCCATGTTCGAGGCCCAGAGCAAAAACCGAATGGGGCTTCTCATCTGGATGAGCCATCCGTGCTGGCCCTCGTTCGTGTGGCAAACCTACGATTACTATTTCGATCCGACCGCCGGTTATTTCGGGGCGAAGAAGGGGTCGGAGCCGCTGCACATCCAGTGGAATCCGCTGACCAACGACGTGGAGGTAGTGAACTACAGCGCGGGTAACGTGCCTGGCTTGATGGCCTCCGCGGAGGTGCGCAACATGGATGGCGGCATCGCGTGGACAAAGAGCGTCAGGATCGACAGCGCCGACGACAGCGTTCAATCACCGATACGGCTGGAATTCGCGCCGGGGCTGACCCCCGTGCATTTCATCCGCCTGCGCCTGACACGCGGGGCTGACGTACTCTCGGACAATTTCTACTGGCGCGGCGCGGAGGAGGGCAGCTTCACAGCGTTGCGCAATCTGCCACCGGTCGCGCTCCAGGCCGCAACCCGGGCGGAACGAGTCGGCGATCGCTGGCGCCTGACTACCACGCTGCGCAACCCGCCGGCGAACGCACCCGCGCTGATGGTGCGGGTGAAGGCGGTGCGCGAGAAAACGGGCGATCGCATTCTGCCGGCGCTTTACAGCGATAACTACGTGGCCGTGATGCCCGGCGAAGAGCGCGTAGTGGTGACCGATCTTGCGGATGCGGACACCCGCGGAGAACGCCCACGGATTGTGATCGAAGGCTTCAATCTGCGGTGATCAGAGCTGGCCGCGGTTCTCATCTCCGAGACCGGCGCGCTGGCTTTTCAGACCGACGTGCCGGTCGTACTGTTACCGGGATCAAAAACTTCCCATCGATAACGATGTTCGTCACGCCGACGCGCACGGCATCGACAAAACCATCGAAACTCACTCGCGCGATTTCCGGAGATTGGGACACGAAGTTCGTGTGTCTCGATCTGGTGAGGTCAACCTCGGAACCATCCGCATACGTGCCGAGCACCCTCAGGGAACTTCCGTCGCCGACTTCGACGTCCAGAAACGGAGGATCCACCTGAATTGATAACGGCTGCCCGGGTCTCTCGACCCATATCGTCAATGACTCGGACTTTAGATTTGTACCGTTTAGGTACTGGCCAAAGGCCGTCAGCGCGCACTTTCCAGGCGTGATGTGCGGTGGAATTCTGACAGAGAACCGATACGGGTCAATCGGATTCGTAGAAAAAGAAAAGCCCAGGGATCTTCTCCGATGATTGCGATATGCCACACATTCCATCCCGCCGCTACGGTCACGCGAGCTTCTGCCCCGGGTGGACTTCAGTTGAATCGGCCGGAGAAACAATTCTGATCGGCTCATTTGCACGGGCGCGCGTTCCCGAACACGCGCTGCACAAAACTAACCCGAGTATCCCCCCAGGGATGGTCAAGGCTGCTCTGCAGGTTCGCTGAATCCTCATACTCTCGCTACGTTAGTACGTTGAACGCGGTCGAGCCCACTGGAGCGTCAGGAGTTGCACGATGGCGGCCGATATGCTTCCTGGATCCCGTTCTGCAGGGCCATTAAAGCCTAAGCTTTCCGTTCCTGGCAAGTGAACAATGCCCGAGAATGTGGAGCCGGTCAGGCCGGCCAACTGGCTCTTCAGCGGCACAATTGCGTCACTGTCCTGGCCGAATACGGTTGGCCATTTCGCCGACCCGAGGCTCTGCGCCAGAGGATCGCTGGGGCGCCAGATGATAATGATTACGGGAACACTAATCAATGTAGGGAAGCCGACCAAAGCATCCAGGCCGGCGTTCCGCGCGTCCACGTCGATCATCTGCAGCGTCCACTCCTCGATCTTCGCCAGCAGCCTGGTCTGCGTCTCTCGCAGGTTCAGCCCGTTCTTCTGCACATCCGCCCCGGACGGGATGTCCGGCAAATCCCTGTGCTGCCTGATGTACTCGCCGGTTACCGGCAGCGGCGTCATCCTGTAACCCGCGACCAATCGATCGGGCGTATCAATATCGCACCGCAATCGCCTGGAAGCTTCCGCCGGCTGCAACCGTGACTGTAAGCTTCTGCCCGGGGATGACCGTGGCGCCTCCAGCAGGCGACGTTATCTGAAGCGGACCCTGAGCTTCGAAAGATACAAAGAGCACCAGCGCGAGGAACGCGCACCGAGAAACGAGCCCACCGTCGCGATTTATCCGCATTTTCCATGTGATTGTTCTTTTATGCGAGACCGGCTCGCTGGCTTATCAGACCGACGTGCCGGCCGTACCGTCACCGGAATAAACTTATTCCCGTCGACAACGATATTGGTGGCGCCGACACCGACGGCAGTAACCAAACCGTCTGAACTCACTCGAACGCTTTGGTCGGCTTCCCTACATTGATTAGTGTTCCCGTAATCCAATGGTTTGGACTTCACATTTGTACCGTTTAGGTACTGGCCAAGCGCGGTCAGCGCGTACTCTCCAAGCGTAATGTCCGTTGGGATCTTGACAGAGAACCGATACGGGTCAATCGGATTCGTAGAAAAAGAAAAGCCCAGGGGATCTTCTCCGATGATTGCGATATGCCACACATTCCATCCCGCCGCTACGGTCACAGCGAGCTTCTGCCCCGGGTGGACTTCAGTTCCATCGGCCGGAGAAACAATTCTGATGGGCTCATTTGCACGGGCGCGCGTTCCCGGACACGCGCTGCACAAAACTAACCCGAGTATCCCCCCAGGGATGGTCAAGGCTGCTCTGCAGGTTCGCTGAATCCTCATATGTCGCTACGGTACGACCTTGAACGCGGTCGAGCCTATTCAGGAGTTGCGCCACCTTGGCCGGTACGCTTCCTGGATCCAGTTCTGCACAGCCATTAAAGCCTAAGCTTTCCGTTCCTGGCGAGTGAACAATGCCGGAGAATGTGGAGCCGGTCAGGCATGGCGGAGGCTCAAATCGAGTCTATCATTTAACGCTGCCTAAACAATCCATTAAATGCTTTATTAAGACCGCGTAGTAGTAATATGCTGACAGGACTAAGGATTAGGGGACCTTTTCGGTCCTGATAAATCCTCCGGCGCTCGCGGCACATTCCCTCGGATATCCTCAGCACTCCAGACCCGGTTTCGAACAGAGCACCCTGAGCAACGAATCGAATTCGTGAAAACGCTCGCGGACACTGATCGAAGCCTCCGTCTGCGGTGATCAGAGCTGTTTCAGGATCTCCGGGACCACCGACTTGATGTCGAGCACCGCGTCGGCGATGCCGGCCCGCGCGACGGCGCCAGGCATGCCCCAGACCACGCTCGAGCGCTCGTCCTGGGCGATGATGCAGGCCCCCGTTTTCTTGAGCAGCTGGCAGCCGAGCAGCCCGTCCTGGCCCATGCCGGTGAGGATGACTCCGATCGCACTCTTTCCGTAAACCGCGTTCACGGAGCGCAGCATTGGGTCGACCGCAGGACGGCAGGAGTGTTCCGGCGCCGATTCGTCCAGCGCTATGCACTCGCGTCCCCCGCGGCTGCGTACGGTCATATGAAACCCGCCGGGCGCGATGTAAACATGCCCGGCTTCGACGGGCATACCGTCGGCGCCCTCGCACACGGACAGGCGCGAGGCGGAGTCCAGGCGCTCGGCAAGGATGCGTGTGAACATCGCCGGCATATGCTGGACCACCAGGACAGGAAGCGTTAGATTCGCCGGCAGAACCGGGATCACGTCATTGAGCGCAGTCGGGCCGCCGGTGGACACGCCGATTGCGACGACACGCCGCTTCCCCTTGGAGCGAGGAGCGGCAGAAATCACCGCTGGAGGAAGAGGTGAAACAGCGACGCGTACAGGTTCCGGCGCCGAAAAAAACTGACGGATTCGGGTAACCAGCTCTCGTCTGAGCCGCGCCTGGGGTGCGTCCGTGCACCCCGGCGGCGGCGTTTTCGATACGTAATCGTTCGCGCCGTTCATCAGCGCGTCAATGGTTGCGGCGGCCCCCGTTTCGGTCAGGGAGCTGAGCATGATGACAACGATCGACGGCCACGATTTGCGGATTCGGCGAAGGGCCTCGAGTCCGTTCAGATGGGGCATCTCGACATCCAGAGTGATCACGTCCGGGCGCAGTTCGGCGACGCGCCGCAGGGCATCCTCACCATCGGAGGCGGTGCCCACGACCTCGATCCATGATTCCTCGTGGAGGACGCGCGTGAGCAGGTTGCGCATGGAGCTGGAATCATCTACGATCAGCAGCCTGACGCGCCTGCCCGCCCCGAGGGCGGCCCGGCGATGCTCTCCTAATCCCAGCGAGATCATGCGCCGGCCGTCCTGGAGCGGCCCTCTGTGATGCCCACCACAGTCATCAACAATCTCATCGGTGAGATCGTATGTTCCTATAGCTCGTTCGCGGCGTCATACGGGGGATGCCGGAACATGACTGCGATGTGGTCATCATAGGCGCCGGCGTAGCCGGGCTTACAGCGGCCGCGGAACTTCGCGAAGCCGGCCGAAGCGTGGTCGTCCTCGAGGCGCGCGACCGGATCGGCGGCCGCATCTGTACGCAGCACGACAGCCTGACCGGCACGCCCATAGAGTATGGCGCGGAGTTCGTCCACGGCAGGCCCCCGGAACTGCTGAAGGCGATTCGCCGCGCCCGCGTGCCGCTTCGGGAGATGACCGGAGAGGAGCGATGCTTCCGTGACGGACGCATCGAACCGTGCGAAGACGACATCAGCCACTCGCTGGAGATTCTCGATCGCATGGCGCCGCCGGATGACGGCGACTGCACCTTCGAGGCGTATCTGAAGGGGCTCGATGTGAGTGAGGAGGAGCGGTCGCGACTCACCGGGTATGTGGAAGGCTTCAACGCCGCCGATCGAAGACGCATCGGCGTTCGGGGGCTCACGATACAGCAGAAGGCCGAAAACGCCATTCAGGCAGAGACGATTCAGCGCCTCGAAACGGGGTACGACGGCCTGCCGAAAGCGCTGTGGCAGAAGCTCAGGGGTGACGTTCGACTGAACGTCGCGGCGAAGGAGATTCGCTGGCGGCGGGGCCAGGTCGAGGCTCACTCGGTTCACGCGCTGGGCATCGATGTCCAGCCTGTGACCTCGCGCTGCTGTATCATCACCGCTCCACTCGGCGTGCTTCAGGCCGGAATGATAACGTTCAACCCGCAGCCGCGCCAGGCGCTGGATGCGGCGCGCAGCATTGCGGTCGGCCCCGTTGTGCGCGTATCGCTCCTGTTCTGCCAGTGGCCGGACAAGGCGCTGGCGGAAATGGGTTTTCTCCATGCCGAGGGCGAACCGTTTCCGACATGGTGGACGAGGGCGCCGGATCCTGTCCCGCTGCTCACCGCATGGTCGGGAGGGCCAGCGGCTATCCATCATGCCGGCAATTCGAGCGCCGCGGTCGCGCGCTCGGCGGTACAGTCGCTGGCGCGTATGATTGGCGCGAAGCCGGCCGCGCTGGCGGCGCAACTGCGCTCCTGGCATCTGCACAACTGGCAAAACGATCCCTTCTCACGCGGCGCGTATAGCTATATACCGGTGGGCGCCATCGACGCGCCGGCAACGCTGGCGGAGGCCGTCGACGACACGCTGTGGTTCGCAGGCGAGGCGGCGAACACCGAAGGCCACTGGGGCACGGTGCACGGCGCGCTTGCCACCGGCCGGCGCGCGGCCCGTGAGATTCTGGACCGCGTGCATGGTTGAGGCGTTTCTTCGCGCCGACCGGCTCACCCGAGCCGTACCCGGCAAGGTGATCGTCGATGCGGTCAGCTTCGAGGTGGCGCGCGCCGAGGTGCTGGGCATCTTCGGTCCCAGCGGGTCGGGTAAGTCGTCGCTGTTGCGGCTGATCAACCGGCTCGATGAGCCGAGTTCGGGAACGGTGTGGCTGGAAGGGGTCGATTACCGCTCCATCGCCCCGCGCGAGCTGCGGCGGCGCGTCGGAATGATCATGCAGCGCGCTTATCTGTTCCCCGGCACCGTTGCGGAGAACCTCCGTTACGGACCCCTGCAACACGGCGAAGCCCTCGACGACGCGCGCGTGAGCGATCTGCTGGCGGGCGTCGCGCTGGGCGGCTACGAGGAGCGCGACGCCGCAACTTTATCCGGCGGCGAGGCGCAGCGCGTGGCCATCGCCCGCGCCCTGGCGAACAATCCCCAGGCGCTTCTCATGGACGAGCCCACATCCGCGCTGGACGAAGAAGCGAAACAGCAGGTGGAGCGAACCATTCGCAGCGTCGTCCAGCAGCATCAGCTCACCACCCTGATCGTGACGCACGATTCGGCGCAGGCCCAGCGGCTGGCCGATCGCATCCTGCTGCTGCGCGACGGGCGGGTGGACAACGTCGGAACACCGCGGGAGGTGCTGCACAATGCTGAACGCAATCCTCGCTAGTCACGAACTGCTGCTGGGGCTGGCGCAGGCCCTCGTCGCCGCCGCTCTGGCGCTCGGCGTTGCGCTGGTGGCGCGCAGCCGCGGGATCCGGCTGTTCAGCGATACGGTCATATCGCTGGTCCGCGGGCTCACGCAGATGATCGCCGTCGGCTACATCTTCGTATTGCTGCTGCGCGGGCCGCGGTGGATCAGCCCCTTCGTGCTGGCGGCCATGATCGTCGCGGCCGCCGCCACCTCCTCGCGGCGCGCTCGCGGCTTTCCAGGCGCGTTCCGAATTTCACTCACCGCGATCTTTTGCGGAGCCGGTCTGGTCATTACTGTAATGACCGTGCTGGGGGCCATCGACACAGCCGTGAGCGCGCTCATTCCCGTCGGGAGCATGCTGATTGCGAACGCCATGAACGCCAACGCGCTGGCGCTGGACCGGTTCCGGTCGGAGGTGGACGCTCACCGGGGTGAGATCGAGTCCGCGCTCGCGCTCGGCGCGGCCCCGGGCGCGACCGTTCGCGATCCCATGCAGAACGCGCTGCGCGCCAGCCTGATTCCGCCGATCGACAATCTGCGGTCCCTGGGCATTGTCTGGATTCCCGGGCTGATGGCCGGCATGCTGCTGTCCAAAGGCTCGCCGGTTTATGCGTCCATCTACCAGTTCGTGGTGCTGGCGATGATTCTGGGGTCGTCCGGGCTGACGTGCATGGTGAGCACGTGGCTCATGTCTCAGGCCGCGTTTTCGCCCGCGGAACAACTGGTCATGCGCCCCGCTCCGGTCCGCGCGGGAGCCGCTGGCGGCCGGCTAGGGCGGTAGCTAAGCCGGCCGCCCGAAGCCCTGGTAATTGAATGGGAAACCCAGATTGAGAGCCGATGCGCTCAGGGCATTCGTGAGCGCCCGGGTCCGAAACGTATCCCGATTCATGCTCTGAATTGCGGCGCTCCTGGCCAGCGTTCGCGCGGCGATGCCGGTAACCACCGGCGTGGCCATGGAGGTTCCGCTCATCGCCCCGTAACCGCCACCGGAAATTGTCGAGATTACACCGACTCCGGGAGCCGCAAAGAAGACCTCAGGCCCTATGTTGCTGAAGGCGGCGATAAAGAGTCCGGGGTCCGTCGTCGAGGCCGGCGTTGCGCAGACATAGCAATCGTCATACGTTCCCGCCGGAAATGATCCGATCTTTCCGAAAGCGGTCACGGCCAGTCCAGGCGCATACGCTGCTGGAAAATTCACCGCCTGCCGATTGTCGTTGCCGGCCGCCGCCACAACCAGCACACCCTGGTCGGCCGCATCCTGAATGGCATCCCGCATCACATCGTCGGCGGGTACGCCGCCGAGACTCAGGTTCAGGATGTCGCATCCGTCGTTCACAGCCAGGATCATGGCTTTGAGGATCTCGTAGTTCGTGGTTGTCTGCTGGTTGGCGGCGAAGACCCGATAGCTGCTCAAAGTCACACCCGGTGCAAGGCCGGTAATCCCCGCCGGTAGGCTGCCCCGTGATGCAATGATGCCGGCCACGTGCGTGCCGTGACCGAGGCCATTATCTCCGTAATGCGCGGCCGATTCGCCGTGAGCGGTGTTTCTGCCGGAGGCCACGGCAAGGTCGGGATGATGCAGATCGATGCCGGTGTCGATGACGCCGACCTTCACCCCGGCGCCGTCAGTGGGCGCGGCCGCGGCGTACATTTGCCGCACCACATCGCCGGCGGTCAAATCGATTCGCCGCAGCGAAAACTGATCGCCCGGGCTGATTCGGAGCGAGGTTGCGTAGTGCCCCCAGTAGCCATTGCGCGGCGGCGAGATGTACAGCCTTTCAACGGCGACCGGTGGGTTCCCCAGAGCCAGCCGCGCCGTCCCTGAGCTGTCGGTCGCGGAGGCGGCGCCCTCGTTCTTCGCGAAGTCCGTGAATGCGGTAACGTTCGCACCAGCGATCGGCGCGCCGGAGACAGCGTCAACCACGGAAATCGCAACCGCTGCCGCGGCCGAAGCGCCCGGCGCGGGCGTGGGAGCGAACGATGCGACCAGAGCGATGCGATACTCGCGCAGGGGAGCGAGCCGGAAGCCAATCGGCGCGGCCTGCACGGCCAGAGGGGCGGACTCCGGCGCCTCCACGAGCTTCGGCCCGTTCTCCTGCACCGAGTCGATGATCGTCAGGGGAACGGGGAGTTCTGGTATGGAGAGCGCCATAGGCGGCGCTGTGCTGCGCGCGCCGCCCACGCTGGTCAGAGTCGAAAACTCGCGGCCATGGCGGGGCTCGGCCCGCAGCCCCCGCTCCGGCAACAGTATGAAGCGTCTGTTTCCCGGATCCAATTCTGTCTGGTCCCGCTTAACCCGCGGCGCCCACGGCGGTGCCGTCGCCGAGTTCGATCAAGCCATCGGAGGGAAGCAGCTCCGGCGTGACGCGGATGCCCTCTTCCACCGCCAGCGGCGTGGCGCCCGCGGGCGCGGCGACCAGCGTGAGAACGCCGTCCTTCACCCCGACCTGGAAGCACTGGAACGCGAAGATCAGGTCCTGCGTTCCTGTGAATGATACCGTCGAACTGCTGGCCCCGCTGGCCGCTACCGAAACGTTGCCCCCAGCCACGCCACTCAGTACGGGCACTGTCACGCTGGCGTCCACGCCGTTGCTGCGCTCGAAATGCACGGTGAACTTCCTCGATTTCGCAGTCTTGGTTATAAGGTACAGGTTTCCGTTACCGAGCACATATTGCTGCAGAATCTTGTTTCCCCCGTCCACATCGGCGTTGCGCAGATAATTGCCGATTTCCAGCGGGACAGCCTGGTCATTCAGAACGTCGTTGTACGCAAACGTGATCTGCCTCGCGTTGGTGAAATCCGCGCTCGCGCCCAGATTCGATCCACCCATGGCCCCGATCAGGTTTCCGAGAATCGTCACGCCTACCCCGATCTTCAGGGTGCTGGAGCTCTGGCCATTGATGTCCGCGGCCACAATATTGGCGGTGATCGCGGGCAGCGGTCCTGGAGGGTTGGTTATCAGCAGGTTCAGCGGGCCCAGATAGAGCGGCTGCTTGTTTTGAACGCCGATAAGATCCAGAGGCTTGATCGCGGCATTGGGGTGCCTCACGACGTTATAGCCCAGATTCTTAAGGAAAGTGACCGACTGGTCCGAACAGATTCCCATTGCAAATCTCCTTCCGAGTGTTTCGCGGCGCGAGAGAACGTCGTGAATTATAGCACCCGTGCGGCGCGTTTCAACACGAAAAGCAGAAAGAAATCGCACGGGAACCTGTCGAGAGCGCTGGTTGCCCTCAGCGGCTGAGAAAGACGTGGATGCTGGTCACCGCGCGGAAGCCCATGCGCTCGTACAGCCGCAGGCCGGCGCGCGTGGATTGCAGCACGATCCCATTGGAGGCAGCGCTCGCGCGCGTGCGCTCGATGGCGTGGCGCATCACCGCTTCGGCGTACCCGCGCCGCTGCCAGGCGGGCAGCGTGCCCACGGAGTAGATGCCGATCACGCCCGCCCACGCGATGGTCGCCGTGGTGCAGATCGGCCTTCCTTCCTGATATCCGACCCAGCCGCGCAGGCTTCCGCCCCAGCCCCGGCCGGCGCCGTAGACCGCATCGCAGACCGCGAAGGGGATATCGAAGGCCACCGCGGTCACGTGCGAGAAGGCGGTTCGCGTCGGCCCATCGCTGACTTCGCGCACTTCCATCCGAGGCAGCGCGCGCACCGGGCTGGCAAGCGCTTCGGCGACCATCCCCGGCGCGGTGGTGATGTGCCGCAGCGAATGCCGTTCGAGCACTCCCCGCAGCGGTCCGCGCGTTTCCCCGATCAGGTCGTCGCAGGCCCAGAAGGACCACGGAAGGTTCTTCGCGCGGTAGAAATCGGCGGACTCGTCCATCTGCCGCGACAGCGCACCGACATCGCCGTTCAGCGACGCGCATAACACTGCGGCATTGAACACACCGTAATCGACGCCCGACGAGATCACGGTCAGCGCGGGCAAATCGCGGATCTCGCCCTCGCGGCGCGCGCGTCCGAAGAAGCGCATCGCCTCCCGAAGGTTCTCGCTCACGGTTGCCGCGTCAGGCGCCATGCGTTGCGATTAGAGCAAAGACACGGGATCGACGTCAATCACCAGCGCCGCCGCATTCCATTTGTGTTCCAGCGCGTGACGCCGAAGCGTTTGCAGGGTTTCGTTCAGGCGCTTACGGCTGGCGGCCTTGATGAGCAGCTGGTAGCGGAATTCGGCCTTCAGCCGAGGGACGGGAGCTTCCGCCGGACCGAGCACTTTCAGGCCTTCAGGAAGGGGGTCCAGCAGATGGCCGAGCTCAGCGCTCCTCGCCAGCGCGTCTTCCTGCCGCTCGCTGCGCACGAGCACATTTGCCAGGGCGGCGAACGGCGGATACCGCATCAGCCGCCGGAACTGAATTTCTTTCTCATAAAAGAGCTGATAATTCTGCTGCGCCGCGAAGCGGATGGCGTAATGATCGGGGCTAATGGTCTGGATCAGCACCATGCCGGGCAGATCGCCGCGGCCGGCGCGGCCCGCTGCCTGGGTCAGAAGCTGGAATGTGCGCTCGGCGGCCCGGAAGTCCGGCATTGCGAGACCGATGTCAGCCGAGATCACCCCGACCAGCGTGACATTGGGGATGTCGTGCCCCTTGGCGATCATCTGCGTGCCCACCAGAATGTCGAAGCTGCCTTCGCGGAAACCCTGGAGAATCGACTCGAAGTGGCGCTTGCCGCTGACCGTGTCGCGGTCCATCCGGGCGATGCGCGCCTGCGGGAACTCCTTGTGCAGATCGTCTTCGACCTTCTCCGAGCCGGTGCCGATGAACTGCAGGTAATCGCTGTCGCACTGCGGGCAGCGTGACGGCACGCGCTGCGCGTAATTGCAGTAATGACACAGCATGCGCTTGTCGCGCCGGTGCCAGGTCATGGTGACCGAGCAGTTGACGCACTCCATGCGCCAGCCGCACGCGCGGCAGGTAACGAAGCTCGAAAAACCGCGGCGGTTCAGCAGCAGCATGACCTGTTCACCTGCCGCGAGGCGCTCGCCGATGGCGTCGCGGAGGCGGCGCGAGAAGGTGGCCTGGCGGCGCGTTTGCAGGAACTCCTCGCGCATGTCGATGATCTCCACCTTCGGCATGGGCCGGCGTTCGATCCGTTCCGGTAGTTCCAGACGCGCGTACTTCCCGCGCTCCACGTTGTAGCGCGATTCGAGGCTGGGCGTCGCCGAACCGAGCACGACAACCGCGCCGGCAGCGCTGGCGCGCAGGATGGCGAGATCGCGGCCGTGATAACGCGGCGTTTCGTGCTGCTTGTAGCTGCCGTCATGCTCCTCGTCAACGATGATCAGGCCGAGGTTGCGTACCGGTGCGAACACGCCGGAGCGCGTGCCGACGACGACTCCGGCCGCCCCGCTGCGCACGCGCCGCCACTGCTCGGCCCGCTCGGCATCGTTGAACGCGGAGTGCAGAATGGCGACGCGATCACCGAAGCGGTGGTAGAACTGCCCGGCCACCGCGGGCGTGAGCGCGATCTCCGGAACCAGCAGCAGCGCGCCGCGGCCCAGTTCGAGACACGCGTCGATGGCGCGCAGGTAGACCTCCGTCTTGCCCGATCCGGTAACGCCCTCCAGCAGGAAGGAATGGAATGCGCGCCGCACGAGAGCCGCTTCGATCTCCTGGTAAGCGGCGAGCTGATGCGCGTTCAGGGTGCGCTCGGGACGGAGCGGCTCCAGCGTGTTGATGACCGATTCGGTTTCCAGCCGCGCCAGACCCCGTCGCGCCAGCGCCCGCGCCGCGCGGCTGGCGTTCTGCACCACTTCTCCCAGGCGCTCCACATTGTGCGTGCCGGGATGCAGCTCCAGGAACGACAGCAGTTCGCGCTCGGGCTTCGGGAGGCTTCCGTTCGGATTTCGCTTAAGAAACTCGACCCGAAGCCTCGCAGCGGAAGCGCGGAAGGGATCACGTTCCGCTTTCAGGTCTTCGACGGCGATGAAACCCTTCTTCTCAAGGGAGCGGATCGCCCGATCGCCGTTGGCCACCTTCTTCTTCAGGTACGCGGCCGAGAGCGGGCGCGCCTCGAGCAGGCGCAGGAGCTGAAGGACGGGATCCTCATCCGGCTGTCCGAGCAGCAGCTGGCGCGCGGCGTCCCGGCCGGCGTCGGTGAGCGAGTACAGCTTCGTGCGGCGAACCTCGCCGGAGAGCGGCATCATGCTACGCAGCACCTCGCCGAGAGGCGCGCAGTAGTACCCCGATATCCAGCGGCCGAGGGCGATCAGCTCGGCGTCGAGCACCGGTTCTTCATCGATGAGCCGGAGGGCCTCTTTGAGCTGCGCCTCGGGGGCGGGGTCGTCGTGAACGCGAAGGATCACGCCGGTCAGCGTGCGCGCGCCGAATGGAACCAGAACACGGCAGCCGGTCTGCGCGCGATGCCGCAGCGTTTCCGGCAGCTCATAGGTGAAGGGCTGATCGAGCGGCACAGGCAGGCTGACGTCGCAGTAGCGCAAAGAGATAGTGTGCCGCACTGGCCGGAAGTATCAGATCGTCTTTGCGCAAAAGTGGTCGATAGACGCTGCGCCGGGCTACCACGTTTCGTAATTTACTGTAATTCGCTCCGTTATATGACTCAGCAACATTCTCCTAATCAGCGGTTTACAGCAGGATTCAATCTACTTTCCTTACAGAATTTGAGATCGCAAATATGGCAAGCCATAAAGATCACGCGATGATGACGGAGTAAATGACTGAATACACGTCATCAGTTTTGTGGAGGCACGCGTGCATCCCCGTGCAACATCCCGGCGCGGGACGCTCACTCACTCGGTCCCGCCTCGCACGCCGGGCAAGTTTCAATGGAGGAGTAACCAGTGGTACGACGGATTCTCATGGCCAGTCTGCTCGTCTTGGCAGCGGCCTTTCTGGGCCAGCGCCTTCTGGCTCAGTCCATCACATCCGGGGACATTACCGGAACCGTGACCGACGCAACCGGGGCCGCTCTCCCGAATGCGCAACTCACGGCAACGAACGTAAACACGGGCGCAACGCAAACCGCGACCAGCGGCGCCCAGGGAACCTATCGTTTCGCATTCCTGCCGCCCGGGAACTATCGAGTCACCGTGACGGCCAACGGCTTCCAGACGTCACAGCGGGCCAACCTGATCGTCACGGCTGGCCAGCCTACGCCGGCCGACTTCCAACTCGCCGTGGCTGCGTCCACCACCACGGTGAACGTCACGGAATCGCCCACGGCGATTCAGACGGAGAACGCCGACGTTTCGACGCCCTACAACACCGAGCAGATCGCGGACATGCCGAATCCCGGCGGCGATCTGACCTACATCGCGCAGACCGCGCCCGGCGTGGTGATGAACACCCAATCCGGCTACGGGAATTTCTCGGCTCTCGGGATGCCGGCGACGTCGAATCTGTTCACCATTAACGGGCAGAACTTTAACGACCCGTATCTGAACCTGAACAATAGCGGCGCCTCGAACCTGATGCTCGGCTTCAACGACATCTCCGAGGCGAACGTGATCAATAACGCCTACTCGGCGCAGTACGGGCAGTATGCCGGCACGCAGGTGACTTACATCACCAAATCTGGCACGAACGCCTTCCATGGCAACGCCATTTACATGTGGGATGGCCGGGCGACGAACGCCAACGATTTCTTCAGCAACTCCGTCGGCGCGGCACGCCCATTCCTGAACTTCAATCAGTGGGCGACCGATGTCGGCGGCCCGATCTGGAAGAATCACACCTTCTTCGACGTGGATTACGAAGGCGCCCGCGTGGTGCTGCCCACTTCCAGCAACCTGATCCACATTCCGAGCCCGCAGTTCCAGGCGGCCACGCTGGCCAACCTGGCGGCGACGGGCAACTCCGCCGAGGTCCCGTATTACCAGCAGATCTTCGGCATCTACAATGGCGCCGCCGGCGCCGCGAGTGCGGCGCCGACCAACGGCGGAGGCTGCGGAAGCTTCACCGCGCTGGGGCCGGGTGTGCCCTGCTCGGTCGCATTCCGCACGACGCCTCCCAACCGCGAGCGCGAGTATCAGTGGGCCGCGCGCGTGGACCACAACTTCAGCGATAAGGATCACGGCTATATCCGCGTGTTCCGCGATAACGGCTACCAGCCTACCTACACCGACGCGCTGAACCCGATCTTCAACGCCTACAGCCCTCAGCCCCAGATGTCCGGCCAGGTCTCGGAAAGCCACGCCTTTGGAGCCAGCGCGGTGAATCAGTTCAATGCCTCCGCGCTGTTCTATTCGGCGGCGTTTCTGCTGTCGAATCCGAGCGGTCTGTGGCGGCGCTGCAGTCTCCGATCAGCTTTGCCGGAGCGGCATTCTCACGCGTCGGCGGCGCGGCCTTCGAATTTCCGCAGGGCCGCCGCGTATTCCAGTATCAGATTCTCGATGACTTCTCGAAGGTGATGGGCGCGCACACCGTTCGGCTCGGCTTCAGCTGGCTGCACGATACCGTCACCGAACTCGGATTCGGTGAAAACGTCAACGGCTGGATTCACACCAACCTGGCCGACTTCTACGCCGGCGCCGGACCGAGCACCTTCCTCGAGCAGCAGTTCCCGTCCGCGACCGAGCAGCCGTTCTTGTTCAATACGTTCGGCGGCTACATCGCCGACGACTGGAAGGTGAATGATCGGCTGACCGTTTCGCTCAACCTGCGCCTGGAGAACTACGCCAATCCGACATGCGGACACAATTGCTTCGCCCGGCTTTCGAGCACCTTCACGGGCGGGCTCGCGGACGTGAACCAGCCGTACAACCAGGCGATTCTCGCAAACCAGCACAACGCGTTCCCGAACACGCCGACGGTGATCTGGGAGCCGCGCATCGGCATCGCGTGGCGGCCGTTCAACAGCGACAAGACCGTCATCCGCACCGGCGCCGGTATTTTCGCCGATGAGATTCCGGGCTTCCTGGCGCAGGCGGCGGCCTTCAACTCGCCCGGCCTGAACGCCTTCACCATCGCCAATGGACCGATCGCGCCCGGTGCGCCGAACAGCCTGTACAGCGCCGCATCTTCCGCGAATCAGGCGCTGCTTTCGGGGTTCGCTTCGGGCGGGACGCTGGCCTCGATCACCGCGGCGGTGCCGTCGTTCGCGCCGCCAAACATCAGCAGCTTCCCCGCGTTCTTCAAGAACCCGACTTACTATAAGTGGAACTTCGAAGTGCAGCAGGCGCTGGGCTCGAAGATGCTGCTGAGCCTGAATTACGCCGGCATGCACGGCAACTATATCCCCATTGCCGATGGCGGCCTGAATGCCTACTGCCCGGCGGACGCGTGCCCCGGCGGCTGGGCGGGTCTGCCCGCGGCGCCTCCGGATCCGCGCTTCGGCGTAGTGACGCAGTTCATGGACGGCGGCATCGCCAACTACAACGGCCTGACCGCCAGCCTTCAACGGCGCATGTCCGCCGGGCTGACGTTCAACCTCAACTACACCTGGAGCCACGCGCAGGATGAAGTTTCGAACGGCGGTCTCCTGCCGTTCTCCTACATCGCCACGAACGAAAGCATCCTGTATCCGCAGAACCCCTTCAACCTTCGCGCCAACTACGGGAACGCCGATCAGGACGTGCGCCATTACGTCAGCTTCGGCTGGGTAATGACGGACATGTTCCGCCACGCGGGCATGCACTGGGGGCCAGGGATGATCTTCGGCGGATGGACACTCTCCGGCAACGTTTTCTTCCGGACGGGTATGCCGTTCACGGTAATTGACGGCAACGCGACCAACCTGCTGTCGAGCTTCAACTATCTCGGCACAGTGTTCGCGACGCCGCTCACCCACTTCGCGACCTGCGATAAGAGCGCGGTGAACACGCCCTGCCTCACCGCTTCGGAGTTCCTGCCGGCGACCAACGGCTTCGGCGCGCAGGGACGGAACGACTTCCGGGGGCCGAACTTCTTCGACATGGACCTCGCGCTGATGAAGGACATCCGCATCAAGGAGCGGGTTACTTTCTCGTTCGGCGCGCAGGCCTTCAATGTGCTCAATCACCCGAACTTCGACCAGCCCGTGGCGGATATCGCCAACCCGAGTTTCGGGAACATCATCAGCCTCGTCGGCACACCGACCAGCATTCTGGGAGCGTTCGTCGGCGGGAATAACTCGCCGCGGTTCGTGGAGCTCAAGGGCGAACTGCGGTTCTAAGCAGCGTTCCAGTTCGGTCACATACGCCCGGAGCTTTCAACGGCTCCGGGCTTTTTTTTCGCGGGCAGACCAAAGGCCTGCTCTACAGTGCATAGCGAGCGAGTTGGCGGCGGACGGAAGCCGGTGCTTCTGCTTCGATGTGGACCACATCGCCGTCATAGCGGGTTTCCAGAATGCGGGCGCGCTCGTGCAGCAGGTTGAGCGCGGCGCCTTCGGCCACCGGGACCCGGAAGCAGGCGCGCTCGACCGGATCGAGTTCGATTGCGGCGTCGATCGCAGTAACCAGAGCGTCGATGCCCAGACCGGTGCGAGCCGAGATCGCGATGGCTTTGGGATCGGGCATGGTCGCGGCGGCCAGATCGATCTTGTTCAGCACGAGGATCTGGGGTTTTTCGGCGGCGCCGATCTCCTCCAGCACTTTGCGTACATGGGCCATGTACTGCGACGCGTGGGGTGAGGACACGTCCACTACGTGAAGCAGCAGTGCGGCCTCGGTCACTTCCTCCAGGGTCGCGCGGAAGGCCTTCACGAGCGTCGTCGGCAGATTGCGGATAAACCCTACGGTGTCGCTCAGCAGCACGCGCCGTTTTGACGGCAGGGTCACGTGGCGCACGGTCGCGTCGAGGGTGGCGAACATGCGGGCGTCGGCGAGCACGCCCGCGCCGGTCAGGCCGTTGAACAAGGTCGACTTGCCCGCGTTGGTGTAGCCGACCAGAGCCACGGTGGCGAGGGGCACGCCCTGCCGTTGGCGGCGCTGGATGGAGCGGCCGGCGCGAACAGTTTCGAGGTCCTGCTCCAGTTTGCGAACGCGGCGGTAAATACGGCGGCGATCGGTTTCGAGTTTCGTTTCGCCGGGACCGCGCGTGCCGATTCCGCCGCCCAGCCGCGACATGGCCGCGCCGTGCCCGGTCAGCCTCGGCAGCAGATAGTTCAACTGCGCCAGTTCCACCTGAAGCTGGCCCTCGCGCGTGCGCGCGCGCCGCGCGAAGATGTCCAGGATCAGCTGCGTCCGGTCCAGCACCTTCACCTCCAGCGCGCGCTCCAGGTTGCGCTGTTGCGTGGGCGTCAACTCGCGGTCGAAGATCGCT
>DASRCB010000234.1:0-4976 GCA_035653295.1 Bryobacteraceae bacterium
CTTCAGGCGACCTGAGCGGGTCGCCGGAGATTCACGAGAAGATTCTGGCGAAAACCGGCTGCGGAGCTGTGGTCGTGTTCGCGACTGCCGCAGGAGACTACAGTTACATCACCGCGAACAGGCCTGCGCCGCGCCATGTTGCGCCGGCGCACGTGACGGTCACGCCCGATCGAGCAGGGCGGGCGAAAATCGATATCCGGTTCGAGAAACCCGGAGCGAAAGTGATCTGGTTCGGAGTGGACTCAGAATGAACCGGATCTGGCTGGTGCTAACCGCGGCGGTAGCTCTCGGCGCGCAGCCGTTGCCACAGCTGCGAGTGAGCGACAATCGCCGGTTCCTCGTAACGAACGACGGACGACCATTCTTTTATCTGGCCGATACCGCGTGGGAGCTGTTTCATCGCCTGAACCGCGAGCAGGCAGTCAAATATCTGGATACGCGCGCAGCTCAGGGATTCACGGTAATTCAGGCAGTCGCGCTTGCGGAACTCGATGGCATTACCGTTCCGAACGCATATGGCAAGCTGCCTCTGGTCGACGGGGATCCCGCGAGGCCGGCTGTGACGCCGGGCGCACAGCCGTAGGATCCTGGCCAGTACGATTACTGGGATCATGTGGAGTACATCGTCGATCAGGCGAACGCCCGCGGCATGTACATCGCGCTGCTGCCCACGTGGGGCAGTTGGGTCAACCCGGGCGGACGACTCGATCGCCGGATCTTCAATCCGGTGAACGCGGAGATATACGGCGGGTTCGTCGGCCGCCGGTTTGGCCGGAAGGGTGTCATCTGGATCCTGGGCGGCGACAGGACGGCAACCGGCGTCGAGGAGACCTGTAACGCACTCGCGCGCGGGGTCGCGATGGGGATCTCTGGCCGGGAAGACTACGACGCATTTCTCATGAGCTTTCATCCCCGCGGTGGCGAATCTTCGTCCACGTGGTTCCACAACGCGCCATGGCTCGATTTCAACATGCAGCAGGACGGGCACGGAGCACCAGGGCAGTCGCGGTCGTGGGAGAAGATCGCGACCGATTACGCCCGCGCGCCGACGAAGCCCGTTCTCGATGGAGAGCCGCTCTACGAAGATCATCCGCTGGCGTTCCGGGCGAAGGAGCTGGGCTATTCCTTCGATGCGCACGTTCGGCAGTATGCTTACGCGGACACGTTTTCCGGTGCATGCGGGCACACATACGGCAATCATGCGGTGTGGCAGATGTTCGCACCGGGAAGAACACCCATCAATGGTCCGCTGATGTACTGGTATGAGGCAATGACGCGGCCGGGCGCGAGAGAAATGCAGTATCTTCGGGCGCTGCTGGAATCGCGCCCTTACCTCTCACGGGTGCCCGACCAGTCGCTGGTGGCCGACGCGCTGGAGGGCGCCGACCGCATCAGTGCGACTCGCGCCGATGGGTACGCCCTGGTTTACAGCGCGCAGGGTCGGCGCTTCACGGTGCGCCCGGGCAGAATCGGAGGGGCACGTCTGCGCGCGTGGTGGTACAACCCGCGATCGGGCGATGCGGAGGCGATCGGCGAGCTGGATGGCCGTCAGGATCGCGATTTCCAGTGTCCGTCAGAGGGGTTCGGCAGCGACTGGGTGCTGGTGCTGGACGATTCCAGCCGGCAGTTTCCGCCGCCAGGCGCTCGATCGCGCGGAAGATGGAAGCAGAACTGAAGCTTTTCGGTTACGTCACACGTTCGCAGCCCGGCTGACATCAGCGGACATGCCACAGGAACTCGTATACGCTGTACGGCTGTCCACGTCGAGCACCGCCGGCGAGGCGCGGCCTGTTCACGCCATCCGCCTCCGCGGCGGACTTCAATGGGGACGGCAAGGATAACTTACCAATTGGCAGCCTCTTCGGTTTTCGCCCAGAGACTCGGAAGCCGCCGGTCCCTCATCGCGTCAGCTCAATCTTAAGCCGCTTTCGGACGTCTTTTATCGACGTGCAGCGTGGTATTGCTGGACGGGATGAATCTCGGCGCTTCCGAGCGTCGCGCTCTTCTCTGGCACAGTGCCATCTCCGGCGCGCTCGACCATGGGCGTGATCTTTTCACAAATTCCCAGCGCATTCCTTTGCGCGCGAACGCCTGGGGCGGCGCTTCTCCTGTGGTCCGCACCGACATCAGCAGATGCCGAAACCCGAACTTAACGGCACAGGTTAAGTTTCCCGGTCCATTCGGGGACCCGAACGGCGGGAAAGCGCAGCAGGTACCTCTCGACTTTCCTCGAACTCTGACCCACTCAATCAATTGCAAAGACGGAGTAGATCAAAACCGCTGGACGTTGGCGCGCGATGGAAGGGGTTCGCCGACCACTATTTAGCATCACCACTGCCGTCCCCTGGTTGTTATGATGGCCGCTTGATTGGCGCGGTCCTCGACGGCAAGTATCGCATCGACCGCCAGCTCGGTGCGGGCGGCATGGGAAACGTCTATCTCGGCACGCATCTCGGCACCACGCGCGTCGTCGCCGTTAAGATGATCGCCCCCAAATGGGCCGCCGATCCGCAGTTCCTCTCCCGATTTCAGCGGGAGACTCAGGCGTGCGGCCGCTTGCGTCATCCCAATATCGTCAACGTCACTGATTTCGGAATCGCCCGTTCCGCAAAAGGCCAGATCCCCTATCTGGTAATGGAACTCCTCGATGGCCAAACGCTGTCGACGTTTCAGCAATCACCGCCGCGCGCCTCCCTTACCGTTGTTGCGGACCTTGTCGACCAGATTGCCCTCGCGCTCGATGAAGCCCACCGCCATGATCGTGCATCGCGACCTGAAGCCGGACAATATTTGGCTGAAACCGAACGGCCGAGGTGCATATACCGTCAAAGTGCTCGATTTCGGCGTTGCCAAGATGAAAATGGCCGGAGAACCAGACTCGCTGCCCGAGCCTCCCGCACCCGGGGCCGCCGAGCCCGAAGCACTGCGCGCTCTCGCCGGCGAGATGGAAACCGTTGTCATGGACGTGGGCACTCAGCCCCTGCGCATGCAGTTCCCGGTACAAGCCTCAGAGGCCGAGACAATTGCCATGACATCGTTCCCGTCGAGCAGAGCCTCTGATTCATTTGGCAGCGACGGCGGCCGCACCATGCCTGGTAGCCTCGTCGGAACTCCCGCTTATATGTCCCCGGAGCAGGCGTTGGGAAGAGCCGTCGACTTCCGCTCCGACACTTATAGCCTTGCCGTTGTCGCCTACGACCTGGTCTGCGGAGAACTGCCTTTCACCGGAACAACCACCGCGGAGCTGGTCTCGTTTCACACGAGCGGAAATCCCCGGCCGCCAGCCAGCATCGAAAAAGTTCCGCGCGATGTCTCGGACGTGGTGCTCGCCGGACTGTCCCGCGACCCGGATGCCCGCCCTTCGTCTGCGATCACGTTCGCGCGCCGGTTTCATAATGCCGTGGATTCCGAATTCTTTGCTTTACGAAGATCGCGCGCATTTCTCTTGCAACACCTTGGCGCCTTTGCCTTTTTGATGCTGCCCATCTACACGGTCCTGCTCTGTGCGGTCGCTTTGCTGGCTTTCCTTTTTGGCAAACTGCTCCTCGTCCCTTTGCTGCGGACTGTTCTGGTGGCGCTCGCGGCCGCTGTTGCGCTCGTCTTCTGCGATAATCTACTTCGCGCAACGGCGGCCCTCATCGCCATTGATAGCAGGATTCGCGTCAGGCGATTCGTCTCGCTGCGGGTATTCTGGCGCCTGGTCAAGGCCATGCCCGGCCTCGCCGCGATTCAGGCAAGATCGATTTTTCTATTTGGATCGGGTTGGGTCACCCGCGATTGCCTCTGGCCGGTGCTCTGTGTTGTCGAGAACCTGCGTGGCAAAGAAGCCGTGCTGCGCTCCCGTCGGTTAATGACCGGCCTGAACTCCGCCGGCCGCGCCTTGGCCATACGTCACTTCGCGCTTGCCGCGCTGGCCGCCGGAGACGTCATAGCATCGCTTGCCATTCGCGGCCCACAGGGGCATGCATCCCCGACGACCGATGCCGTGTGGTTTCCGCTTTTCGCCATATTCGCCGCGGCTCCGCTGTATTTGTATGACCGCACCGCGGCGCCAGAGGAAGGCCCGTTACTGCAATTGAACCGAACGCCCGAGATTCGCGTGACCGCCCGTCCGCTGTCAGTCAGCTCCATGGTATGGTTGGCGATCGTCGCCATATACTTGCTCTACCAACCAGTAAAGCTGTGGCTCTCTCACGGCTGGTGAAGTGCCGCTCGGCTATATGTTCTCGGGCCCGGCGCTGCACACCCCGGCTGTGAGAGGGCCTGTGCCTGGTTGGGAGACCGCAATCATGCTCGCCTCGACTGCCGTTGTCGTGCGTTAGCGAACGTGAGCGGCTGTGCTCTGCCTCCTGGCGTGTCGATCTTCCCTTCCGCCTCCGAACGGTATCGATTTAAAGGTCGATTTGCCAGTCAGGCTCCTCTTGGAGCCCCTCCCCCACGGTCAGGAACAAGTTATGCGTATTCTGTTCTATTCTTGCTGGGAGGGAACCGGTCCGGAACTGGTTTGCCCCTCTATCGGCGATATCAGGTGCACTTCACGCCCACCAGCGGAAGCTGGCTCAATCTGGTGGAGCGCCTCTTCGCGGAGGTCACCGAGCGCTGCGTGGGTCGTGGAAGTCATTCAACGTAACCGCGATCCAAAACCCTTCGTATCGCAGCGGATGCGGATCTCATCCTCGGGAACGTCCACCGACTTTCTAAAAGAATCTCTGAGTCAGGACACTAGCTAAGAAGTGCTCGAACACGGTGTTCACGGTACTCGAAGATCTTCGCGAGGTCCCGGGCGACCTGCAGGCGATGCACTAGCCGGCCCAGCGGTCCCAAAGGAAGCGCGTAGCGCACTATTTTAAAATGCAGCCAGGGTGGTGTGAGGGTTTCGAGATTCCCGGCCTGGCTGAAGAAGTCGAACACTGCGGCTAACGGCCGCGGCACAGTCAATGTTCGTTGCAGGATGTAGTCGGCCACGACAGTGCCTC
>DASRCB010000235.1:0-4240 GCA_035653295.1 Bryobacteraceae bacterium
GCAGGGCCTCGCCCTGCGGCGGGCTCTCAGCCCGCCCGCCCGGTCTCAATTCAATCGCCGCCGCCGCCATCTTCCCTCCCCGCAGCCCCACGAAATTCGTAACATAGTCGCGACCCGCTGACGTCCTGTGGCATCATTTTCGGGAGGTCTCACCACATGAAGAAAGCCCTGCAGCTTATCTGTCTCTCCACCTTCTGCGCCCTGTTTGCTTTAGCGGCTGATACTGCGCCAAAAGCGACTTCGGCCAACCCCCTCACCGGCGGTGAGAAGGGAATTTATCACTACATCATGGGCATGGCCATCAAGGCCGCCGAGGAAATGCCCGAGGAAAACTACTCGTTCAAGCCGGTAGATACGATTCGCAGTTTCGGCCAGCTTGCCGCGCACGTCGCCGACGGCCAGTACGAATTCTGCGGATTCGTGAGCGGCGACAAGACCATGCCGGACGTCGAGAAGAATAAGACCACCAAGGCGGATATCGTTCAGGCCATGAAGGACGCCATGGCCTACTGCGACAAGGCGTACGCCGGGTTGTCGGACGCCAGCGGCGCCGAAAAAGTAAAGCTATTCGGACAGATGGAGCTTCCGAAGCTGACCGTCATGTCTCTCAACACCGCTCACACCGACGAGCATTACGGCAACATGGTGACCTACCTGCGCCTCAAGGGCCTGGTGCCTCCATCCAGCCAGCGCAGCAATCAATAGCTTAGTTCGAAGTCCGAGCGTCCGTCCAGCCGGCGGACGCTTCCTTCCACGCCAGCGCCGCGCTGATCGCCGTCGCTCCTGTCGCCAGCAGGCACCAGAAGCAGAAGGCGTGGTGCTTTCTCCATTCATCGGCAGTGAGCTTCGCGGCCACCGCGGCATCGGCCGTCACCTTCGCGACGAGCGCGCCCTTTGCCCCCGCGAGCGCCAGCGCCGCTGTTATTCCGTAGCTGGCCAGTCCGAGCAATCCATCGGGCACTCCGAATCGGCGCGCCTCCGGCGATGTGACCACTCGCGCCGAGTCGAAGCCCGGCGGATCGGGCAGGCGCTTCAGCACCCCAGTCTGGTACAGGGCGATCACCCCCATGGCGCCGGCTGAGAACAGCGACAGACCCGCGATGTCGCGATCCATCAGTGCTTCCCTGCGAGCAGCAGGCCCACGGCGATACTGGCCACGCTCAGGCCCGCGAGCGAGAGCCAGCCCTTGTTGAGCGAAGCCCAGGTCTCCTCGCTGACATCGGTGGAGCGGCTGGCGAAGATGCCGTGCGGCCCCGCGTCGCCAGGAACAGGCTCGAACAGATTGTTCGGGCGGTTCGGCGAAACGGGCTGGCTGGTCTGCTGCGAATCGTAGCCGGTTTTGCCCAGGTACCAGTCGAGCAGGCCGGGGAAGAACTTATTGGCCCAGATGGCCTCCACGGTCGGACCGCCGACGTACACCTCGCGCCGGCGATGATGCGCGGCCCAGACGATTGCGTTCGCTGCGACTTCCGGCTCGAAGATCGGCGGCACCGGCTGCGGGTGGCGCGGCAGCTTCGTCTTGCACCAGTTAAACTGCGGCGTATTCATCGCCGGCAGCTGCACCATCGTGATGTGAATGTTCTTGTGCTCGTGGATAATCTCGCAGCGGATGGAATCGGTGAACCCGGCGATGCCGTGCTTGGCCCCGCAATAGGGCGCCTGCAGCGGAATCGACCGGTAAGCCAGCGCCGACCCCACCTGCACGATGGTCCCGCTGTTGCGCGGCCACATGCGCTTCAGCGCCGACATCGTCCCGTAGACCGCGCCCAGGTATGTCACTTCCGTTGCGCGCTTGAACTCTTCGGCCGTTATGTCCACGAATCGCGCGAAGATCGTGGTCATCGCGTCATTGACCCAGATGTTAATGGGTCCCAGTTCCTGTTCGATACGCTCGGCCGCAGCCTCCACCTGATTTGCGTCGGCGACATCGGTGGGCACGGCGACGGCGCGGCAGCCGGCCTGCTCCACTTCGCGGCAGGCGTTCTCGAGTCCTTCGGTTCCACGCGCGATCAGTCCGACATTGGCTCCATCGCGCGCGAATGCGCGCACGGTGGCGCGCCCCACCCCGGCGGAAGCGCCGGTTACGACAACAACATCTCCTTTAGCCATCGGTGTTCTCCGATAGTTAGACGATTTCGCGCTTTTCCGTAATCATTGACACGGTTTCTTTAGGTCGCAGTGTCAGCATGGGCATGACGTCGATCGTTCGCGCGTCGTCCTGGCGCAGGCGCCAGCGCTGCGCGATGGCTGCGATCGCCAGCATCATCTCCATCCACGCGAAGCGCTCCCCGATGCACACCCTCGCGCCGCCGCCGAAGGGAAAATACGAGAAGCGCGGGCGTGATTCGCGCGCCTCGGGCAGCCATCGTTCGGGATCGAAGCGCTCCGGGTCGGGGAAAAAGCGCTCGTCGCGATGCGTTACCCACTGGCAGGCGATGCACACTGACCCTGAGGGCACGTGCACCCCGCCGATTTCACAGTCATCCTTCGCCATGCGCGTCACCGACCATGCCGGCGGATATAGACGCAGCGATTCGCTGATCACCATATCCGTGTACCGCAGGTTCGGCAAATCGTCGAAGCACGGAGTGCGGCCGCGCAGGACGGAATCGATCTCCTCATGAAGCCGACGCTCGCACTCTGGGTTCCGTGACAGCAGATACCAGGTCCACGTGAGGGCGATCGCGGTGGTCTCATGCCCGGCGATGAACAGGGTCATGATCTCATCGCGCAGCTGCTGGTCGGTCATCCCGCTGCCATCGTCATCGCGCATCGCCAGCAGAGTACCCAAAAGGTCGGTTCCTTGTGGGGCAGGCGTCCACGCGTGCGCGGGGCGTCCACGCCCCGCCAATGCGCCGCGGCGCTCAGCAATGATGCGGTAAACGGCGCGGTCGAGCACCGCCTTGGCTCGATCGAACCGGCGGCGGTGCGGAAGCGGGTAACGGTCGAGGTGCTCCGAAAAAGGCAGCATCATGAAGCGGAACAGCTCGATCACTTCCGTCATCGCGCGGCCCACATCGGCCGCATCGCCCTCCGCATCGGCGCCGAACAGCGCGCGGGCTACGATTGACAGCGTCAGGCGCATCATTTCTGACTGCATGTCCAGAGTCGTCCCTGGCTGCCACCGCTCGCGCGTGCGCAGCGCGTAGCTGCTCATGATCTCGCTGTACGATTGCAGCCGCTCGCGGTAGAACGCGGGTTGGGCCATGCGCCGCTGCCGCAGATGGGCCTCGCCTTCGCTGGTGAGCAGGCCTTCGCCGAGCAGCAGCTTGGAGCGCTGCAGGATCCGGCTCTTCGTAAAGTTCGCCTGCTGGTTGACCAGAATCTCGCGCACATGGTCCGGATGCGTGAACAGGAATGCGTGCCGCCGCATCAGCAGGAAATGCACCACAGCACCGTACTCGCGCGCCAGCCCCTGCAGGAACCCGGCGGGATCGCGGCGGAACAGCGGCACCACGCCGACCAGCGGCAGACCGCGCGGGCCGGGAGGAAAACGGTGGGTTACGGGCGCAGACACAACAGCACGACCGCCTGCGCTTCAACCGACCGGCCTTCACCCACCGGCCCGACCTTCTCCGCGGTCTTGAACTTGACCGAGATCTGGTCCACGTCCACACCCAGCGCTTCGGCCAGCTTCTCGCGGATTGGCAGACGGTAGTCCTTCAGCTTCGGCCGCTCGAGGATCACGGTCGAATCGACGTTAGCGATGTCGTAGCCCCTCGCCAGGACGAGGTCCCGCGCGTGCCGCAGAAAAACCAGGCTGTCGCAACCCTTCCACCGCGGATCGGAATCGGGGAAGTGCATGCCGATGTCGCCGAGCGAAAGAGCGCCGAGCATCGCATCCGTAATAGCGTGCGATAGCACGTCGGCATCCGAGTGGCCTTCAAACCCGAACTCGGATGCGATGGACACGCCGCCCAGAATCATGGGGCGCCCCGCCGCGATGCGGTGCACGTCCCAGCCCTGGCCAATCAGCAAGCCGCGGGCGTTCAAACTCCTACCCGGCTGGCGGTTTCGTCCGCGAGAAACAAGCGGGCCAGCTCCATATCGGACGGCTTGGTGATCTTGATGTTACGATCGCTGCCCGCGACAACGTGGACCTCCACGTCCAGCCGTTCGACCAGGCTGGACTCGTCGGTGCCGATGAACCCGTCCTCCCGCGCTTTATCGAAGGCCCGCTTCAGCAGGTCGTAACGGAACACCTGCGGGGTCTGCGCAAGCGCCAGCCGCTCCCGCGGAA